>CAMCWW010000001.1:0-132781 GCA_945882935.1 Opitutus sp. GAS368
GGATGCGCGGTGGGTTCTTCGCGGGTGATGGTGAACTCGAGTGCTTCGAAGGCCGCACGCATCTCGGCGGCCGGAATGTCGAAGCCAAGTTTTTCGGTGATGTAGTCGTGGGTGACGACGATTTCACGCTGCCACGGGATATCGCTGCCGACGCGGAATGCGGGGCCGACGACATTTCCACCAGCGGTCGCAATGATCAGATCAATGGCACGATAAGCGGCTTCGAGGGAACTGTGAACATCGACGCCGCGTTCGTAGCGATAGGACGAATCGGAAGAGAGCCCGAGTCGCTTGCCGGTGGCGCGGATGGACTGGCGCTTGAAGAACGCGCACTCGAGGACGAGGTCGGTGGTGTCGGGGCTGACGCCGGAATCCACGCCGCCCATAATGCCGGAGATGACCAGGGGCTTGGTGGCGTCCGCGATGACCAACATCTCGGTAGTGAGCACGCGCTCCTTGCCGTCGAGCGTCGTGAGTTTTTCTCCCGCGACGGCGCGACGAACGATGATTTGAGCGCCGCCAAGTTTACGCGCGTCGAAGGCGTGCAACGGCTGACCGGTTTCGAGCATCACATAGTTGCCGACGTCGACGACGTTATTGATCGGACGGAGGCCGACGGCGGTGAGGCGCGCCTGGAGCCACGCGGGGCTCGGGCCAATCTTAACGCCCGAAATCACGTGGGCCAAATAGAGCGGGCAGTCTTCGGGCGCATCGACGCGAACCGAGGCCAGCAGATCGGCGCGCGTGGCCGCGTTATTCGCCATCACGCCCCGAAAATTCTTCTGGGGGTAAACTAGGTCCTTTTTGAACCAAGCGGAGAGTTCCCGGGCGATGCCGAGGTGCGAAAGGCAATCGGGACGGTTGGGCGTGATCTCGATATCGAAAACCGTGTCCCCAGGCGGGAGAACCGAGTTGATCGGCGCGCCAAGCAGCGGACGGTCCGCAAGGATGAGCAGGCCCGTGGCGTCCTCCGAGAGGCCAAGTTCCTTGGCCGAGCACATCATGCCATCGGAGGATTCACCGCGGATTTTCGATTGTTTGATGACGAAATCCCCGGGAAGCACGGCCCCGGGCAACGCGACGGGGACGCGGTCACCGACGACGTAGTTCTGGGCGCCACACACGATCGTCTTCACCCCGAGGGCATCGCCGAGCGCGACCGTGCAGACCGAGAGCTTGTCGGCGTTGGGGTGTTTGTTGCGCGTCAAAACTTCACCGACGAGGACGTTTGTGAGCTGCGGCGCGCCCGTTCGGATAACGTTCTCAACCTCGAAACCGAGAAACGTGATCGCGCGACAGATCTCGGCTTCGGAGATACCGCCGAGATCGACGTAGGATTGGAGCCAATTGCGGGAAATTTTCATCGGAAGGAAATCAGGCGAACTGCTTCAGAAAGCGGAGGTCATTTTGGTAGAAATAACGAATGTCATCGATGCCGTAGAGCAGCATCGCGAGGCGTTCGAGCCCCATGCCAAACGCATAGCCGGTCCACACCTCCGGGTCGTAGCCGACACCGGCGAAAACGGAGGGATCAACCATGCCGCAGCCGCCGATTTCGATCCATTCTTTCTTCACTTTCGGCAGGTGCTTGGCGCTGAGATCGACTTCGAAGCTGGGTTCGGTGTAACCGAAATAGTGCGGGCGGAACCGAGTCTTGGTGTCTTTCCCGAGGAGGGATTCGAAAATGTAATCAAGGAGAGCCTTCAGATCCCGGACCGTGACGTTCTTATCAACGTAGAGACATTCCAACTGATGGAAATTGGCCGAGTGGGTCGCGTCGGTCGTATCACGCCGGTAAACGCGGCCCGGAGAAACAATCCTGATCGGCGGCTCGCCCTTGAGCATCGTGCGGATCTGCACCGAAGAGGTGTGGGTGCGGAGAAGATATTTCTCGCCGGGGGTTTTCTTGGTGACGTTGGCGAAGCGCGCTGAATCGGGCAGATAGAATGTATCTTGCGCATCGCGGGCCGGGTGGTCCGCGGGCGTGTTGAGCGCATCGAAGCAGTAATACTCGGTCTCCACCTCGGGACCGTCCGCGACGGTGAAGCCGACTTTGCGGAGGATGCGGCACATCTCTTCACGCACGAGCGTCAGCGGATGATACGTGCCGGGTCCGGCATCAGGGGCAGGCAGGGTCGCGTCCACCGCCGGGCCCAGCTGCGCGGCGAGCTCGCCCGCTTCCAAACGAGCGAGCGCGGCATCAAGGTGGGTCTGCAGCTGGGCTTTCGTTTCGTTGATTAACTTGCCCATGGCGGGCCGCGCCTCCTTGGGCACGGCCCCCATTTGCTTCATCAACGCGGTCAGTTCGCCGTTGGGTCCCACGTAGCGGGCTTTGGCGGCCTCAAAGTCGGGTCGGGCTGCGATCGCCGGAAGCTCGGCGACGGCCTTGGCGAGAAGAGCGGAGAGTTGGTCTTGCATGGGAGAAAGATAAAGGGATCAGCCGAGGATTTTTTCCACGGCCAGAGCTACACGTAAGTCGGGCGAGAAAGCGACGGGGTTCGACGACACAAAAAAAGAGGACGCGCTTCCGGAGAAGCCCGTCCTCTGAAATTGGTTCCAGAGAGCGAGCCTGGCCGGCTCGCGTTGGATTTGGTTAGGCCTTCTGCGCTGCGGCGGCCTTGGCCTTCAACGCGTCCTGAGCTTGCTGCACCAGGCCGTTAAAAGCAATCTCGTCACGGATCGCGAGGTCACTGAGGACCTTGCGGTCGAGGGTGATGTTCGCGGCGTGGAGACCCTCGATGAAGCGGCTGTAGGTCATCCCGGCAGCGCGGCAGGCGGCGTTGAGACGAACGATCCAGAGGCCACGACGGTCGGCCTTCTTCTTTTTGCGATCGATATACGCGTATTGCCACGCGTGTTGAACGGCTTCTTTCGCATAGCGGAAGAGCTTGGATTTGTTGCCGAAATAGCCACGGGCGTATTTCAGGACTTTCTTATGCCGCTTGCGGGAAGCGGGGGAGTTTGTTGCACGAGCCATGTTGTGTTTTCCTTTTGGTTAGTCGCTGGCGGGTCGGCTTAAGATTTCACCCGCCGAGCGAAGTTTTTATTTTGCTGCTGAAGATCGGCTTAAAGGCCGAACGGGAGACAGCGTTTGAGCGGCTTAGCGTGGCCTTCGGCCACCAGTTTGTCGCGGGAGGCACGGCGCTTTTGCTTCGTGCTCTTCGCGGCCAACAGATGTCGGAAACCAGGCGTGCGGCGAACGAGCTTACCGGTTGAGGTGAGCTTGAAGCGCTTGGCCACGGACTTTTTGGTCTTTTGCATGGAGAGGAGTGAAGAAAACAGAGCACGCCCTCGCGCCTGTAAAGGGCAAAGTTCGCGCTGATCCGCCGCCCGAGGAAATCCCGGCGTTGGCGGCAACGATGTTGCGCATCGCACCTCAATCGGCTTTTTCGTGATTATGCTCATGATCGCTTGGACAACCGTTGGCACCTCGAACGACGCCGAACGAATCGCGACCGATTCAACCCTGCTGAGCGAGACGATCTGTATTCAAGTCGAAGGGCCGATCCGGTCGTATTACCGGTGGCAGGGCAAGCCGGAGCAGGCAGAGGAGTACCGCCTGACCTTCAAGTGCCTACCCGCACATCTTGATGCGGTTTCTCGCCGGGTGCACGCACTGCACCCCTACTCAATTCCGCAATGGGTCGTCGTCGCCACGACTTCCGTTTCAGAAAAATACTTGTCATGGGCGCGAACGAACGTTGGTATTCTGACCCTTTAACTCGTCTCAAACCTCCACTCTAAGCACCATGTCCCAGCACAAAAGTCTCCAAGGCACCTCCGGTCTCGTCGTCAAACGCAACGTCCTCAAGCGTTTCGAGCGGGTCGAGATCTTAAAGAAACGCGGCCAATGGAAGGCCGGCGATCGCGTGTCGGGTCTGCGTAAGACCAAACCAGAAGTCTGAGTAACTGGGCTCCTTTTAAGCCGGCAGTGTTTCACTGCCGGCCGTTTTTGCTTCTAGGGTACCGGTGAATGGATTTCCGAGTCTCAGCAAAACGATGCTGAGGGTGAAGGTGCGGTTGCCCAAGTTTGACGGATACGAGTTGGGCCAAAGAGAGGACTCAACCATGACCAAGAAGAAGTCGGCGGAGCCAACGCCGGCACCAAAGGCACTCTCACCTTGGAAGCCGGGGCGCACATTGTCCGCGAAAGCCGAGGTGAGCCGAGTAAGTTTAACCGAACAACCAGCGGCAAAAGCGGCGTATGCTCGATCCAAAACCCGAGTGCAGTCCGCCGAAAGCAGAATTTTTTAAGGAATACATTGATTTTCAAGCACTGGAGAAAATCGATCAAATCAGGCATCAAGGGGCGCATTGACCGCCTGAAGTCCGAGCCGAGTCACGACAACGCCTTCCTCAACGTTTCGCCAAAGGTTCTGTGAGCGATGGGTCGGATGCTTTCGGATCAAGCCGGGCGGCACGAAGGCATCTTGCTCATCCATCTGAACACGAGGCGGGGGAGCCTTCAGGCATGGGCCAGAGCTCTCGAATTACTGAGCGACGATCGCTGCCTGTCTAATTTTTATCGAGCTACAATCCCGGCTCACCGCCACTCATGCCGCGGATAGCGCCGCGAGAGTTCGGCCTTCACCTTTGGATACATGTCGCGCCAGAAACTTGTGAGATCATCGGTCACTTGAATCGCGCGGTGATTAGGCGCCAGCACTTCAAATCTCACCGGCACGCGGCCGTGGCCGATCGTGAATTTCCCTTCGACCCCAAAGAGTTCTTGGATGCGCGCGCTCATGATCGGCGGGCCTTCTTTGTGATACGTGAGTTTCGCTTTCCGGCCGTTCCCCATCGTGAGCTTCTCCGGCAGATAATCGTCGATCACGGCGAGCTGCTCCGCTGTCAGCCAGTCGCGCAGCACGGGCATCACGGCTTTTTCTTTTACGGCGCGCGCACTCGTTTCGCCAAAGCAGATTTGTTCGATCAGCGTGCCGCGATCAGCGTCGGTGAGCACATTGACCTCCAGCTCCGGAAACCACTCCGCCAGCCGGTTCACGCGCACAATCCACTGCTCCACGCTCGCGTCCCAAGCCTCGATAATGATCCGGCCGGCGAGCACTTCCCTGGTCAGCAATGCGGCGGCCTCGTTCATCGGCACGTCCTCGCTGTTGCCCTTGGCCTCGAGCACGAGATCGCGGAAACGTTTCTCCTTCCGCGCGATCACGCGCTTCGCCTGCTCGTCGTAGAGCACGCCGCGCGCCTCGTAGTAATCGTCGCCAAACAGCTCCTTCAGCCACGGCTCCTCGATCGCGGTCGCGAGCGTGAGCAGCGTGTTCACCTCGCCGTCACCGCGCCCGATCTCGCTAATCTCCGCCGCGACGAGCAGCCGCGCCTGCTGGATGCCGCTCTCGCGCGCCAGCACGCCGCGGCGGCCGTGCACGAGTTCAACCCGCAGCGTCCCGGCGTCGAGCCGCTTGCCGAGCTGGTCCGAAAAGCCCGCGAGCACGCACTTGCGCACCGCGACGTCGTCCACGCGCGCCTCGCCCACGTCGAGGCCTTCCTTGCGCGCGATCTCCAAAAACTGCTCAAACAAAGGCCCCACGGCCCGCGCGCCCTGCGCGTGAATGCCGAGCCGTCGACACGCCTCGACGCTGTAGCCGGCCTTGTCGGCATAACCCCACGCGCGCATGAGCAAAAAGAAATCGCTCTCGTGCTCCTCGCCGAGCACGTCCTCGCGCGCCTGCTCCACGTCCTTCGTCGAGCCGCGCAGCAGGAAATTTCGACCCTGCGTGAGCGCCGCCATGAGCGCCACCGGTCGCACGCAACCCCGCTCCTGCGCCGCGAGCAACATGCGCGAATAACGCGGATGCACCGGAAACCGCAGCATCTTCCGGCCAAGTTCGGTGATCGACCGCGCCTGGCCCGTGAGCGCGCCCAAATCCGCGAGCAGCAGCTCCGCGCGCTCCAGCGCCTTCGCATCGGGTTTTTCCAGCCACGGAAAACCAAACACATCGTCGATGCCGCTGGATTTAAGCGTCAACACGACCTCGGAGAGATCGAGCCGTTTGACCTCGGGCAATTCTTGCAACGCCCGCGTGCCGTGCTCGCGCTCGGTCCACAGCCGCACGCACACGCCCGGCGCCGTGCGGCCGGCGCGGCCCGCGCGCTGGTCGGCGCTCGCCGCGGAGATTTTCTCGATCAGCAGAGTGTTGATGCCGCGGTTGGCGTCGAACCGCGCCTGACGCGCGAGCCCGCAGTCGATCACCGCCGTCACGCCGTCGATGGTGAGCGAGGTCTCCGCGACGTTGGTCGAAACGATGATTTTGCGCGCCTGCGTCCTCGCCACTGCGCGGTCCTGCTGCTCCGGCGGCAGTTCCCCGTGCAGCGGAAAGCTCACAAACTCCCGCAACCCGCGCCCGCCCTGAATCGCCTGCAACGTGCGATTGATCTCATACGCTCCCGGCATGAACACGAGCATGTCGCCCCCCGTGAGCCCCGCCACGCGCTCGCACTCGCGCGCCGCCACGTCCCACACCGGCTCCTGATCGAAGTTCGGCGAGCGTTGCAGATACTCGATCGCAACCGGAAAACTCCGCCCCTGCGACACGAGCACTTCGCACGGCGCGAGATACTCCCGGAGCAACCCCGCATCGAGCGTCGCCGACATCACGATGATCTTCAGGTCGGGCCGCGTCGTCTGCTGGATCTGGATCGCCCGGGCCAGCGAGATATCGCCGTAAAGATGCCGCTCGTGAAACTCGTCGAACACGAGCGCGTTGATCCCACGCAGCTTCGCATCGAACGACATCTGCCGGAGTAAAATGCCCTCGGTCACGAAACGCACTTTGGTCTTTGCCGACACCTTCGACTCCAGCCGGATCTGATAACCTACGAGGTCGCCCAGCGCCGTGCCGACTTCCTCCGCCACGCGCTTCGCGAGCATGCGCGCCGCGAGCCGCCGAGGTTGCAGCACGACGGCCTCGCCGCCGTCGAGAAACCCGTGGTTCAGCAGCATCTGCGGAATCTGCGTCGATTTGCCCGAACCCGTCGGCGCCTGCACAATCAATCGCCCACCCGCGCGCAACGCGCCGACGACGGCGGATTCGAGTTCATAGATGGGGAGGACAGACGGGCGCATGGCAGCGGGAAAAACAGAGCAGCGTTTCCCGTGGGGAGCGCGTGGCAAGTCCGCAGGTGAATAACCCGGTCAGGTTTTAGGATCCTCAGTTTTTTAGGGTTTCAATCCCTCCGCTCCCGCCCTCGTATCTCCCTACCGGCAATCCTACACCTTGCCTCTCTGCCCCGCCCACCCCTCTTTCAACCGCTTACCTCCCATGCCCAAAATTCGCCTGCTCACTGCCTGCTTCGCCCTCACCGTGGCCGGGGTCTTGTCCGCCACCGCCCAAACCGAATCCATGCCCAAAACCGCCGCCCCCGTGCCCTACCCACTCATCCTCGGACCGATCCGCCTCTGGAGCGGCGACGCGCCCGGAGCCTTCGGCCAACGCCCGCAAGATATTCCCACCCTCACGCCGTTTCCCGCCGCCGCCGCCAAAGACACCGGCGCGACCATGCTCATCCTCCCCGGCGGCGGCTATGGCAGCCTGGCCGAACACGAGGGCACCGGCTACGCCGAGTGGTTCGCCGCCAACGGCATCACCGCTTACGTCTTGAAATACCGGCTCGGCTCCAACGGCTACCGCCACCCGACGATGCTCCACGACGCCGCCCGCGCCCTGCGCCTGGTCCGCACGTTTGCGAAACGTGATGGCCGCGACCCCGCCCGCATCGGCGTCATCGGCTCCTCCGCCGGCGGCCACCTCGCCGCCACGCTCGCGACGAAATCAGACGCCGGCACACCAGCCGCCTCCGACCCCGTTGACCGCGAAAGCTCCCGCGCCGATGTCGCGATCCTCTGTTACCCGGTCATCTCCTTCGGTGAGTTCGCCCACGCAGGTTCCAGAAAAAATCTAATCGGGGACAAACCCGAACCCGCCCTCATAGACTTCCTCTCCGCCGAGCTGCAAGTCACGGCTCAGACCACACCGTCCTTCATTTGGCACACCATCGAGGACAAAGCCGTGCCGGTCGAAAACGCCCACCTCTTTGCCTCCGCCCTTCGTCGCGCCGGTGTGCCTTACTCGCTGCACATTTACGAAAAAGGCGCGCACGGCCTCGGCCTGGGGCGCCCCGGCAAACCCGCGCCCCCGTGGGCCGACCAGTGTCTCTACTGGCTGCGCGAGCGGAAGTTTTTGCTCAACTGACCCGGCCACGCCGAGCCCGTCCACTCGCGTCGGGACGCTTGAACTACCGCCGTCGCTAGACCACATTTCGTCCGACCGTTAGCGTATTCCTTAAACCCTGTCGGAACCACCGTCCGTTTCACCGTTCCTATTTTAACCGCCATGAAACGTCTCGTTCGCCGCTCCCTCGTGCTTGCCGTCCTCGCGCTCCTGCCGGCCGTCGCATCGGCTCAAAATCCGCCGGCGGCCGCGCCCGGCGCCCCGGGCGAACCCGCTCCCGCCTCGCGCAAACGCGAGCGCGCCATCTCCGGCGATGTTGCCGCCTCCCTCGCCGCCGCGATGCCGAAGTATAATCCGCCCAAGCCCGCCCCACCGCCCACGCCCATCGAGCAGCAACCCGACCTGCGCGAGATCGACAAGCCCAAGAATACCATCATCCGCCTCCCGGATTACGTGGTGCGCGACGCCAAGCCGCCCGTTTTCCGCGAGCGCGACATCAACACCCAGCAAGGCTTGGCCAACATCGCCATGCGCCGCTACAGCACGGAGGCCAGCCGGACACTCAATCGCTTCACGATCCCCATTTTCGGCCAAACCCAAGAAGCGCGCGCCCTCGCGATGTATGCCGAAGACGAACGCCTGAAGAACATCACCGTGCTCAACGACGCCGCCGACATGATCAGCGCCCGCGATAAAGCCCAAGGTGCCTACATCAAACGCGACATCCAAAACACGACGATGCGCGCCGGCGACTACGGTTGGCAAAAAAAGCAGTAAACCGTAGGGCAGGGTCTCCGACCCGCCCTCCACGCCAAGCCCACGCCACACGCCCTCGTCAGGCGCTCACGCTCCGCCACTCAGCGCCCGCGCGATCTCTTCCCACTCCGCCGCCAGCGTCACCCCTTTGGACGGCATCCGCCGCCCGGCGAGAGTATACCAGTAGCCCGCGTTCCCCTTGTCGCCTTCTTTGCGGTGCAGATACGCATGGACCCACGACCCCGCCTTGCTCTTGTCCGCCTGCGCCGCGTTATGGGCCGCCTCCCAATCGCCGCGGGCATCGTGCCATAGCGCGGCCCTCGCGCCGCTCACACCCGTCGACGGCGCGTTCCCGGCGCCCGCGACCGCCTCACTAAATTTCGCAAAAGTCATGGGAGCCACCTTGCGCCCCAGCCTCCCGCTTTTCAACCTTCCTCCTTTCAGACCTCATCGCTCAACGTCCAGCACTCAACTCTCTTTCCCTTTTCGAACCCATGTCATCACCAGAACCCACCGTCATCCGCGCCCTACTCGCGCGCCAGACCGGTTGGGTTTCAGGTGGCGATCTGGCGAAGAAGCTGGGCGTCAGTCGCGTCGCCGTCTGGCAATACATCGAAAAACTTCGCGCTGCCGGTTTCGGCATCGAGACCCGTCGTTCCAGCGGCTACCGGTTGGTTTCACCACCGCCCGACGCCTATGCCGGCCTGATCGAGGCCCAGCTCAAGATTCGACCCCGAGACTTCTCCCTCACCGTTCTCGATGAAACCGACAGCACCAACGACGAAGCCGCCCGCCAACTCGCCGCAGGCCGCGTCGCGCCTTTCGCGATCATCGCCCGGCGCCAGACCAAAGCCCGCGGCCGCCTCGGCCGCCCATGGCACGCCCCGGCCAACGGCAATCTCTACATCTCCTTCGCCTTTCGCCCCCTCCTCGCGCCCACGCGGATGACGCCTTTCACGCTTTGGATGGGCCTCAATCTCTGCGAACTCATCGCCAACGCCACCGCCCTCAAGCCCGGTCTCAAGTGGCCCAACGATCTCATTCTCGACGGGCGTAAAGCCGGCGGTATCCTCACCGAGGCCCGCGTCGACGCCGATCAGATCCGCGACCTCGTTTTCGGTCTCGGCCTCAACCTCAACAGCCCGGCCTCCGCCTGGCCCACCGACCTAGGCCTGCGCGCAGTTTCCCTCGCCGAACTTACCGGCGCCTCGCTGGATTTCAACCGCCTCACCACCGCCGTGATCGGCCGCGTTCTTCTCGCTTACCAGCGTTTCGTCGACGGTGACTACGCCGAAACCTTCGCGGCTCTTTGGCACCACTATGATGTTCTTCGCGGTCGCACCGTCACGGTCCTTGAAGGCACCCGTCGCCACCCCGGCACCGTCCTCGGCGTCGACGACGAGGGCGCGCTCCTCCTCAAAACCAGCCGCGGCCGAACCCACCGCTTCCCCGCCGGCGAGGTCACGCTGGAAAAAAACCCCGCCGCCTAGGCTCTTACTTCCGCAATGCCCGACCCGCTCCCACCTGCCATCGAAGTCGATCACCTCGTAAAATCCTACGCGGGCATGACGGCGGTCGCCGACCTCAGCTTCACCGTGGCCCGCGGAGAGATCATCGGCTTCCTCGGCCCGAATGGCGCCGGCAAGTCCACCACGATGCGCATTCTCACCGGCTACCTGCCGGCAAACTCCGGCACGGTCCGGATCTGCGGTCACTCGGTCGCCACCGAGCCGGATGCGGTCAAACGCCTCATCGGTTACATGCCGGAAAACAATCCGCTCCCCGAGGATATGCGGGTCAGCGAGTATCTGTATTTTCGCGGCCGGCTGAAAGAAATCCCCCGCCGCAAGCTCGGCCCGCGCATCGACGAGGTGCTCGAACTCTGCGACCTAAAACGCGTCCGCCACAAAATCATCGGTCAGCTTTCCAAGGGCTACCGCCAACGCGTCGGCATCGCCGAGGCCATCCTCGCGGAGCCACCCGTGATCATCATGGACGAGCCCACGATTGGCCTGGATCCGCATCAGATTCTGATCGTCCGGGATCTCATCGCCGGTCTGCGCGGGCGCATGACCGTCATCATCTCTTCGCATATCCTCCCCGAAATCGAGATGACCTGCGACCGAGTCCTCATCATCAACCGCGGCCGGGTCGTGGCTCAAGGCACCCCGGCCGCCCTGCGTCGGGAAGTTCTCGGCCGCACCGCCTACGGCCTCACCGTGGCCGGCAACATCGCCGGGCTACCCGCCCTGCTGCAGGCCGTCGAACCATCGTTCAAAATTACGGCCGCCGGCGAACCGGATGCCGCCGGCTTCGCCCAACTTGCTTTGGCCACCGAGCGAGACGATGAGTTTGGCGAGCCGCTCCTCCAAGCTTTGATCGCCCAAAACTACCGCGTTCGCGCCCTGAGTCGCGCCCACCCGACGCTCGAAGACGTCTTCCTCGCCGCCACCCGGCGCACGTGGGACGCCACTCAACCCAATCTCCCCAAGCTGCCACCCTCCGGCCCGATCCCATGAAACACTTTCTCACGCTCCTCAGCCACGAGCTGCGCATGTTACTGGTGAGCCCGAGCACCTACATCGCCGCGACCGCCTTCCTGTTTTTCATGGGCTTTATCTTCACGGGCATTTTGGAGAGTTACACCAAGGCGCCGCAGGAGGCGTCTCCCGCCATCGTCTTTTTCTCCACGTTTTTTCTGCCGGTCTTTTTTATGGTGCCGCTCCTCACGATGCGGTGCCTCGCCGAAGAGCGCCGCCTCGGCACCATCGAGACCTTGCTCACGACTCCGGTCACCACCACCGAGGTTGTGCTCGGCAAATACAGCGCTGCCTACATTTTGTATGTGACCCTTTGGGGCGCCACCGCCGGATTTTTCTATATCCTGAAAAGTTTCTCCAACGATCCGCGGCTGCTGGACTCGGGCCCCTTGATCGGCGGCTACGTTTTTATCGCCGTATCAGGCCTGCTCTTTGTGGCGATCGGGGTCTTCGCCAGCTCGCTGTCCCGCAACCAGGCCGTCGCCGGCATTCTCGCGTTTGTGATGCTCGCCGCACTCATCATCGGTGGCCGCTGGTTAGGCGAAGCCGCATTTCTCAGCCGCGACGTCCTCGCTCCCGCCAAAGCCGCCGTCGACTACGCCCAAGTATTTTCCCATTACGACGATTTCACGCGGGGCGTGATCGATACCCGCCACCTGCTCTTTTACTTCAGCGGCACGGCGCTCGCGCTCATCTTTAGTATCTTCTCGGTTGAAGCGAAACTGATCCACAGCTGAGCCCAACCTCCACTTCGCCCAAACCTCGGTTCCTCACCTTCCGGCCTTGCCCTCTTTCCTCAACAGTTTCCGCGCCACCCGCTGGCTCCGCACGCTCAACTTGATGCTCCAGGCGATGCTCGTGCTCACCCTCGTGGGCGGCCTGAACTATCTCGCCGACAACCATCCAGTCCGACTCGATCTCACCCGCTACCGGAGTTTCTCCCTTTCCCCGGAGACGCTCTCCTACGTCAAAGATCTCCCCCGGCCCGTGCGGATTGTCGTCACCCTCAACGCCGAAGCCACCAACCCTGAAGTTCGCGGCCTGCTTCAGGAATATCGTCTCGCTACCGAGTCCAACCGGGACGGCGCCATCAAAGTCGACTACATCGATGTTTACCAAAACCGCCGCGAAGCCGAACCGCTCGGCCTCGATCAGCCCGACCTGATTCTACTGCTCGCTGGCGACCGGCGCAGCGTCCTCACCATCGACGAGCTTTACCGCACCACCCGCGGCAAAGACGGCAAACCCGAGCGCAACGCCTTCCTCGGCGAACAGGTCCTCACCGCCGCGCTGCTCGATGTTTCCAGCCCCGAGCGGAAGAAAATCTACTTTCTCGGCGGTCACGGGGAACTCCGCCCCGAGGACGCCGACCCCAATCGCGGGCTTTCCCTCGTGCGCGATCAGCTTCGTCTGCGAAATTTTGATGTTGAATCAATCGACCTCACGGTCGCACGCGCCATTCCGGAAAAAGCCTCGTTGCTCGTGGCGGTCGCGCCTCAAGGCCGCTTCGAACCGAAAGAGCAGGAACTCCTCCGCCAATACCTTTCGACCAACGCCGGCCGGCTCATTCTCTTTCTCGCGCCCGGCCTCAGTGCCTCCGCCCTCGGCCTCGACGAGGTGCTCCTCGACTGGGGCATTTTGGTCGACGACGACGTCGTCGTTGATATTAGCAACGGGAACATGACCGAGGACGGCGACCTTATCATCGGGGCCTTTCAACCGCACCCGATCACTAAAACCCTCCTCGATTTCGGCCTCACCCTGCGGCTCGGCGCCACCCGCACCGTGCGCCCCGATCCCGGCCGCGCCCTCGGCGGCACTCTCACCACCCTCACCCTCGCCGCCACGTCGCCCACCGCCTGGGGCGAACGCAGCTACCGCGATCGGGTGCCTGTCCGCTACGATCCCGGCGTCGATATCCGCCCGCTCCCCGGCATGGAGCCCAAGGACCGCCTCGGCGTGGTCACCGCGGCCGAGCGCGTCGCCGTGCGGGCCGGCCTCGATTTCAGCGTTCGCGGCGGCCGTCTCGTCGTCTTCGGCAGCGGCGATGTGATCGCCAACTCCCGCATCGCCAACGCCGGCAACCTCGCCGCCTTCCTCAACGCGGTGAACTGGACCGACGTCGGCGACACCCAACCCAACATCCCGGCCCGACCCATCGAGCGCTTCCAACTCTCGCTCAGCGCCAACGATCTCGCCCAACTCCGCTACGCCCTCCTCTTCGGCCTGCCGGGCATCGCCGCCTTCCTCGGCCTCGTCGTCTACTGGACGCGTCGCCATTGAATTCCTCCACCGCGTAGGGCGTCGCTGACCGACGCCGTCATACCGGCCCGCATCGTTCTCAAACTTAAACTTCCGACTTAAACTTAAAAATGCGCACCAAAGTCACGCTCGTCCTGTTGTTCCTGAATGTCGCGCTGTTCTTCTTCATCTTTAAGTTCGAGCGCGACTGGCGCACCGAGCGCGCCTCCCTCGAAGCCCGCCGAAGGGTTCTGGGCTCGGAGACGGCCGATATCAGAACCCTTACCCTCACCAATTCCACCGGCACCGTTTACGCGCTCAAACGCACGGCCGACACTTGGCAGATCACGGAACCCCTCGCCTGGCCGGCAAACCCCACGGTGGTGGCACGGATAGTCTCCGACCTTCAGTTTCTGGATCACGAAACCAGTTTCGCTGTCGCCGATCTGAAAGCCAATGGTCAGTCCCTCGCCGACTACGGGCTCGACCGGCCCAAGCTCACACTCGAGTTCAGCAACGGCGCTTCTCCCGAAGGCAACGTCCCCGAACTCAAGACGACCGTGCGCCTCGGCGACACCACCAAGATCGGCAACCGTCTCTACCTGCTTTCACCCGACGAGAAACGCATCCACGTCGTCTCCCGCGCCCTGCTCGATTCTCTCGCGCTCCCCATCGACCAGATCCGGGCCGACACCCTGCTCACTATCCCTGTCTTCGAGGCGCGTTCCCTGCGCATCCAGAGCACCACGCGCGTTGCCCTCCGCCGCGACGGCGCCCAGCGCTGGACCTTCGACACCCCCATCGTCGCCCGCGCCAGCACCGACGAGACCGAACGCACGCTCTCCGCCCTCGGGGCCCTCCGCGCCAAAGCGTTCGTGACCGACAATCTGCCGGCCGCGTTGCCGTCAGCCGCGCCCGTCTTCCGCATTACCATCGAGGGCAACAATCGGCGTGAGACGTTGCTTCTTGGTGCACCTGTCCCCACTCCGCCGCCCGACCCTCGCCCAATCGCTCCGGCCCTTTCGCCGACGGCACCGCCGGCCATCGCCGCCCCGACGACGCAGGATTTTTACGCCCAAATCGAAGGTCGCCCCGCCGTATTCACTGTCGCGGTTCCCACCGGCGAGAAATCACTCAAGGAAACGCTCGACCGCGCCCAGGAAGCCCTGCGCGAGAAACGGGTGCTCGATTTTGACCCCCGCGCCGTCACCGCCATCACCCTCCGGGCGCCCAACACCCCGGGCGACCCCACCCTCACCTTGCAACGGCTCGAAGCCCCGGCCAACTCCGCCGAAGCCGCCACGTGGCAAATCATCCGCCGCGACCCCGGCGCCACCGCCCCCCAAACCATCCCAGCCGACGGTCTGCTGGTTAAACGCCTCCTCGAGCAACTCCACCTGCTTTCCGCCCAAGTCTTCGCCAGCGATGCGCCCACCGCCGCCGATCTCGAGCGCTGGGGCTTCGCCCGCCCGGAGCGCGAGATCACCCTCGTTTTGACCAAGTTGACTGCCCCGACGCCGAACATACCGCTTTCGGCCTCCGACTCCCAACTCACCCTAAAACTCGGCGTGGCCAATCCGCCCGATCTCTACGCCTACGCAACTGTGACCGGCTCCGCCTTTGTCTATGCGGTGAGCCCCGACCTGCTGCGCCTCGGGTCCAACGCCAACCCCAATGCTTGGCGCGAACGCCTCATCCGGGAGCTTCCCGCCGGGGCCCGGATCACCGCCCTCAAGCTGACCGATCTCACGACGCAAAAGAGTCTGCTCGATCTCACTCTCGACGAAGCCGGCAACCCACCGCCCGATACCCCCGAGGCCAAGAACGTCCTCGCCGCCATCGCCGGTCTCCGAGCTTTGCGCGCCAAAGCCTTTCCTCAAGATGGCTTCACCGACCGCGTCCCTCTCCTCGGAGAGGAACGCCCTTGGCGCTATCGCCTCGATGCCTCCCTCGCGCTGCCCGGGGCCAATGCCGGCGCCCCCGCGCCGATCACCACGCTCTTTCTCAGCGAACGTTTCGGCGGCACCCTGCAGGTCGCCGGCTCCATGGAATTCAACGTCGTTTTCGAACTCGAACAAGCGATGGTCGACGCCCTTTGGCCCCTGACTTTCCGCACCGACCCCGGTCCGGCCCTGCCCAAGACCTAAACCCCCGGCCCGGCCCGCTCCCCCGCGCTGCCCTCACTTTTTGAAAATGCGCTTCCTCAAGCCATGCCTACAAACGGCCCGCTTCTGCGCGTCGTGCGTGGTTACACTCGCTTGCTGGACGCTTTGGTTGGTTCTCGCCCTGGCGCTCGCATTTCAAATCCACATTGCCACCAGCAACGAACTGCAAGTGCCCGCGCCCGTTTTGCGCGCCCTCGAGGAGCGGCTGGCCCTATCCGACGTCAAGACCACCTTTGGCCGTGCCACATTTGATCCCTCGGGCCGAATCCTGCTGGAAAACGTCGCCTGCACCCTGAGCTCGTTTCCCGAACCGGTTGCTTTCGCCCGGGCAGTTTACGTGCGCTGCGATCCGTGGTCCCTGATTTTCTTGCGCCGTTTCGATGAACTCGAAGTGCGGGCCACCGGTGTGCGCCTGCTCGCTCCGGCGATCCTATCACCCTCCGGCCGCGCCGAGGAACTCGTCCGCAATCTCGACGCCACGATCATCCCTTCGGATAAATTCATCACGCTTTCCCAGCTGAACTTCGAACTCGCCAACCTGCGCGTGTCCGCCAGCGGCACCGTGCCCGTCCCTCGACCCAAAGATCCCGCCGTCAAGCCGCTCCCGATTCCAGATTTCCTCGACAAAAACTACGCCGCAATCGTCCGCGGCCTGCTCGCATTTACCCCGCAGCTTTCCCGCTTTGAACAGCCGGCTCTCACCGTCACGATCTCCGCCGGAGACTCAGGCGTGCCCGTCGGCGACTTCGTGTTCGAAGCCCGCGGAGCCATTGAAACCGCGCCCGCCCTCCAAGTCGGGCCCATCCGGCTCACCACCCGACTGCCGCTCCGCGTTGACCAGTCACTCAACCCGCTCCTGCGGGTGACGGCTGAATCCCTTACCGTTCCCTCGATCGCTTTGGTGGCCCAGAATCTCCGCGCCGATCTGCGCGCCACCTTCGAACTGAACCCGACAACGTTCACCCCGCACTCCGTCGAACTGCTCGCCGATCACGTCGCACTTTCCGGCATCGCACTTCCCTCTCCCGTGCTGCGCCTGAAGCCCCAACCGCTGCCTCGCCTCTTCGCCGAGATCAACACCTGCGTCGCCGGCCTCCCGTTTGCCGCCCGCGCGGAAATCGATCTCAAGGCAAAGTCGGCCGTCGCCGACTTCGACGCTCTCTTCGGCGACAGCCACCTAGATTTGCTCAGCGCCCGGATCGGCCAAAACGTTCGCCGGTGGATTAATTTTCCAAAACCCGTCACCATCACCGCTGCCCACCTGGTGATCGGTCCGGACTGGAAATGGGAAAACCTCAAAACCCGCCTCACCGTCCCGATTATCAACGCCTATCGCGTTCCGCTCACCGACGCCCGCGTCGCCCTCGAACTCACCCCCGACCGTTGGTTCGCCCCAGAGGCCTTCGCCCGCATCGGCGAAAACTATGCCCGCGGTTCTTACGAGCATCTTCCTGCCACCCACCATTACCGTTTCCTGCTCGAGGGTCGGCTCCGTCCCATCGACATCTCCGGCTGGTTCTCAGCGTGGTGGCCCGATTTTTTCAAGACGTTCCTTTTCCCCGACGCCCCTCCTCCGGCGAGTGTCGAGGTCGCCGGCCGCTGGGGTCGCAACACCGGAGGGCAGTCCAGTATCATTGTCTCCGCCCAAACGCCCTCAGCCGACATTCGCACGGCGAAGTTCGATTACGCCCGGGCCCGACTCTTCATCCGGCCCCACTACATCGAGGCGCTTGAGCTCTACGGTTTGCAAGGACCGGGCACGCTCAGGGGCACCTTTGCCCGGCGGCTCAATCCCGCCAACCAAGAGTGGCAACGCTTCGATTTCAACTTCACCACTACGGCAATCGATCTCGTACTGGCGGAAAAAATCTTCGGCGCGACCGCCACCGATATCACGTCACCGTTCACGTTTACCACCCCGCCCAACCTCCGCCTGAGCGGCCGGCTCGACAGCGCGACCTCGCCAAGCGGTGCGCATCAATCCATCAATCTCGCCGGAGAGACGGCTACCGAGTTTCGCTTCAAGGGTTTCCCGGTCGACCGCCTCGCCTTCGTCGGCACGTTGCGCGACGATGTGCTCACCCTCGACCGCCTCGATCTTTCGTTTGCGGGCGGAACCGCCAACGGTAGAGCCAAGGTCTGGGGTACCGGCAACGAACGGCGCGTCGGTTTCGACTACGCGCTCAAAGACGCCAGCCTCGGCCGTGCGGTCGCCGTCATGGAGAATTTCTTCGCCGCCAGACAAGGCGCTCCGCCGCCCGCACCGAACCGCTTTCTCAACGATAAATCGGCCATCACGCTCGCGGTCGCCACTTCGGCCGAGGGCGCCTACGACGATCCCTACAGCTACCGTGGCGACGGGAGTGCGACGCTCACCGGCGCCTCGCTCGGGGAGGTAAAGTTGCTCGGACTGCTTTCGGAACTCTTCAGTTTCACCTCGCTCCGCTTCACCGCCGCTCGGGCCAATTTCAAACTCAACGGCCCTGCGTTGTATTTCTCCGAGATCGGGGTGACGGGCGCAAATTCTGCCATCACAGGAACCGGCACCTACGCTCTCGATCGACGCACCCTCGATTTCAACGCCAAGATATACCCGTTTCAGGAGAGTGAAGCCTTACTAAAGTCATTCGTCGGTGCCATGCTGACTCCTTTCTCAAATGCGTTCGAAGTAAAACTCACGGGGCAGCTCGAGAAGCCCGATTGGCGTTTTGCGATGGGACCCGCGAGTTTTCTGCGCAGCCTTACCCCCGCAGCCCAAAAACCCGTCATCCCACCGCTGCAGCCTCCGCCCTCACCACCGCCCGCCAAATAATCGCCCGGCGCACCTGCACCGCGCAAAACAAAGTGCGCACCATGGCTGACCCCATTTTATCGGTAGCATTCCTCAATGGATTCCTGCGTAACTCTGCCCCGACGCTCTTGGCTTGAGCGAACTTCCTTGGTCCTCGCCGGCCTAGGTGCGGGGGTCGGAATCTCCGGTTTGTGCGACCGTTGGTTTGACTTGGGCGACGTCTCTTTTTCTCCCGGATCAGCTCGCGGAGCGGCGCGACGAGACGTTGGGGCTCGCCGTTTTCAATCTGATGCTTTTAGCCCGGAAGTTCGGCTGGCAATCCGCGCCCCGTAGGCAGCCTTCGTGGCCTTCTTCGTGGGCGTAAGCGGCCTGCTTGCCACCTACCTTCCCTCTTTCCACCTTTGCTTTTTATGTCCGCCCCCGCGCTTTCCCCTCGGCCCCGCATCATCGACACGGACGTTCACAACGCCTTTGCCGATATCCGGGCCGAGCTCCGGCCCTACCTCTCTCGTCACTGGCAGGTCTACGCCGAACGCCACGGCATCGTCGTTCCCTCTACCGATTACGCTTCTCCCGTGGGGGTCCAACGCGAATACGCCCGCACGCCGTCCGGCGGCTTGGCCGGCAGCGATCCCGCGTTTCTTTTCACCGATCACCTCGACCGCTACGGCAGTGATACCGCGATCCTCAACGGCTCGCACGTCCTCGGGCTTTCCGTTCACCCCGACCCGGATTGGGGCCATGCCATCGCCACCGCCTATAATCAAAATCTCGCCAACCGCTGGCTGTCCCCTCCGACCGTTTCCGCGGCTCCATCGTCGTGAACCACTCCGACCCCGCCGCCGCCGCGAAAGAAATTCTCGCGACCCAGCCCATCGAGGAAAGCGGCTGCCCCGAGCCGTTTCTCCAAGTGCTCGAGATGATCAACGCTCCGAAAAAAATCCTCTTCTCCAGCGGCTACTCGCACTGGGATCTCTACCATCTCCTCTTGGCCTTTCTGCCTCTGCCCCGCGAAACCAAGCAACGCATCTTCCACGCCTACGCCACCGTTCTCTACCGCCTCGGTTCCCCGGCGGCCGCTTGATTTCCTATCCGCGTGCCCACTCTTCCACAGCTCCTCAAGTCGACGTTCGGCTACGCCACCTTCCGCCCGCTCCAGCGCGAAATCATCGAAGCTAATCTGGTCGGCGAAGATGTCTTTGCCCTCCTGCCCACGGGCGGCGGCAAGTCACTCTGTTTCCAACTCCCCGCGCTCGCCCGCGACGGCCTCACGGTCGTGGTTTCCCCGCTCATCGCCCTCATGAAAGACCAGGTCGATGCGCTTCAAGCCAGCGGCGTTGCCGCGACGTTTCTCAACTCCACCCTCGGCGCTGAGGAATCCCGCAACCGTCTTCGCGGGCTTCATCGCGGCCAGTACAAGCTGCTCTACGTCGCGCCCGAGCGGCTGATGCTCGCCGGTTGGATTGAAAATCTCAAAACTTGGAACGTCTCCTGTATCGCCATCGACGAGGCCCACTGTGTCTCCGAATGGGGCCACGACTTCCGCCCCGAGTATCGCCAACTCGCCAAACTCCGCACCGCTTTGCCCGACGTGCCAATGATGGCCCTCACCGCCACCGCCACCGGCCGCGTGCGCGAAGACATCGTCACCCACCTCAAACTCCGCGACCCGCAAACCTTCGTCGCCAGCTTTAACCGGCCCAATCTCACCTACCGGGTTGTGCCCAAAGACGAACCGGCGAAGCAAATCATCATCTTCGTCCGCAAACGCGAACACGAGAGCGGCATCATTTACTGCGCCAGTCGCGCCACCGCCGAGCGGGTCGCCGAAAGCTTGGCCGGCCGCGGCTTCCTCGCCCGCCCTTATCACGCCGGTCTCGACGCTGCCGAACGCGCGCGCAACCAAGAAATGTTTCTGCGCGACGATGCCCGCATCATCTGCGCGACCATCGCCTTCGGCATGGGCATCAACAAACCCAACGTCCGCTGGGTCATTCATCACGATCTCCCGAAAAACATCGAAGGCTACTATCAGGAAACCGGCCGCGCCGGTCGCGATGGTCTCCCAGGCGATTGCCTCCTGCTTTTTAGCCCCGGCGATATCGCGAAGCAAACCCACTTCCTCGACGAAATCACCAACGAGCAGGAACGCTCGATTGCCCGCGCCCAACTCCGCCGGATTGTCCACTACGCCGAAAGCTCCGGCTGCCGCCGCGCCGAGCTCCTCCAGTATTTCGGGGAAACGTTTCCGCTCAACAACTGCGGCGCCTGCGACAACTGCGCCGAACCGCGCGAGAGCTTCGATGGCACCGTCGTCGCGCAAAAATTTCTCTCCTGCGTCTTTCGCATCCAGCAAGCGAGCCGCTTCGGCGCGGGTTTGAACCACGTCATCGAGGTTCTCACCGGTGCGAAAACGGACAAGATTACCCGCTGGGGCCACGATCAACTCTCGACCTACGGCATCGGCGGCGAACTTTCTCGCTCCCAGTGGGCCAGCATCGGCCGCGAGCTCATGCGCCTCGGCTATGTCGGGCTCGGCTCCGGCGAATACGCCACCCTCGAGCTCACCGCCGAGGGCATGACCGTCCTCCGCGCCCGCACTCCCATCACCCTGACCAAGCCAGCCGCCGACGCGCCAAAATCCCGCCGCGTCGCCCCACGCCGCGAGGGCGACATCGACTGCGACGAAATCCTCTTCGAGAAACTTCGCACGTTGCGCAAGCTCCTCGCCGACGAACGCAAGGTTCCCGCCTACATTATTTTTGGCGACAACACCCTCCGGGCCCTCGCGCGCGAATATCCCCAGTCCCTCTCCGCCCTCGAAGGCATCCCCGGCATCGGCGAAAAGAAGCGCGCTGAATTTGGCGAGGTCTTCACCGCCACCATCGCCGGCTACCTCAAGCACAACTCCCGCCAGAACTTCGACTGAGCTCCAGGACCGTTACGGAGTCGCCGCTTTGCCCGTGGTGCGCAGCTTTTCGAGCGTGGAACGGTAATCCGAAAGTCCATCGGCAATCGCCTCGGCCAGCCGCTGACGATACGCCGGCGTCGCGATCTGCTTTGCCTCGGACATGTTCGACATAAAGCCGCCCTCGATCAAAACGGCCGGACACGACACCAGCCGAAGCACGGCGAATCGCTCATGTTTGAAACCGCGATCCTCCAGCTTCAACCGCGTGAGCATCGCGTTCTGGATCGAATGCGCCAGTAGAGAATTCCACGCGTCATTCCCATTGCCCGGACTCAATTGTGCGTCGTCGAGGCGGCGCATCGCACGCGAGATCGGCGGCTGATGCTGCGGGGTAAAACGGAACACCTCCAGCCCGCGTACCTTCTCCACTTGGTCCTCCACGGCGTTGAAGTGGACGCTCACAAAAACATCGGCTTCGACCTCAACCGCTATTTCCGCCCTCCGGCGCAGATCGTCCGCCTTGCTCGGTTTTAACTGCCGGTCGTCATTCCGGGTCAGGACGACTTTCCAACCGCGAGCCTCGAGAATTTTTTTCAACCGCTGCGAGGTATCGAGCGTAAAGGTCTTTTCGAAAACATTGAGCCGCTCGTTGATCATCCCCTTGTCCGGACCACCGTGACCGGGATCGATCACGATCACCTGCGGTCGACGCTTCACGCTTCCGATCAACGCCGGCCGCACCACAGGCACCAAACATCGCTCGAGATCAATCTTCGTGACAAAAAGTTCGCCGCCGCGGGGCAGCAGCGCTTGGCCCAAAAAAACCCGCTGGCCGTTAAGATCGACTTCGATCCGGTCCGCCGCGACCTCCAACCTCGTTGCTTTGTCCGTCAAAATCGCCTCACGACCACGGACCTTCCAGTCCAACTTCAAGCCCAACCGCCGCGCCGCCGTCGTGATATTAACCCATTCCGGATCGGGAAATCGGGTGGTCGTTGCTTGCTTGCGCCCAACCGGAGCTGGCACCGCTGGAGCGGCAACCGATTTATTGGCCGGCGGTGTCGGCGGTGGCACCTCGACGCGGGGTGAACTGCTTGGACGGGTGGGCGCGGAACGCCCTCCAGGTTCTTGGGCCGCCAAGTATTGGCCGACCAAAAGCAAGCCGACCCCAAGGGCAACTTGCCGGACGCGCCGGAATTTCATTTCCCAATCTGTTAAGACCCGCTCGCCGGTTTTCCCGCCGCCGAGTCCGAAGAATCGTCGTCGTCGTCACCCGACTGGTCCGGACCGTCGTCAATGGCCGGCGAATCCGCTGAGGGCTTATACTTCGGCTTGCGCTTGTTTGGCGCGAGCGGCGTCAGCATGACGTGAATGTTTCGACCGATCAACTTCGGCGGCGCATCCGGCACACCCATGCCGACCAGCTCGGCGACGCTCCGGGTCATCACGGCGAAACCGATCTCGGTGTGCGCCATTTCGCGACCCCGGAACTTGAGCCGCAACTTCACCTTGTTGCCATGGCCCAAAAACTCCTCGGCGTGACGCACCTTGGTGAAAAAATCTCCGTCTGCGATCCGCGCGCTGAATTCGATTTCCTTGATCTTGCTCGCCGTCGATTTGACGTGGGAAGTCTTCTTCTGCTCTTCGTAAACATATTTACCGAAGTCCATGATACGGCACACCGGCGGCGTGGCGTTGGGCGCGACCTCGACCAGATCGAGGCCCACTTCGAGCGCGAGCGAGATAGCCTTCTGGGTGTCGAGGATGCCTAGCTGACGTCCCTCGGGTGAGATGCAGCGGACGGCCGGGACTTTGATGCGATGATTACGGCGAATGGCCGCGAACGGGTCGACATTGCGACGCTGATAAGAGCCGGAGCGGTTGCCGCCGGCGCCGGCAGAAGGGAACGAAGTAGCCATCAATTAGTTTTGGTCAGAAGGAAGGTGTCCTTTGTATCTCTCCGCTCGTTTCACTTGGGGCAACACCTATTTGGAGACCAGCCGGCGACTCGGATCATACGCTAAAACTTTCGCCGCACGAGCAACTCGCCTTGGCATTGGGGTTCGAAAATTTGAACCCTCCCGCGACCATTGCCGCCGAGTAGTCTAAGTGCGTTCCTTTTAAATAGAGCGCGGTCTTCGGATCGACCACAACCTGCGTGTCGGCCGTCCTGACCAAAATGTCCCCCCGCTTCGGCACCGGCACAAATTTCATTTTATAGCTCAGTCCGTTACACCCGCCTCCCGTGATCGCGATCCGCAAGAACGCTCCTTGGGCCTCACGCGCAATCAACGCCGCCACTTTGCCGCCGGCCGCCGGCGTGAGCTTCACCAAGTTCTCATTTCCTTCGCGCACGCCTTCCGGGAACGCAAGCGGCACGATGATTTCGGGTGATGCAGAAGAGGACACGGCCCCAAGCATTGCGCTCTGCGTCCAATTATCAAGCGCCGCTCTTTAATCAGGCCTCTGTCTCTCCCGTCACCGCGCGTCGTGCCCGAGCAAAACTCCGCTTTCCACCGCTGAAAAAGGCCAGAAATTTTTGCGCCTCTGCACTCCCAAATCGCCCGCTTGCCACCAAGCCCGCCGCCACTTCACGAATGTTGCCCGCGGTGAAATAAACTTCTTGGAAAGCCCCCTTGAGCTCCGCTATCGCCGCACGACTGAATCCACGCCGTTTCAGTCCAACCACGTTGAACCCAATGACCTCGTCCCGCTCGGCGACTAAAGTAAAATGCGGCACGTCGCGCGTGACCGCCGCGTTGCCCGCCACCATCACGCCTTCACCGATCCGACAAAATTGATGTAAACCCGCCCCGCCGCCTACAAACGTGTGCGCGCCGATCTCGACGTGTCCGGCCAACATCGCGTTGTTCGCGAGCACGACGTGATCCGCCACCGCGCAATCATGCGCCACATGGGCGTTCGCCATCAGAAAGCAGCCCGCGCCCACGATCGTCGCCTTGCCGGCATGGATCGAGCGGTTGATCGTCACATGTTCGCGAATCACCGTGCCGGGCCCGATCCGCACGCCCGTGGCCAGCGTCGCGTCGAATTTCAGATACTGCGGATCCCCGCCCACGACGGCGAAGGGGTGAATCACCACACCGTCACCCAGCACACTGTGCCGCGTCACAATCGCGTAGGCCATAATTGCACAACCCGCTCCAATCTGCGCGCCCTCCTCGACGATCGCGGTCGGGTGAATCGTGGAGCTCATTTCAAAATCTCCGCGCGTAGTTTGCGGGCCGTCGGCTCTCGTCCGACCGGCAATTCCAACTGCGTGTCCTTGATCAGGTCGTAGTTCTTCAAAATGCGCATAACTTGGAGCGTGTCGCTCTTACTGTAGTTCTGGTTGCTTTCGATTTTGTCGATCAAGTCGGTCAGCATCGCCCGAAACGAGATAATCGCATCCACCCCGCGCTCCTTCAGCAGAGCGACACTCTGCGAGCGAAACGGCTCCGCGGTGGGCAGAGCGGGCAGCACCAGAATTTTGGTCACGCGTGCGCCCGCCTCATTTCCCGGCGCATCCGCCTCGAAAAAGCGCGGCAATTGCTTGAGCACGTTCTGCTCGAGAAACCCAAAAATTTCCGGAGAGCTCTTCAGAATATTTGGCGTGAAGACGTTCGTATGCCATGGCTTTACCGAAACCACCGCCCGTTGGATAAAGGGCAGTTCGCTCGCAAAGAGAAAAAAATCCGGCTCTCGTCCACCCCGCAGCCACGCCGGATTCGAGACCAGTAGATCGATTTCCTCTTCCCCTGTTTTCTTCCGCGCGGTCACCGAATACTTACGCGCCTGTCGCACAAAAAATCCGTTCTGCTCGAAATACTCGCGGACGATTCCTTCATCGATGGCGGACATGGGGCGTTTTAGACTACGTCCGTTGTTTCACGAATTCCCGCACGCCGCGAGCTTTCACCCGGCCGCTCCCACCTCGCGAAAGCTTTCCGCCACCAACGCCGGGGCGATTCCGCTTTGCGTCGCCGCCTCGCCTAGCCGGTTCAACACCACAAAACGGAGCCCACCTGCCCGCACTTTCTTGTCTCGCGCCATCGCGTCGACCAAGTCGGCCAGCGGCAGCGGTTCGCTCAGCCGCGTTGGCAGACCATGCGCCGCAACCACCGCTTCAACTCGAGTTGCGTCACCCGCGCCGATCATTCCGAGTTTTGCCGAGAGTCGCGCCGCCGCACAGAGTCCGACCGCCACGGCTTCGCCGTGCAAATAGCCGCCGTAGCCCCTCACTTGTTCGATCGCATGGCCGAAGGTGTGGCCCAAATTCAACAGCGCCCGACCGCCTTCTGGCGCCAACTCACGCTCATCGGCTTCCACGATCCGCGCCTTCAACTCGCAGCAGCGCCGCACGACCCCCGCCAAGTCCGGCGAATCCACCGTCAAGGGCGAGCGCTCAAGCCGGGCAAACAACTCCGCGTCGCCCAACAGCCCCGTCTTGATCACTTCCGCCATTCCCGCCGCGAACTCCCGCACCGGCAACGTCGCCAACATCTCCGTCGCGACAAACACCACCTTGGGTTGGTGAAACGCTCCGACCAAATTTTTTCCCGCCGCCAGATTGAGCCCGGTTTTGCCGCCCACCGAACTATCCACCATCGATAATAAGGTCGTCGGCACCTGCACGAAATCGATCCCGCGCAGATACACCGCCGCGGCAAATCCCGCGAGGTCGCCGATCACCCCGCCGCCGACCGCGACCAACACCGCGCGGCGGTCGATCTTGTTCGCCGCCAGAAAATCCAGCACCCGCCCCAACTCGCTCAACGCCTTGGTTCCTTCCCCCGGCTCCAGCTCCAGCGTCGGCGCTTCACCAAACATCGCCCTCAGCGCCCCGGACTGCCGGGTTGCCACGTTGCGGTCGGACACGATCACCATCTTTCTTCCGGCACCAGCCCACTCGGTCAATTGGGCCTTCACCTCCGACTCCAAGTTCTCTCCAAACCAGATCGGGTAACTCCTTTCACCAAGATTAACTGTGAACTTCTCAACCATGTGGGATGATTAGTTGAACCCACTCATCTGAGGTCAAACGTCCAGTATCATTGATATTGAGATGCTGTCTCAATAAACCGTTTGACATGATACTAAGTCTCAATTTCTAAAACTGAATGTCACTCGAATTGGGTCCTTTTTTCCGCCTCCGCCGCATTTTCACAAACCGTAACCCGGCGAGAATCGCGTGCCGCCCGGTGTTTCTGCTCGCGCTCACCTTCGGCACAGTCGGATCCACTTACTCGAATTCGGCTCAAAGCGCCTCTTCTCTCCCCTCAAACCCCGCGCCCATCCAACTCGCTGTTCTACGGGTCGAAGCGGAAGCAGAGCAGGATCACACCGTCCAAGGCCCGTTCCTGCCCGATCTCCAAGGCACAAAAATCAACATCGGCAAAAAGACCACGATGCTCGACCTCGATGCCCTCCCCCGCATCAACGGCAACAACTACCGTCAAGCTCTCGCCCAAGCCCCCGGCCTCATTCTCAGCGAGGAAACGTCGCCGCTCCTCAGCATCGGTTATCGCGGTCTCGACCCGCACCGCACCCAATTCAGCCAAGTCCTCAATGACGGCATTCCCATTCACGCCGACCAATTTGGTTATCCCGAGGCCTATTATGCGCCGCCTTTGGACACGGTTGACCGCGTTGAATTCATCCGTGGCGGCGCCGGTCTCATGTATGGCCCGCAGCCCGGCGGCGCACTCAATTATGTCACCCACCGCCCCCGCACCGATGCGACTCTAGGCGGCGGCACGCTTCACACGTTCGGCGACGACGGCTACTACTCCACCTTCAGTTATCTCGACGGCACCACCGGTCCGCTCGGTTACTACGGCTACTACAATCATCGCGAATCCGACGGCATCCGTTCCGCCAACAGCGACTACCAACTTGACGCCTTCACCGGCCGCCTCGTCTTCGGCGCCGCCACCCGCTCGCGCCTTCTGCTCACTGTTGAATCTTATACCGAGATCCACGGCGAGCCCGGCGGCCTCACGTTTGCGACCGGTCCCGGCTCGGTAAATTACCTCACTGACCGCCGCGCTCCTTCGCGCGTTTATGACCGATTCACCCTCGACCGGCGGGCCTCCTCGCTCGTTTGCGAACGCGACTTCTCGCGCGGCACGTTTGTGGGTCGCCTTTGGGCAATCGACTACACCCGCCTCAGCCGGCGCCAAGGCGGAGGCGGCTTCGGCACCCTCCCCACCGGCGCCGCGGCCCTCACCAACACGATCGAGCGCCAGCAATTCCACCAACTCGGCGCCGAAGCCCGCGTCCGCCTCGATTGGGGCCGCGACGAGCGCCACGTTTTTACTGCCGGCGCTCAATTTTACGACGCCGATTCCCCGCGCACCGACTCTCGCGGCGCCTCTCCCGCCGCCGACCAAGGCGAGATCCGCACCAAGTCCCAGCGAGACATCCTCTACACTCCCGTCTTCGCCGAAGGTCTCTTCCGCTTCGGCGCCCTCAGCCTCACCCCCGGCCTGCGCATCGAGTTCAGCGATCAAAGCGTCCGCGAACTCGTCAACGTCGCCCGCGCCACCACGCCGCTGCAAACCCGCGACTCCCGCACTGCCGAGCCCCTCCTCGCCCTCGCCGCCGCCTACGACTTCGCTCCCACGACTTCCCAACTCTACCTCAACATTTCCGAAAGTTACCGCCCGCTCATCTTCACCCAAGCCGTCCCCAACGGCGCCACCACGCTCGTCAACACCGACCTCGCCGCCAGCCGCGCCCTGCAATCTGAGCTCGGTTGGCGCGGCCAACCCGCCCCCGGTCTCGTCATCGACGCAAGTCTCTTCCACCTCGATTTCAAAAACCAAATCGGCAACCTCGCCTTACCCGGCGGTCTCTCGACTCTCGTCAACGTCGGCCGCTCCGTTCATCGCGGCGCCGAATTCAGCGTCTCCTACGACTTGCTCGCCCGCCGCCCCGATCCGACCGCTTCCGGTCGCCGCGCTGTTCTTCCGACCGAAGACCCCGGCCTCAGCCTCTACGTCAACGGACTCCTGCTCGACGCCCGATTCCGCGCCGGCGCCAATCGCGACCGCACCCCCCAATACGCCCCCGACCACGTCCTCCGCACCGGCATTATCTATGCCCGGGGCGCCGCGCTCAAAATCGCGCTCACGGCCACGTTCACCGCCGCCAGTTTCGCCGACGACAACAACACCCCCACCCGCGCCATCCCCGCCCACGCCGTCACCGACCTCACCGCCGAATGGCGCATCCCGGGTTTGGCCGTCCGCCTAATTGGCGGCCTCAACAACCTGCTCGACGAAGACTATTACAGCCGCATCCGAAACGACGGCATCGACCCCGCCCCCCGCCGCAACGTCTACCTCGGCGCCGCCTTTGAATTCTAACTGCTCGCTCGCCCCCGCCGCGTCTGACGTTTTCGCTTTCGACGCCTTCCATGACTTTGCGCAAATCCATTTTCTGGCTCCACCTCGTCGCCGGCCTCATCGCCGGCATCGTCATCGCGATCATGTGCTTCACCGGCACCGCTCTCGCCTTTGAGAAAGAGATCATCGCCTACGCCGATCGCGATGCCCGCCGCATTGCGTCGCCCGCGCCCGACGCCGCCCGCCTTCCCCTCGCCGATCTCTTGACTCGCGTCCGCACCGCGCACCCCAGCGCCCGCCCCGACGGCATGGTCCTTCACAACCACCCGCTCGCGACCGTCGCTTTTACCGCTGGTCGCGCCACGACCTTTTACGCCGATCCCTACACCGGCGAAATCCGTCAACCCGCCTCCATCAGTGCCCGCGACACCTTGAAACTGCTCGAAGATTGGCACCGCGTCCTCGCCCTCGGCGGCGACCAGCGCCCCATCGGCAAAGCCATCACCGGCGCCTGCAACCTTGCTTTCCTCATTCTTGCCGTCTCCGGACTCTATCTTTGGTGGCCGCGCAAATGGCGCACCAAAGGGCTCCACCGCTCGATCTGGTTCATCCGCCGGCCCGCCGACGCCAAAGCCCGCGACTGGAATTGGCACAATGTGACCGGTCTTTGGACGGCGCCCGTGTTGATCGTGCTCACGCTCACCGCGCTCCCCATTTCCTACCGCTGGGCCGGTCAATTGCTTTTCACGATCACCGGCACGCCACCGCCCCCGCCCACCGCCGCCAATCCCGCGTCCGCCGCCAAACTCACTCCGCCCACCCCTGAAGCCAAACTTCTCTCCTCCGAAGCCTTGATCGCTATCGCCCAGAAACAGTTTCCGACCTGGCAGACCCTCACCTACCGCGCCGGCACCACCCAGCCGGCCACCGTTGCGATCCGCACCGCGGATTCTTGGCCGCGCACCGCGACCACGACGCTTTCCCTCAATCCCTTCACCGGAGAAATCCTAAAGCGCGCCGGCTATGCCGAGCTCAACGCCGCCCAACAGCTCCGCTCATGGACCCGCTACCTGCACACGGGCGAGGCCGTCGGTTGGCTCGGTCAATTGCTCGCCGCGATTGCCTCCCTCGGAGGCTGCGTTCTCGTCTACACCGGCTTCGCCCTCGTCTGGCACCGTTGGCGCCGTTGGCGATCGACCTCGCTGACGCCGTAGCCCAACACGCCGCCTGCGTTCGATTTTGAAAAACATCGCCAACCCCGAGGATTCCTTTGCTCCGGGTCTTCGCTGAACGCCGCCTTCACGCCCACCTCGCTTACGATTCTCGTCGACGCCGTGTTTGTTGCATCAGGCCCTGAAGCGCGCGCAGTTCACCCGGGGCGGGTAAGGCACCCAGTGGCAACATCCACCAAGGGTCGCTTGCAGCCTGCCTGAACCCCGCCAACTTCCCGGATGCGTCCCTTCCCGCTCCTCCTCTTCCTCTTTTTGTCCATTTTGCCTCCTTTGCCCGCCGCCCCAGATCAGCGCCTCCTCGTCATTGCCGCGCCGTCGCTCAACGACGACGCCTACCGCACCCAAGCCGCGCTCCTGCTCCCCGCGCTCGCCGGGCTCAACGAGCGAGACTTCGTCGTCCAAATCCAGTTCGGCACCACGTCCTTTTCCGTCGTGCTCATCGGCAAAGACGGCGGCGAAAAACTCCGCCGCACCACGCCGCTCTCGTCCGAAGAACTCTTCGCCATCGTCGACGCCATGCCCATGCGCCGCGCCGAAATGCGCGAGCGCAAATAGCTCGATCCCCTCCGGCCCACACCCGGCTTGGAACCCACCAGCCCCATCGGGCTTCCCCGCTTTGGCTCCGCTTTTTTCGAACATCCGTAAAATAGTCCGTATTTTGCTTGGCCCAACTGCGGCGAGTGCATCCGGTATCCACGTGCACCTGTTCGGCCTCCTCGCTCGGTTCCTCGTCGTCTCTGGCGCCTCCTTTGCCTCCGCTTTTGCCGCGGCTCCCACGCCCATCGATTTCGGCCGCGAGGTGCGTCCCATCCTCTCCGACAAGTGCTACAAATGCCACGGCCCCGACGAGGGTTCGCGCAAAGCTAAACTTCGCCTCGATACCCGCGCCGGCGCCCTCCACGTCGAAAACGCCACCGCATCAATCATCCCCGGTCGCAGCGCGGAGAGTGAACTCATTTTCCGCATCACGAGCGATGATCCCGAAGAAGTCATGCCGCCACCCGACGCGAAGATCGGCCGGCTCACCCCCACCGAGGTAGCCATTCTCAAACGCTGGATCGACGAAGGTGCCCCCTACCAAAACCACTGGGCCTTCGAACCGCTCAAACCCGTCGCCCCGCCCGAGACTGCGGTCTCTCATCTTTCAACTCTCACATCTCATCGCCCAAAAAATCCCATCGACCGGTTCATCACCACCGGACTCGTCCGCCGTCAACTCGCTCTCCAACCCGAGGCCGATCCCACCACCTTCATCCGCCGCCTCACCTTCGATCTCACCGGCCTGCCGCCAACGGTCGCCGAAATCGAGGCCTTCACCTCCGCCTCAATCGAGAATCGAGTTACCGAGCGAAGCGACAGTTCAGCATCCAAAATTGAAAATCTGATCGACCGCCTGCTCGCCTCGCCCCGCTACGGCGAACGCATGACCGCCGATTGGCTCGACCTCGCGCGCTACGCCGACAGCTACGGTTTCCAAGTCGACCGCGAACGCGACATGTGGCCGTGGCGCGATTGGGTCATCAAAGCCTTCAACGAAAATCTCCCGTGGGACAAATTCGTCACCTACCAACTCGCGGGCGATCTGCTGCCCCATCCCACCGACGAGCAAATCCTCGCCACCGCGTTTAACCGGCTTCACCCGCAGGAGTCCGAGGGCGGATCGATCGAGGAGGAATACCGCATCAACCACGTCAACGACCGCGTCACCACCTTCGGCACCGCCTTCCTCGGCCTCACCCTCGAATGCTGCCGTTGCCACGACCATAAATTCGATCCCATCCCTCAAAAAGATTTCTACGCCCTCGCCGCTTTCTTCCAAAACATCGACGAGGCCGGTCTCTATTCTTACTTCACCCAGTCGGTCCCCACCCCCGCGCTCCGTCTCACTGATTCAGCCCAACGCGAACCGTTCGCCCGCACCGCCTCTGCGGTCGAATCCGCCACGTCCGCTCTCACCGCCCTTCGCGAAACTCGCCGCGACGCCTTCGCGGCCTGGCTCGCCGCGCTTCCGGCCTCCGCGCCCGCGGTCCCCGACGAAATCGCCCGCTTCGACTTCGACGCCCGCGACTCTTCTCCGCTCCCGCCCAAACCCGCTCCCGCCACCGCTCCAGCCGAGCCCGTCGTGGTCGTTCCCTCCGAGGAAAAACCAGCCAACCTCGCCCGCTTCGCCAACCCGCTCACGCCGGCCGACCCCGCCATCACGCCCCCCGAAAACGAATCCGTCCCCGGCCGCCCCGGTGCCGGCCAAGCCCTTCGTCTCACCGGTGACCACGCCGTTAAAACCAAAGTCGGCAACTTCCACCGTCACGATCCTTTCACGATTTCTCTCTGGCTCCAAACCCCCGACATCAAGGAGCGCGCCGTCATCTTCCATCGCTCGCGCGCCTGGACCGATGCCGGCAGCCGCGGCTACGAACTCCTCATCGAGGAGGGCCGCGCCAAATGGTCCCTCATCCACTTCTGGCCCGGCGACGCGATTTCCATCCGCACCCTCGACCCGCTCCCCGTCGGTGCCTGGGTCAACGTTACCGTGACCAACGACGGTTCCAGCCGCGCGGCCGGCCTCCGCCTCTTCATCAACGGCCAACCCGCCCGCACCGAAATCATCCGCGACCACCTCACCAAAGACATCACCGGCGGTGGCGGTGATACCATCGCCCTCGGCGAGCGTTTCCGCGATCGCGGCTTCAAAGGCGGTCTCATCGACGACCTCCGCGTCTTCGCCCGCGAACTCACCGCCGCCGAAGTCCTCTTCGTAAGTGGCACGGCCATCTCGCCCGTGATTTCGGCTCCAAACTCTGAGCTCTCAACTCTCAGCTCTCAGCGTCCCCTCCCCGATTTCCCCACCTACCTCTCCGCCCAAGACGCACCCTTCCGCACCGCCGTCGCGACGCTCACCTCCGCCCGCGCCGCCCAGAGCACCCTCGCCGACGCCGCCAAAGAGATCATGGTCATGCGCGAGCTCCCGACCCCCAAGGCCGCCTACATCCTCAAACGCGGTGAGTATGACCGTCGTGGCGCCACCGTCTCCGCCGACACCCCTTCCGCGCTTCCCGCCTTCCCCGCCGACCAACCCCGCAACCGCCTCGGTCTCGCCCGCTGGCTGACCGCCCCCGACCACCCGCTGCTCGCCCGCGTGACGGTGAATCGCTTTTGGCAATCCCTCTTCGGTCAAGGCCTCGTCAAGACCTCCGACGACTTCGGCACCCAAGGCGACCGCCCCCAATACCCCGAACTCCTCGACTGGCTCGCCGGCGAATTCGTCCGCTCGGGCTGGGATGTGAAGGCTCTCCTCAAAACCATCGTCCTCTCCGATACCTACCGCCAACGCAGCTTTGCGACCCCGGAGATCATGACCGATGATCCGGAGAACATCTGGCTCGCTCGCGGTCCCCGCTATCGCCTCCCCGCCGAGATGATTCGCGACCAAGCCCTCGCTACGAGCGGCCTGCTCGTGGAGAAAATCGGCGGTCCGCCCGTCTACACCTACGATATCCCCGAGTCCTTCAAACCTGCCCCCGCTGGCAAAGGTGAGGCTCTCTACCGCCGCAGCCTCTACACCTTTTGGCGCCGCACCGGCCCAGCTCCCGTGCTCGAGGCCTTCGACGTCCCGAAGCGCGTCGTCTGCGTCACGCGGCGCGACACCACCAACACGCCCCTGCAAGCCCTCGTCCTGCTCAACGGCCCGCAATTCGTTGAAGCCTCCCGCGCCCTCGCCGAGCGCCTCCAACGCGAACACGCCGGCGATCCCGCCGCCCTCGTCACCTCCGCCTTCCGCACTCTCACGTCCCGCCTGCCCGAAGCCGCCGAACAAAAAATTCTCCTCCGGCTCTTCAACGAGCAAATCGGCCACTACCGCGCTCACCCCGCAGCCGCTACCGCATTCCTTGCGATCGGCGACGCTCCGGCTGACGCTTCCCTCACCGCACCCGAACTCGCGGCCGCCGCCACCGTCATCAACACCCTCATGAACCACGACGCTTTCGCCGTGAAACGCTAACCCTCCGAAGTGGCACGGGCATCCCGCCCGTGTTCCGCCCTCCGATCTTCGTCCTCTGTCCTTCGTCCTCCGCCCTCCGATGACTCCCCCTCCGCTCTGCACCGGCCACGCCCCCTGGCTCTCGATGAGCCGCCGCGAATGCCTCAACCGCCTCGCCCTCGGCGTCGGCGGCATCGCCCTCGCCGATCTCCTCGCCCAAGACGCCACCGCCGCGCCCACGAATTCTCCCTCTCTCCCTCGCTCCCTCTCCCCCTCTTCCGCAACCGGCCTTCCTCACTTCCCCGCCAAGGCCAAACGCATCATCTACCTTTTCCAATCCGGCGGCCCCTCGCAACTCGACCTCTACGATCACAAGCCGCTCCTCAACGCCCGCCACGGCGAACAGCTCCCCGATAGCGTGCGCGGCAGTCAACGTCTCACCGGCATGTCGGGCAACCAAAGCTCCATTCCCATTGCCGGCTCACCCTTTAAGTTTTCCCGCTACGGTCAGAGCGGCGCCTGGATCAGCGATCTCCTCCCGCACACCGCCAAAATCGCCGACGACCTTTGCGTCATCCGCTCGATGCACACCGAGGCCATCAACCACGGTCCCGGCGTTACGTTCATGCAGACCGGCTCGCAGATCCCCGGCCGCCCCAGCTTCGGGTCATGGCTCGACTACGGCCTCGGCAGCGCCAACGCCAACCTGCCGTCCTTCGTGGTCCTCATCACGAAAGATAAAAAAGGCCAACCCCTCATGTCGCACCTCTGGGGCGCCGGCTTCATCCCCGCCAAGCACCAGGGTGTCCGCTTCCGCTCCGGCGCCGATCCCGTCCTCTACCTCAATAATCCCGCCGGCGTCTCGCCCGAAAATCGCCGCCTCGCCCTCGACCGCCTCCGCGAACTGCACGAGCACCAATTCGCCGGCACCCCCGACGCCGAGATCTCGACGCGTATCGCCAATTACGAGATGGCGTTTAACCTCCAGACGAGCGTCCCCGAGGTGACCGATCTCTCCGGCGAACCCGCCGCCGTCGTCGATTCCTACGGCCCCGATGCCCGCACGCCCGGCTCGTTCGCCGCCAACTGCCTGCTCGCTCGCCGTCTCGCCGAGCGGGGCGTGAAATTCATCCAGCTTTACCATCAGGATTGGGACCACCACGGCAGCCTCCCCAGCGGCATCAAGCGGGAGTGCCTCCAGACGGATCAACCCGCCGCCGCCCTCATTGCCGATCTGAAACAACGCGGGATGCTCGACGAGACCCTTGTCGTCTGGGGCGGCGAATTCGGCCGCACCAACTACTCGCAGGGCATCATGACGGCAAACAACTTTGGCCGCGACCACCACCCGCGCTGCTTCTCGTTGTGGATGGCCGGCGGCGGCGTGAAGCCCGGTATCACCTACGGCGAGACCGACGACTACGGCTACAACGTCACGAAAAACCCCGTGCACGTCCACGATCTGCACGCCACCATCCTGCACTTGTTCGGCGTCGATCACGAACGCCTCACCTACCGTTTTCAAGGTCGCCGCTACCGCCTCACCGACGTCTTCGGCAAAGTCGTGAACGACATTTTGACTTAACGGAGCCACGATTTTGCGGACGCCGAATCCTGCCGACTCCATGTCCGACGCCCTCGCTCGCGCCCGCGAGCTCATCGCCACGCTCCGCGAGCAACTCTCGACTATAGTGCTCGGTACCGCCGCGCCCGACGGCACCCCCGATGCCTCTGTCGCCGCCACCCTCCTCGGCGCCGACGGTGCCTTTGTCATCTACGTCAGCGGGCTCGCCGCCCACACCCGGCACCTCCGCGCCAACCCGCGCGCGAGCGTCCTCCTCATTGACCCGGGAACCACGCCGGGCAACCCCCTCGCCCGCCGTCGCCTCACCTTCGCCTGCGCCGCCGAGCCTGTCGCCCGCGACTCCACCCCCCACGCCGAGATGGTCTCCGCCTTTCGCCAAAAATTCGGCGCCACCATCGACGTCATGGCGCCGCTCCCTGACTTCCAGTTTTTTCGTCTCCTGCCCCAAACCGGCCGCGTCGTCGCCGGCTTCGGCGCCGCCTTCGAGGTCAACCCCCGCGACTGGAGCGACCTCACTCCCGTCGCCCGCGGCCCCGGCCGCCCCGCGTAGTCTCGCACCGTCTCTTCCCACTGCGAACCATCGCTGCGCCTTTCGGCGCGGTGGCGATACCATCGGAGCCTGCGACAGTTTTTGGGCCTCTTTGCGGCCAACCAGCAGGGCCCGATCTCTCAGCCCTCAACGCTCAGCTCTCAGTCTTCCTCTTCGTCGCCATCCCCTACCCTTTCTCCGCCCCGTGCTTCGCCCGATACGCAAACGGGCTCAGCCCCGTCTCCCTTCGAAACGCCACACTCAAGTAGCTCGCGTTATCAAAGCCCGCCTGCTCCGCCACCTCGCTGATCGCGACTTTGCTCTCCGCCAACAGGTGTTTCGCGCGCGCGATTCGCTGCTGCACGATCTGCCGGTGCGGCGAGTGCCCGAGCAACGCCTTGAACTTCTCTTCCAAGCGCGTCCGCGACATCGGCACCGCTCGCAACACGTCGCCCACGTCCACGCCTTCGCACGCGTGTTGCCGGATAAATTTCAACGCCGCCGCCACCTTCGCATCCGCAACCGCCACCACATCCGTGGACTGCCGCTCCACCACGCGCACCGGCTGCACCTGCCGCGTCGGCGAATCGGTATGCTTTTCCCCGCCCATCATCCGCGCCAGCAACGCCGCCGCCTCGTAGCCCGAGCGCCGCGCATTCGGCTGCACGCTGCTAAGCGGCGGGTTCGCCAGCTCGCACACCAGCTCGTCGTTATCGACGCCCAGCACCGCCACCTCCTCGGGCACCTGCAACCCGAGTAGTTGACACGCCTCCAACACCTGCAACGCCCGACCGTCATAACACGCAAACACCGCCACCGGTTTCGGCAGACCTTTTAGCCAACGGGCAATCGCGCGGATCTCCGCATCCGAGCCCGGCCGCCCCCCCGCCGGCTTATCCGGAAACGAATCCGCGCAACGTCGCCCCGCGGCCGCCAGACACCGCTTAAACTCAGCCCCACGCTGCCGCGACCAGAGAAACCGCCGGTCCCCACAATACGCGAAATCCAAAAAACCCTTCGTCTCCAAATGCTCCGCCGCCAAGCGCGCCACCGCGTCATTGTCGATACTCACCCTCGAAAACTCCGAGCTGAACCGCTCCGCACTCACATCCACCACCGGCAACTGCGTCCGCCGCAACGCCGCCGCGATCTGCGGTGAATCCACCCGCGCGATGATGCCATCGCCCCGCCAATCCTTAAGCCACGTCGGCAACGGCGCCCGCCGCCCCTGCTCCGTGAACCGGATCGCCCACCGCTCGCCTTCCCGCATCCAGTCGCGCACCCCATACAACAAGTCCCGGCCATACCGGTTGGACGTCTCAATCAGCAGCGCGACTTTCCTCACCCCGTCCGTGTTTTTCTTGTCAGTGTTCATCCGTGTCATCCGTGGCCCAATCCTCGGCCATTACCCGCATGGTCTTGCCCTACTCCGCTGCCTCGCCGGTGGTCTGGTGGTGGGAGCGAGCTTACTCGCGACTCCGGGCCCACCCTCTCGCGAGCTAGCTCGCTCCCACCGTCTCTACTCCATAGTTCCACCTCAAAATTAGCGTCCATTAGCGTAAATTGGCGGTTACAAATTCAGTTTCCACGCCATCGATCCAGCCCGCGTCAGCGTTAAAAATCAAAATTTATATATGGATTCTCACACACCTCTCGCCTCGCCCCTTCGCCCAAAATTCTCTCACTTTCTTCTCTCAGCTCTCGCATCCTCCCTCCCATGAAAAAACCCACCACCCACTTCCCGAAGATCAAGTCGATCGCCTACGAAGGCCCCGGCTCCGCCAACGCCCTCGCTTTCCGCCACTACAACCCGGCGGAGCTCGTTGATGGCAAAACCATGGAGCAGCACCTGCGCTTCTCCGTCGCCTATTGGCACGCGTTCCGTGGCACCGGCTCCGATCCTTTCGGCCCCGGCACCATCGTTCGTCCGTGGGAAAAGGGCAAAGACGCCGTCTCCGTCGCCAAGGTCCGCATGGACGCCGCCTTTGAGTTTTTCCAAAAAATCCGCGCGCCATTCTATTGCTTCCACGACCGCGACATCGCCCCCGAGGGCGCCACGCTCGCTCAGTCCAATAAAAATCTCGCCGCCATCGTCGCCCACGCAAAGTCCCTCCAAAAGGCCACCGGGGTTAAACTCCTCTGGGGCACCGCCAATCTGTTCTCCAACCCGCGCTACATGTGCGGCGCCTCGACCAACCCCGACGCCCACGTCTTCGCTTACGCCGCCGCGCAAGTTAAGAGCGCGATCGACGCCACGAAAGAACTCGGCGGCGAAAACTACGTTTTCTGGGGCGGCCGCGAGGGCTACGAGACTCTGCTCAACACCAACCTGAAACGCGAACAGGACCACCTCGCCGCGTTCCTTCACCTGGCCGTCGATTACGCGAAAAGCATCGGCTTCAAGGGCCAGTTCCTCATCGAGCCCAAGCCCAAGGAGCCCACCAAGCACCAATACGATTTCGACGTCGCCAGCGGCATCGCCTTCCTCCGCACCTACGGCCTCGAAAAATATTTCAAGTTCAACATCGAAACCAACCACGCCACCCTCGCCGGCCACACGTTCCAACACGAGATCGAGGTCGCCGCTTCGCAACACATGCTCGGCTCCATCGACGCCAACGCCGGCGACGAACTCCTCGGCTGGGACACCGACCAGTTCAACACCAACGTCAAAGAGCTCACCCTCGCCATGACGAGCATCCTCAAAGCCGGCGGCCTCGGCACGGGCGGCTTCAACTTCGACGCCAAGCTCCGCCGTCCGTCGATTGACCCCGAGGATCTCTTCCACGCCCACATCGGCGGCATGGATGCCTACGCCCTCGCCTTCAAACTCGCCCGCCGGATCATCTCCGACGGCAAGTTCGATTCGTTCGTTGCCGACCGCTACGCGTCGTTCGACACCGGCTTCGGCAAGGACATCGAGAGCGGCAAAGCTAACTTCAAGTCCCTCGAAAAACTCGTCCTCACCAAGCTCGGTGAACCCACCCCGCGCTCCGGCAAACAGGAATACCTGGAGAACCTCCTCAACACCTACCTCCACGGCTAATCCGAAATCCCCCCGGGGCCGCTCGCCAGAGCGGCCCTTTTCATTTCACTGCACTCACGCATGACGTTCCTCCGCTGCCTCGCCTTCCGCTCCGTTCCCCTCATCTCGCTGCTCATCGCCGCCCTGCTCTTTACCGGTTGCTCCACGGCCCTCTCCACCCGCAAGGCCACCGATCTCGCCCGCTTCAAACGGATCTACGTCGAGAGCCGCCTCTCCGACAATTACCGGATCGACGAAAAGATCGCCACCGAACTCCGCACCCTCGGCGTCGACGCCTCCTTCGGCGTCCCCACGATGCTTCCCGAGGGCGTCGATGCCATCGTGAGCTACGAGGACCGCTGGCAGTGGGATTTCAAAGACTACATGATCGAAATCAAAATCGACCTGCGAGAGGCACGCTCCAACAAACCCGTCGCCACCGGCAGCTATTACCAAGCGTCGCTCAAAACTAAATCGTCCGAAGAGGTGATCCGCTTGATTCTCACCCCGCTTTTCCGGCCGTCAAAGTAGGGCGGCGTCTCCGACCCTCCTTCTACGCCCACGTCGCGCCTTGGCCGATGCTGTTCACGAAAAGCGGCAGCTTCGCCGCAGCCCGCCGCTCGACGCTTCGCCAAAAAAAAGGCGCCCACCGACTGATGTCGGTAAGCGCCCAACCTTGCCCAATTCGGACAACCGATTACGGCAGAATCACCGTGTCGACGACATGGACCACACCGTTGCTGCCAACGAGATCCGCCGCGACGACCTTGGCTCCGTTAACCGTGACGCCCGTCTTGTCGGCCTTCAGCGCGAGCTTCTTGCCGTTCACCGAAGGCGCTTCACCGGTCTTCACGTCAGCCGCCATGACTTTGGCTGGGACGACGTGGTAGGTGAGGATCGCAACGAGTTTGGCTTTGTTCTCTGGCTTCAGCAGCGAATCCACCGTGCCGGCGGGCAATTTGGCGAAAGCAGCATTGGTGGGCGCAAAAACGGTGAACGGACCGGCGCCGCTCAGGGTTTCAACGAGCCCGGCGGCCTTCACGGCGGCGACGAGCGTGGTGTGATCGGGCGAACCGATGGCGATTTCGACGACTGTCTTGGCGGATACCGCTGAGACAAGGCCGGTGCAAAGAGCGAGGGTGGCAAACAAGGAACGGAGCTTCATGAGAACGAGATCTATCGGGTTGATATAACAAGCGGCCGGGTGGACCCAGTCCAACGGTCGCACCTCTGCAACGCACCACCCTCTTTGGCGGATGCATCGTTCTCGGAAAAAACTTACCGCCCCCCCGCCCGGGTCGCGCACCACAATCGAACAGCGAATCCAAATGCTTCGGCGCTACGTTTTCAGGCTTGGGTTCACTGCGCGGATATCGACTCGAACCCTGTTTAAATCCCCGCAACATCAGCGTCTCGGCCTGCGTCTTATCCCAGTCATCGGCATGAAACTCTCTTCACTTGGTTTGATCTCCGTCCTGCTTGCATCGGTCCCGCCTGCACTCTTCGGGGCCGTGATCGGCACTAATCCCCCCTACCCTCCACTTTCCGTCGAACGCATCACCGCCCTCCCTCCCGCCGATCAACCCGCTTGGCGGGATTACCTCGCCCGCTCCGCCACCGCTTTCGCAGCCGACAAAAAATTCTATGCCGACGAGCTCAACGTCCTCGGTCTGACTGCGCCGCTCGTCCCCGCCCGCGCCAAGGGCCGCGTCATTACGGTTAAAACTCCCGGCAATTCCTTCACGTCCCCCGATTTCCTCCGCCTCGCCGATAACCTCATTTCGTTTCAGACGCCAGCCGGCGGCTGGAACAAAAACACCGACTTCGCCTCGCGCCCTCGCCACCCCGGCGAGCGCTCGGGTTACGAAGCCGGCTACGTCGGCACCCTCGACAACAACGCCACGATTGCACCGCTTCGCTACCTCGCCGCTGTCGTCCAAGCCGGCGGATCCACCCCCGCCACCGACCGCCATCGCGCCGCTTTTCTGCGCGGCCTCGACTACCTTTTCGCCGCGCAGTTTCCCTCCGGCGGCTGGCCTCAAGTCTACCCGCTGCAAGGCAGTTATCATGACGCGATCACCTTCAACGACGGCGCCATCGTCAACGTCCTGACCTTTCTCCGCGAAGTCGCCGCCGGTCGGGGGGATTTCGCTTTTGTCCCCGCCGAGACCCGCGCCCGCACCGCCGCCGCCGTTGAGCGCGGAATCGTCTGCGTTCTCGCCACCCAAATCGTGAACGTCGACGGCCGCCGCACAGTCTGGGGGCAACAATACGACCCGCTCACGCTCATCCCGGTCTCGGCGCGCGCCTACGAGATGCCGGCACAATCCGCCGGCGAGAGCGCGGGCATAGTTCGCTACCTGATGGCGCTGCCCGAGCCCTCACCCACCGTGATCACCGCCGTCCACGCCGCCGCCGCGTGGTTCGAGCGCACGCGGTTGAACGACGTCACCTACGCTTTGGCACCCGACGGTTCCGGCCATCAACTCACACCGACTCCTGACGCACCCTCGCTATGGTCACGCTACACCGAAATCGGCAGCGACCGTCCCCTCTTTGGCGATCGCGACCGCTCGATTCACGATCAAGTCGGCGAGATTTCCAAAGAGCGCCGCGCCGGCTACGGGTGGTTCGGCACCGAGCCCAAAAGCACGCTCGCCGCCTACGCCAAGTGGTCCCAGCGCCACGCAAAAAAGTAGGGCGAGGTCTTTGACCTGCCCTGCGCGCCCGCGCCCGCGTTAATTTTTCCTCGGTCTCCGACCCGCTCGCCAAGCCCGCGCCGGGGCCCTACGCGCCCGCCCGCGCCCAACTTTCCCTTTGCCGCCCCCCGCCGAGGCAACACGCTCGGCTGCTTCTATGAGTTCTTCCCCCATCCGCCCGCTCTCCATCGAAACCGAACCGGCTACCCCGCTCGCCCTCACCGACACCGGCGGACTTGGCGGTCACCCCCGCGGCCTCACGACGCTCTTTTTCACCGAACTCTGGGAGCGGTTTTCTTATTACGGCATGAGGGCGCTGCTGGTGCTCTTCATGGTCAAGACCGCCGCCGAGGGCGGACTCGGCTACGACACCAAGCAAGCCACCGCCGTTTATGGCACCTACACGATGAGCGTTTACCTGCTCTCGATCCTCGGCGGCTTCATCGCCGACAACTTCATCGGCGCCCGACGCGCCGTCTTCGTCGGAGGAATCATCATCGCCACCGGCCATTTCACGATGGCGCTCAACTCCACCGCCACATTCTACGCCGGCCTCGTTTTCGTCGCGCTCGGCACCGGCCTGCTCAAGCCCAACATCTCCACGATGGTCGGCAGTCTCTACCGCCCCGATGACGAACGCCGCGACGCCGGCTTCTCCATTTTCTACATGGGCATCAACCTCGGTGCCTTCGCCGCTCCGCTCGTCACCGGCTATCTCGCGCAGAGCGACCATTGGAAAAGCGTCCTCGTTTCTTGGGGCCTAAACCCGTTGCACAGTTGGCATTGGGGCTTCGCCGCCGCCGGCGTCGGCATGGTGCTCGGGCTCGTCGTTTATGCTCTTCAGAGCGAACGTCTCGCCCACGTCGGCGCCGTCCCCGCGCCCGAGGCCGATGGCTCCCGCCCGTGGGGCAAGCTCGGCCTCGTCGCCCTCGGCTCCCTCACGCTCATCATCGCGATGAAGGCCAGCGACACCTACCCCGGCATCATCTACGCGCTCTTCGCCGTCCAGATCGCCGCGATCCTCTTTTTCGCCTTTCGCCCCGACCCCGACAGCAAACGCATGGCCGCCATCTTGGTGTTCTTTTTCGCCGCCGAGATTTTCTGGGCGCTGTTTGAGCAAAGCGGTTCCACTATCGCCCTCTTTTCCGACCGCCTCACCCGCAACGAAATCGTCGGCTGGTCTTTTCCATCCTCCTATTGGCAATCGGTGAACTCCCTTTGGGTGGTTCTGCTCGCGCCCATCTTCGCGTTTCTCTGGGTCCATCTCCGCGACCGCCAGCCGTCGAGCCCGATGAAGTTCGTGCTTGGCCTGTTCTTCGTCGCGCTATCGTTCGCGCTCATGGTGCCGGCCGCCAAACTCACCGCTCAGGGCAGCATCGGGCCGATGTGGCTCGTCGGTCTCTTTTTTCTCCAAACCGTCGGCGAGATGCTCCTCAGCCCCGTCGGTCTATCGACGATGACAAAGCTCGCGCCGCACCGCCTCGTCGGCCTGGTCATGGGCATCTGGTTTCTTGCCGCCGCCCTCGGCAGCAAACTCGCCGGCTCCCTCGCCGGAGAATTCAAGAGCGACAACCCTGAACAACTCGCCGACTTCTTCCTTCACCAAGCGCTCATCGTCGGCGCCTGCACCCTTGCCCTGCTCGCTCTCGTCCCGTGGATGAAGAAACTCATGGGCGGCGTGCGGTAAGCCAGCCCTGTCCTACCCCATGCCCTGGCTCTATCTGCTCCTCGCCGCCGCCCTCGAAATTGTCTGGGCCACGAGCCTTAAATCCACCGTCGGTTTCACCAAGCTCTGGCCGTCCGTCGGCGTGATCGCGACGATGGCCGTGAGCATGTTTCTCCTTGCGCTGGCCGCCCGCACGCTGCCCATCGGCACCGCCTATGCCGTCTGGACCGGGATCGGCGCCGTCGGCACCGCGATCGCCGGCATCGCCTTGCTGGGCGAAAGCGCCTCCACCCCGCGCCTGATCTGCATCGGTCTCATCGTCGCCGGGATCGCCGGCCTGAAATTTCTCGGCAAGTAGCGTTTAACTTCGTTTCGATTTCCCGACGCTCAACTATCAGCTTTCGCATCCCCTCTTCCCATGCCCACCAGCGTTCACTTTCCCACCCACATCTACTGCGAGCCGCTCCAGCCTACCGGCCTCGCAAAATTCAACGCCGACCTTGCCGCCGAGTGCCACCAACTCCGCGACTACGACGCCGCCGGCCGCAAGTGGTCCGCTAAAAACTATCCCGGCGGCTACACCAGCTACGCCTCGATGAACGAGCTGCATCGCTTCTCCAGCACCTTCGCCGCACTCGAGAAAAAATTTCTCCGTCACGCTCGCGCCTTCGCCAAGACGCTCGATTTCGATCTTCGCGGCCGGTCGGTCAATCTCACCGATTGCTGGGTCAATATCATGCCACCCGCGGCGGCGCACTCCATGCACCTGCACCCGCTTTCGTTTATCAGCGGCACCTACTACGTCGCCACTCCCGCCGGTTGCCCGGGCCTAAAATTCGAAGATCCGCGCCTCGACCGTTTCATGGCCGCACCGCCCCGGCTTCCCGATCATCGCCCCGCCAACCGCGTCCACCTCACCTATCCCGCCGTCGCCGGAAATATTATCCTCTTCGAAAGCTGGCTCCGCCACGAGGTCACCAGCAACCGCGTGGACGCCGAGCGCATCAGCATCAGTTTCAATTTCAACTGGAGCTGAGCTCAGCTGGCAGACCGTCCGGCCATCCTGAGAAGTAGGGCGGCGTCTCCGACCCGCCCTTGCGCCACGTCCTTCGCCAAGCCTCCGTCCCCGAACTTTCCGCCCGCGCCCCTCGCAAAATCCGCGCCCCTCGCTTCGTTCCCGCATGATCGTCATCCGCCGCCTCACCGACCGCCATCGCGCTTACACTGGCATTTTCTTGCCCGGTGAACCCGCTCAGATTTTCCCGACCACCGATTACGAGCACGGCCGGATTCTCCAGATTTACAAACAGGACCGCCCGCACGAGGGCATCATCAACGATTTCGTTGATCTCGACGCCTACGTTCCCAGCCCGACACCCACCGCCCCGCCCGATCCCGCTCAAAAAACCACAGCTGCTCCGCGCCCGCAAAAAAAGAAAAAACCCGCCTCAGCTAAGCCGAAGCGGGTTTGAGACCGAAAGTCTGAACCGCCCCTTACCAGCCCCGGTGGCTCGGCTCGACGTAAATCACCTGCCGCCCAGCGTGGCGCCGCGACGCAGGGGCGACTACGATGACGGTGTCCGCGCCACGCCGCGGTTGCGCCGCGATATAAACCACGCGAGGCGCCGGTTGCACATAAACGACCCGCGGCGGTGGCGCTCCCCCATAAATTATCCGTTGGACCGGAGCCGGGCAATGCGGCGCCTCAACATAAACAATCGGTGCCGGGGACACATACGCCACGGGCGCTGATCGCACCACCGTTCGGCGAGGCGCTTCCACCACCGCACCGATGAGCGCGCCCGCCGCCGCACCGATCACGGCGCCCTGGGCCCAGCGGTCGTTATCATGGCCGCCAATAAACGCACCGGCGATTCCACCGAGAATCGCCCCACCGGCGACCGCATTGGGCCGCGAATCTTGAGCGTGGGCCGCACCGGTGCCGGCAACCGCGACTGCTAAGGAGAGGAGTAAGGCTTGGGTTTTCATGTCGCAGGTTCAGGCGCCACTCCTTTCCGAATGTTTAACGGTTTCGTCATTCCTCGCTAAATTTTTCGCGGAACATTTAGTTTCCCTAAACTGGTGATCCTCGCCCACCAACGCCAAATTATTCGAAATCAATCTTCGGCGCGTCAGGTTGGTAGGGGCGGACTTCGTGTTCCCCCGCGCGATGCCGATTTACAACCCAACCGCTATTCCGCCTTCTCAGACCTCAAACTCTCCGTCAACTTCCCCCCGTGTCCACGCCGCCCGCACCCGAAGAACCGCCGCTGAAACGCCGGAGCTTCACGAACTTCTTTTCGTCGGTGCGCTACTCCATCGACGGCTTTTTCGCCGCGATGAAGCACGAACCTTCCTTTCGGGAGGATCTCATCTTCGCCCTGTTCCTTGTTCCCCTCGCAATCATTCTCCCGATCAACGCCGTCTCTACGGCACTGATGATTTCGTCGCTCATCTTGATCCTGATCGTTGAACTCCTGAATTCCGCGATCGAGTGGATCATCGATTACGTCCGCCCAGAGATTCACCCGCTCGCGAAACGGATCAAGGACATGGCCAGCGCCGCCGTCTTTTTGAGCTACATCAACTGCATCGTCGTCTGGGTCATCATGCTCTGGCCCGACAATGCCGTTTGGAAACGCCTCGGCGATATGCTGTCTGGCCACTGAGTTGCCCGTGACCGGCGGTTTCTCTGCCTTCGGCGCGCGAAGCGACCTCACCGCAATCGCGCAAACAGCCACGTCGCCAACAACGTCATTCCGATGTTGGGCAACCACGCCGCCACGTCGGGCTCGACGATCTCCTTCGTTGCCAACGACGACGCCAGATTGGCCATCACGTAATACAGCAAAAACAGTCCGATCGACTTCGACACGCCGACGGCCGGATTCACCCGCACGCCGGTGACCGAAAACGGAATCGCGATCGCAATCACGATCAACGGCCCGAGCGTCGTGGCAATCAGTTGAAAATAGCGCACCGCATACGGCACACCTTTTGGATTCCCGGTGGGTTCAAAATAATCCCTCAATCGCCCCAACTCGTGAAACGACAGATCGGTCGCCCGGCGGTCGATCAACAGCATCAACTGCGGATCTTCCCGATAACTGGCCTTGAATTTCTCCTCAAACGGCACCGAGGCCGTCAGTTCGCCGGTCTCGGTGGAGAAGGTCAGTTCACGGCCGTCCTTAAACATCCAGCCAGCTCTGGTTTCGTCATACCACGCCTGCCCGGCCACCAACCGCGTCGTCTCACGGCGCCCGGCGTCCAATTCCGACACGGAAACGCCATACCCGCGCTGCGTGCCCTTTGAGTAGCGGTTGAAAAACCACATCCGCCGCGCGCTCGGATTGTCGAAGCCCACGCTGTTCACCGCCCCGATCCGGTCCGGCGGCAGCGTCTTCGCCTGCCGCTGAAACTCCAACCCTTCCCTGAGCGCCCGCGACTCTTCGACCGACCACGGCACCACCGTCGCGTTCAGCCACCAAGAAAGCGCACAAGCAAAAATTCCGATCATCCACACCGGCGCCATCATCCGCGTAAAGCCTACCCCCGCCACGCGCATCGCTGTCAGCTCGTTGGCGCGGTGCAATTTCCCAAGCGTGAAAATCAACGAGACCAACAGCGCCAGCGGCAACACCACGGTCAAAAAGCTCGGCATCGTCACGAAGAAATAGCGCCACAATTCCAGTCCCCGCGCCCCCCCGTCCCGCAACGACCGGAAGTCCTCATACATCACCTGCACTAAGAGCAGTCCGCACGTGGCCAAAAGCACCAGTCCTAGGATTTGCAGCCACTCGCGCAACAGATGCCGGTCAAACGTGTTCACCCCCGCGAGCAAGTCCGACCTCGCTCGCAGCGCAAATTTATTTCCCATCCGTCCCCGGCCCAATTCTCCCTCCGTCCCCACAATTCCGCTCGACCGGCACAGTTTGGTTGAAAACCTGCTTTGCCTCTCCTTGCCTCCTCTGTCTGGCAACTCCTCCCGCCAATTCCGTTCGACCCATCCCTATGTTTGAAGCCTTGCGCCCCCTTATTGTTTCCATTCTTGCCTCGCTCTTGCTTACTTCCTGCTCGCGACCGGACGACACGATCAAGATCGGCGAATACGCCTCGCTCACCGGCAAAGAAGCCAGTCTCGGCCAATCCTCCCACAACGGCACATTCCTCGCCATCGAGCACATCAACGCCGCCGGTGGCGTCCTTGGTAAAAAGCTCGAACTTGTCACCGAGGATACGCAGTCCAAGGCCGGTGAAAGCGGCACCGCCGTTCGCAAGCTTATCTCCCGCGACAAGGTCGTTGCCATCCTCGGCGAGGTCGCCTCAAGCCGGTCCTTGGAAGCCGCACCCGTCTGCCAGGCCGCCAAGGTTCCCATGATCTCGCCCGCCTCCACCAACCCCAAAGTGACGGAGACCGGCGACTACATCTTCCGCACCTGCTTCATCGACCCCTTTCAAGGTCCCGTCATGGCTAAATTTGCCAAAGACACCCTGAAGGCGCGGCGCATCGCTCTGCTCGTCAGCACCAGCTCCGCCTACAGCGTCGGCTTGGCTAAATACTTCCGTGAGGCCTTCGTTGCCGGCGGCGGCGAGATCGTTACCGAGAAAAATTACACCGAAGGCGAGAAGGACTTTAAAGCCCAGCTCACCGCCATCAAGTCCGCCGGCGTCGATGCCATCTTCAATCCCGGCTACTACAATGAAGGTGCGCTCATCGTCCGCCAAGCCCGCGACCTCGGGATCACCCAGACGGTCTTCGGCGCCGACAGTTGGGAGGCTGAAGCTCTGATCGAACTCGGCGGAAAAGCCGTCGAAGGAGCCTACCTCTGCTCGCACTACTCGCCGGAAGACCCCTCGCCGCGCGTGCAAAATTTTGTCGCCGCCTACAAAAAACGCTGGGGCGGCGGCTTCGCCCCCGACTCCAACGCGTCGCTCGGCTACGATTCCGTCCTGGTGCTCGCCGATGCCATCCGCCGCGCCGGCGCTCCCGACCGCGCGAAAATCCGCGACGCCCTCGCCTCGACCCGCGACTTCGACGCCGTCACCGGTAAAATTACGATCAACGAAAACCGCGACGCCTCCAAAAACGCCGTCATCATCACGGTAAAAGACGGTAAGTTTAAGTTCGTCCAAAGCATGAAGCCCTGACCCCCTCGCCTCCATCTCCACATGAAACGCATCCCGATTCTCCTCACCGCCTCCGCCCTGCTATTTCTTGCTTCCTCTTGCACGAAGCCGGCGACCGATACGATCAAGGTCGGCGAATATGCTTCCCTCACCGGCAAGGAAGCCAGCTTCGGCCAGCAATCGCACAAGGGCCTCGTCCTCGCCATCGAAGAACTCAACGCCGCCGGCGGCGTCCTCGGCAAAAAACTCGAACTCATCACCGAGGACAACCAGACGAAGTCCGGCGAATCCGCCACCGCCGTCAAGAAACTCATCTCCCGCGATAAAGTCATCGCGCTCATCGGCGAGGTCGCCTCCGGCCGCTCCAACGAAGCCGCTCCCATCGCCCAAGCCGCCAAGATCCCCATGATCGCCCCTGCGGCCACCAATCCCTCGGTCACGCAGACGGGCGATTACATCTTCCGCGTCTGCTTCATCGACCCCTTTCAAGGAACCGTCATGGCCAAGTTCGCCAAAGACGACCTCAAGGCCCAAAAAGTCGCCATCCTCGCCAGCGTCTCCAACGCCTACAGCGTCGGTCTCGCCAAGTTCTTCAAGGAAACCTTCGTCGCCAACGGCGGCACCGTCGTCGTCGAAAAGAGCTTTTCCGAAGGTGACAAAGATTTCCGCGCCCAGCTCACCGCCGTCAAAGCCGCCGGCGTCGACGCGATTTTCGTTCCCAGCTACTACACCGAAGCCGCCCTCATCGCCCGTCAGGCCCGCGACCTCGGCCTCACTGTCCCTCTGTTCGGCGGCGACGGCTGGGTGGCGGACGAGCTGCTCCAAATCGGCGGCGAAGCGCTCAACGGCTGCTACTACTCGACCCACTTCTCTCCCGAGAACCAAGACCCGGCGGTCCAAATCTTCGTGAAGAAATTCCGGACCAAATGGGCCGGCCTCAACCCCGACGCCTTCGCCGCCCTCGGCTACGACGCCGCTTTCGTCCTCGTCGACGCCATCAAGCGCGCCGGGACCACCGACGGCCCAAAACTCCGCGACGCCCTCGCCGCCACCAAGAACTTCGCCGGGGTCACCGGCGTGACCAACATCGACGCCAACCGCGACGCCTCCAAACCCGCCGCCATCATCGCCATCAAGGGTGGCAAGCTCGAGTTCCTCAAGACCGTCGCCCCTTGACCACGTCCAGCTACGCCGGGGCGCAAGCGTTCAACACCCGCTACCGCTCACGTTATCAAGCAGACCCCGACTCGCTTTCGCCCCTCGCCTATGGCGCAGTCGGGATATTGCGCGACGCGATCACCCGGGCCGGCTCGGCCGAGCCCGAAAAAATCCGCGCCGCCCTCGCCACCATCGAGGGCCTTCCCGGCGCGAGCAGCTCCATCACCGTGGGCGCCCAACGCAACCCCGCGAAGCCCGCCTACATCGTCGCCTGCCGCGAAGGTCGCTCTCGCTTCCTCGAGACCGTCCGACCGTGAATCCGATGTCGTCTCCGGCTGTAGGCCAGACCGCCGGTCGGGCAATTCGTCCGCGGCATCCGACCAGCGATCGAGCCCACGATCAGGCAGCCCGCCGCCGATAAAATCAGTCGCATGACGGTCGTTCTTCATGATTCGCTCGGTGACTGATTGCTTTCTTTCTCGAAGCTCTCAGCTCTTCGCTCCTCAGATTTAACGTGTCCGAATTCTTCCAACAACTCCTCAACGGCCTCTCCCTCGGTGCCATCTACGCGCTTATCGCGCTCGGCTACACGATGGTTTACGGAGTCCTGCGCTTCATCAATTTCGCCCACTCCGAGGTGTTTATGGTTGGGGCCTTCATCGGCTACTACCTCGGTAAACTAGTCCCGGAAGGCACGCTTTGGGGCGGCCTGCTTGTCCTCGCCGGCGCGATGATCGGTTGCGCCATCCTGGGTATTTTGGTCGAGCGGATTGTCTACCGTCCGCTTCGCGGCGGCCCCACGATCAACGTCCTCATCACCGCCATCGGCGTGTCCCTTCTCCTCCAATACACCGGGCAGATCGTTTTCGGCGCCGCCCCCCGCACCTTTCCGCCGATCTTCCCGTCGGCCAACTTCCACCTCGGCACGCTCACCATTTCGAGCAATCAGTTGTTCGTCATCGGCGTCACCGTCGCGCTGATGATCGGTCTGCAACTCATCGTTTTCAAAACCAAGATCGGCACCGCCATGCGCGCCGTCTCGCTCAATCCCAAGGCCGCTCAACTCGTCGGCGTGAACAACAACGTCGTCATTTCCTTCACCTTTGGACTCGGCTCGGCCCTCGCCGCCGCCGGCGGTATCCTCTACGCCCTCAACTACCCGTCGATCGACCCGCTCATGGGCGTCATGCCCGGTCTGAAAGCCTTCGTCGCCGCCATCCTCGGCGGCATCGGCAACATCCCCGGCGCCGCCCTCGGCGGGCTCATTCTCGGCACCGTCGAGACGTTCATCGGCGGCAGCCAATTCTCCACCTATAAAGACGCCATCGCCTTCGCGATTCTCATCGTGATTCTCCTCTTCAAGCCCGCCGGCCTCCTCGGTAAATTCACGGCCGAAAAAGTCTGATCCTGAAATTTTGAACCACGGATTTTTACGGATGAACCCCGATCACTCCCTCTCCCGCCCCATCGTCTTTGCCTCCATCTTGATTCGGCTGGCTCTCGACTCATACCACGCCGCACCGCGCCGCGCTCCGAATCCGTGTCCATCCGTGTCCATCCGTGGTTAAAAAATCCGGGTTTCCCGTCTTTCCCATGCCGAAGCCCCATCTCTACCTGTTCGCCACGCTCGCGATCGCCTTAGGCCTCTCGCGCGTCTCGGACCGCATCGATCCCTACCACCTCGACGTGCTGATCGGCGTGGGCATCAACGTCATCCTAGCGGTCTCACTCAACCTCGTAAACGGCTACACCGGCCAGTTCTCCCTGGGTCACGCCGGTTTCATGTCGGTCGGCGCCTACCTCACCGCCGCCGTCACGGTTTTCCTCGGACCGCGCCTCCTCGGCGCCGACGGCGGCACCGCGTTTTACCAAGGAGCCATTTTCCTCGCCGCGCTGGTCGCCGGAGGCTGCGGCGCCGCCCTCGCCGGCCTCGCCGTCGGCATCCCGTCGCTGCGGCTGAAGGGCGACTACCTCGCCCTCGTCACCCTCGGTTTCGGCGAGATCATCCGCGTCATCTTTCAGAATTTTGAACCCCTCGGCGGCGCCCTCGGCCTCAACGGCATTCCCGCTTACACCACGATCTTTTGGGTCCTCGCCTTCGTCGGCCTCGCGGTCTTCGTCGTCACGAGTCTCGTGAATTCCACCTATGGTCGCGGATTTCTCGCCACCCACGACGACGAGATCGCCTCCGAAGCGGTCGGCCTCAACGCCACGCGCTACAAGATCGTCGCCTTCGTCATCGGCGCGTTTTTTGCCGGCACCGCCGGCGGCCTCTACGGCCATTTCAAAATGACGATCACCCCCACCGGTTTCGATTTCACGAAGAGCATCGAGATTGTCGTCATGGTCATCCTCGGCGGCATGGGCAACACCCTCGGCGTCATCCTCGCGGCGATTTTGCTCACGCTGCTCCCCGAGATTCTCCGCCCCGTCGCCGAGTATCGCATGATCATCTACTCGCTGATGCTGATCGTCCTCATGCTCGCCCGCCCCCAAGGCCTGTTCAACTTCAAGCTCGGCAAGGCGAAATCCTGATGTCTGCGCCCCTCGCCTCTCATCCTTTGCCTCTCGGCCCCGCCGATCCGCTCCTGCGGCTCGACGCCGCCACCATCCGCTTCGGCGGCCTCACCGCCGTCAACGCCGTCGACTTCACCGTCAACGCCGGCGAACTCTGCGGTCTCATCGGCCCCAACGGCGCGGGCAAAACCACCGTCTTCAACCTCATCACCGGCGTCTATCAGCCCACCGATGGCGCCGTCACCTTCGCCGGCACGCCCGTCGCCGGCCTTCGCGTCAACGACATCGTTGCCCTCGGCATCGCCCGCACGTTTCAAAACATCCGCCTCTTCGGCAGTCTCAGCGTCTTCGACAACGTCCGCGTCGCCTGCAACCGCCACCGCGCCACCAGTCCCCTCCAGACCATGATCCGCGGCGCTGCCTTCCGCGCCGACGAAGCCGCGATCACCCACCGCGCCGAGGAACTCCTCGATATCTTCAACCTCCGCCGCTTTCGCGACGCCCCCGCCAAGAGCCTGCCCTACGGCGAACAGCGCCGGCTCGAAATCGTCCGCTGCCTCGCGACCAAGCCGAAACTCCTGCTGCTCGACGAGCCCGCCGCCGGCATGAACCCGACGGAAAAAATCGAACTCGTCCGCCTCATCCAGCAGGTGCAGAAACAATTCAACCTCTCGATCCTTCTCGTGGAACACTCGATGAAGGTCGTCATGGGCGTCTGCCAACGCATCGCCGTGCTCGACTACGGCGTGAAGATCGCCGAGGGCACACCCGCCGAAATTCAGCGCGATAAAAAAGTCATCGAAGCCTATCTCGGCGAAGACCACCAAACCGCGCTCTCGCACCATTAATCCCCAGCGTCCCGCCTTTTGAACTACGAATGAACACCAATAAACACGGATCTCTTTCCTTCCGTTATTCGCGTCCATTCGTGTCCATTCGTGGTTAATCCATGCTTTCCGTCACCGATCTCCAAGTCTCCTACGGCGCGATCAGCGCCCTGCGCGGCATCTCCTTCACCATTCCCGAGGGCGCAATCGTCACGCTGATCGGCGGCAACGGCGCCGGCAAAACCACCACGCTGCGCACCATCTCCGGCCTCCTCCGCGCGAAATCCGGCACCGTGAATTTCCTCGGGGCGGACATCACAACGCTCCCCGCCCACCAGATCGTGGCCCGCGGCCTCAGCCACGTGCCCGAGGGCCGCATGGTGTTTTCCAATCTCACCGTCGACGAAAATCTCTCGATGGGCGCTTATCTGCTTTCGGACAAGGTCCTCATCGCCAAAAACCGCGATTACGTCTTCAGCATTTTTCCGCGCATGAAGGAGCGCTTGAAGCAGACCGCCGGCACGCTCTCCGGTGGCGAACAGCAGATGCTCGCCATCGGTCGCGCGCTCATGGGCAACCCGAAATTCCTCATGCTCGACGAGCCCTCGCTCGGCATCGCGCCTCGGCTGATCAGCACCATTTTCGAAAAGATCGTGGAGATTAACCAAAACCACGGCATCACGATTCTCCTCGTCGAGCAGAACGCGAACCTCGCCCTGGAGATCAGCCAGCAAGCCTACGTGTTGGAGACCGGTTCCATCGTGATGTCCGGCGAGAGCAAAAAACTCCGCGCCGACCCGCAGCTCAAAGTAACCTACCTCGGCGGGTGATCGCCCGATGTAGGGCGCAGTCACCAAACCCCGCCGCGTTCGGCTCCAGATCACAGTGAGCCGCGACCGAGCCGCTCAATCGGTCTGCCAGTTTTCCACTTTCAACCCGGGCACCCGCGCAAACTCCGCCACGTTCCGGGTGACCAGCGTCGCTCCGAGCGCCAGCGCGTGCGCCGCGATGATCGTATCTCGATCACCGATTTTTTCGCCGCGCCCCTCCAAGTGCAGCCGCACCCGCGCGTAGTGGCCCGTGAAACTCGCACCCAGCGGGACCGGCGTCAGCACCGAGCTCAGGTCCCGCACCCGGCGAGTGTAAAGTGTCTGGCCCAGCGCGACGCGCGCCTTCTCCGCCCCAAACTCCAATTCGGCCAACACCATGATCGAGAGCCGCAAATCGCCCGCCAACTGCGCGGCCTTTAATCGAGCGCTCAATGCCGGCGACTTGCTCGCCAAGTGCGCGGAGAACGCGTTCGTATCCGGCAGATAGATCATTCCCAATCCCGTCGCAGGTTCGCGTTCTTATTGGCGGGAATCACCGGGAAATCGGGGCAGCTGCCCTCAAGCTTGGCGAAAAGCCGCGCCTGCCGGGCCGTCTCGCCGTCGTCGCGCACCAGCAGGCCCTGCGGCGTTTTCTCCAAGGTGACGACGGCCGATCTGAGCCGAAACGCTCGAGGCAGTCGGATCGCCTGCGAGTTGCCGGACTTGAAGACTTTGGCCTGAGTTACCATTACGTGATCACAGTGTATACGCGGGTCTGACCGTCAAGATTTTCACCCGGTGAGCGCCCTTGAATCGCGGGAGACGAACGACGTTAATGCGAACCATGCTCAAGCGCGCCTCTCGCTCCACTCTTGTTTTGCTCTTGTTATTGCCCGCGTTCACCGCGCTCCCCGCTGCTGAAAACGCCGCCGCCTGGCCCGAGATCACCCGCGAAAACAAACCTTGGACCCGCTGGTGGTGGCCCGGCAGCGGCGTCGATAAAGCAAATCTCACCCACCAGCTCGAACAGTTCGCCGCGGCCGGACTCGGTGGCGTGGAGATAACGCCGATCTACGGCGCGAAAGGCTACGAAGACCGCTACCTCACCTTCCTCTCGCCCAAATGGCTTGAAATGCTCGAGCACACCGCGCGCGAAGCCCAACGCCTCGGCCTCGGCGTGGACATGGCTACCGGTACGGGTTGGCCCTTCGGTGGCCCGTGGATCGATTCCGCGCACGCCAACACCGGGGCCGCCCTCAGCGAGGGCCGCATCGTCGGCAAGCCCACCCGCATGATGGTCAAGCGCGCCGCCCCCGGCTCCGAAGGCCTCGTCGTCGACCCCTATTCCACCGAGGCGCTCCAGCGCTATCTCGCCCCGATCAGCGAGGGTCTCGCGAAAATCCCCCGCGGCCTCATCCGCGGCCAGTTCCATGACTCCTTCGAATACTACGGTGCGAGTTGGACCGAGACACTCCCCGCGGTCTTCCGCTCGATGCACGGTTACGACATCCAAGACTACGCCGCCGCCCTCCTCGCCCGCACGCCCGCCGAAGTCACCACCATCGACCGCGACACCCTCGGCCGCATCAAGAGCGACTACCGTGAGACCCTCGCCCAGCTCCACCTAGACTACTTGCGCGCCTGGGTAAAATGGTCGCACGATCGCAGCTACCTCGTTCGCAACCAAAGCCACGGCGCCCCCGGCAACCTCCTCGATCTCTATGCCAACGCCGACATCGCCGAGACCGAGATCTTCGGCTCCACGCCCTTCCCCATCCCTGGCCTCCGCCGCGACGCCACCGACATCGCGAACAACAACCAAGACCTGCCCGAGTCTCTCGTTGTCCGCCTAGCCTCCTCCGCCGCCCATGTCGCCGGGCACACGCTCGCTTCCTCCGAAAGCGCCACGTGGCTCCGCGATCATTGGAAAGAGTCCCTCGCCTTCGTGAAGCCCGAGCTCGACCGCATTCTTGCCGACGGCATCAACCACATCTTTTACCACGGCGCCGTCTTCTCGCCCCAAGACGCCCCTTGGCCCGGCTGGCTCTTCTACGCCTCCACGCAGTTCAATCCGCAAAACCCCTGGTGGGACGACTTCGGCGCCCTCAACCGCTACATCGCCCGCGTCCAGTCCGTCCTCCAACGCGGCTCGCCCGCCAACGACATCCTCCTTTACTGGCCCTTCGCCGACCTCCTCGATGACGAGTCCGGCAACGTAAAGATGTTCACCGTCCACCACGCGAAATGGCTCACTGAGCAACCCGTCGGGAAACTCGCCCGCCAACTCATGGATCAGGGCTACACCTTCGATTACATCTCCGACGCCCAGCTTGACCAAACCCGCACCGATTCCGGCGCCCTCCTCACCGGCGGCAACACGCGCTATCAAGTGATCGTCGTCCCCGCCACGCGCCGCATGCCCGTGGCGACGCTACAAAAACTCGCCGCCCTCGCCGCCGACGGTGCCAAGATCATCTTCGAAAAACTCCCCGAAGACGTCCCCGGCTTTGGCCGCCTCGCCGAGCGCCGCGCCGACTTCAAAACCGCCCTCGCCTCTCTCGCCCCTAGGGCGACGGTCAACTCCGATATCCTCACCGCCGTCGCGCCCCACGCCCAACGCGAGGCCCTCGCCGATGCCGGTCTGAGTTTCGTCCGCCGCGCCGCCGCCCCCGGACTCCACGATTATTTTGTCACTAATCTCACCGCGCTTCCCTTCGCCGGCTGGGTAAAGCTCGGTCGCCCGGCCGCAACGGTCCGAATCCTCGATCCTCTCGACGGCGACCACGGCGCCGCCGCCACCGGCCCCGGCGGAATTTATCTCGAACTTTCCCCGGGCGAGTCGCTCCTGCTTCGCACCGCCGCCGCAAAAATTTCCGGTCCCGCCTGGCCCTACCGCCAACCCGCCGCCGCGCCCATCGCCCTCACCGGCACTTGGAAAATCTCCTTCTTCAAAGGCGGCCCCGAGCTCCCGCCCGCCCTCGAAACCGCCGCCCTAAAATCCTGGACCGACCTCGGCGGCGACGAAGCCAAACGCTTTGGCGGCACCGCCTGCTATCGCCTCGAATTCGACTCCCCCACCACCCCAGCCGAAGACTGGCTCCTCGACCTCGGCGACGTCCGCGAGAGCGCCCGCGTGATCCTCAACGGCCAGCCCGTCGCCACCGCGTGGAGTCTTCCGTTCCGCGTGCGCCTCGCCGGCCGCCTCTTGAAGCCCGGTCGCAACGTCCTCGAACTCGACGTCACCAACCTCGCCGCCAACCGCATCCGCGACATGGACCAGCGCAAACTTCCATGGAAAATCATGCGCGACGCGAACGTCGTTAACATCAACTACAAGCCCTTCGATGCTTCCAGTTGGCCGCTCACCCCCAGCGGCCTGCTCGGCCCCGTGACTCTCACGCCTCTGAAGGTTTTCCAACCCTAACGGACCCGCCGTTTGCTACTTGGACCCCATGCCCCTGCTCCAACGTCTCCGCACCCTCGGCCCCGGTATCATCCTTGCCGCCGCTGGGATCGGCGCCGGCGACGTCGTTGTCGCCTCCGTCACCGGCATCAAATTCGGCCCCACGTTGCTCTGGGCCATCGTGGTCACCGCCGCGTTGAAATTTGTCCTGACCGAAGGCCTCGCCCGCTGGCAGCTCGCCACCGGTGAAACGATCACCCGCGCTTGGGTCACCCGGTTACCGCGCTGGGTCTCAATCCTCTTCGCGGCTTATCTGCTTTTCTGGACGTTCCTCGTCGGTGCGTCGCTCAGCAGTGCCTGCGGGATCGCCGGTGCCAGTTTTTTTCCCGGACTCTCCGTCCCGGTTTGGGGCGCGATTCACGCCGCGTTCGCCGCGTTGCTCGTCGCGCTCAACCGTTACTCGAGCTTCCAAAAACTCATCAAGCTCCTCGTCGCCGTCATGGCGGTGAGCGTCGTGGTCTGCGCGTTTCTCGCCGCCCCGCCGGCCGTCGAGGTATTCAAAGGCCTCTTCGTTCCCATCCTACCCGCCAACGGCGGAGGCGCCGCCGTCCTCGCGCTCCTCGGCGGCATCGGCGGTAGCGTGACCGTGATCTGCTACAGCTATTGGCTCCGCGCCGAGGGCTGGAGCGGCGCCGGAAAACTCTCGGTCGTCCGCGGCGATGTCCGCCTCGCCTACGTATTCACGGGGGTTTTTGGCATCGCGCTGTGCCTCATCGCCGCGGGCGTGCACGCCCAAGCCACCACCGGCGCGCGCATCGCGCTGGAAATCGCCGCGCGCCTCGGCGACGTCGCCGGCCCGATCCCGCGCGGCCTCTTCTTGGTCGGCTTCTGGGCCACCGTCTTCACCGCCATGCTCGGAGTTTGGCAGGGCGTTCCCCACATCTACGAAGACCTCTACGCCGCCTGGCGCGGCTCCCCGCCCGCCACGCCCAATCGGCCCATCTATCTCGGGGCGCTCGCGTTCCTCGCCGGCCCGCCGCTCTTCTTCCTGTGGCACCGCCAGCCCGTCGCCATCGTGCTCACGTTTTCAATCGCAGGGGCGTTCTTCATGCCCTTTCTCGCGGCCACCCTTCTCTACCTGAACAACCGCCGCGCTTGGGTCGGCAACCTCGCCAACGGCCGGCTCGGCAATGCCGCACTCGTCCTCTGTTTGCTCGTTTTCGGCGTGGTCTGCGCCCGCGAGGTCATCGCCGCGCTTGGTTAAGGAAAAATCCGGCGCCGTTCGCGCCGCTTGATTTTTTCCACAGTCTGCTAAGATAGCGGGCTCTGTCGGCATTTCTGCCGGTCCTTTCCGGCTCTCAACGTTCAACTCTCATCTCTCAACCCACCCACATGTCCACCACTGCACCGCAAAAATTCGAGTTCCAAGCCGAGATCAAGCAGCTCCTCGATATCGTCATTCACTCACTTTACACGGAGAAGGAAATCTTCGTCCGCGAGCTGGTCTCCAACGCCTCCGACGCCCTCGAGAAGCTCCGCCACACCCAGATCACCGAAAAAGAAATCTTCGACGACAAGGCCGAGCTCGAAATCGCCGTCACCACCGACGACAAAACAAAAACCCTCACGATCGAAGACTTCGGCATCGGCATGACCCGCGCCGAACTCGTCGAGAATCTCGGCACCATCGCCCACTCCGGCTCCAAGCAGTTTCTGAAGGCCATGGGCGAGGGCGGAGCCAAGAACTCCAACCTCATCGGCCAGTTCGGCGTCGGTTTCTACTCCGCGTTCATGGTCGCGAAGTCCGTCAAAGTTTACTCCAAATCATGGCGCACCGCCGAGCCCGGCCACGTCTGGTCGAGCGACGGCTCAGGCAGCTACGAAATCGACGAGGCCGCCGACCTCCGCCGCGGTTCCAAGATCGTCATCGAGCTCAAGGACGACTGCGGCGACTACGCGCAGGACTGGAAGATCAAGGAAATCCTCGAGCGCTACAGCGCCTTCGTGTCGTTCCCGATCAAGCTCAACGGTAAACATATCAACACCGTCCAAGCCCTGTGGCTCCGCTCGAAGAACGAGATCAAGGACGAGGAATACACCGAGTTCTATAAATTCCAGGCCCACGCCCACGACGAGCCCCGCCTCCGCCTACACTTCAGCGCCGACGCCCCGCTCGCCATCAACGCCCTCCTTTTCGTCCCCAAGGACAACACCGAGAAATTCGGCATGTCCCGCCTCGAGGCCTCCGTTTCACTCTACTGCCGCAAGGTCCTCATCGACGCCAAACCCAAGGACCTGCTCCCCGAGTGGCTCCGCTTCATGAAGGGCGTCATCGATAGCGAAGACCTCCCGCTCAACATCTCCCGCGAGACGATGCAGGACCGCTCCCTCATCGAGAAACTCAACAAAGTCGTCACGAAGCGCTTCCTCAAATTCCTCTCCGAAGAAGCCGAGGCCCGTCCCGACACCTTCAACGAGTTCTACTCCGAGTTCGGCATCTTTCTGAAAGAGGGCGCCGCCATGGACTACACGCACAAGGAGCAACTCACGAAGCTTCTCCGCTTCGAGTCTTCCCTAACCGACAAGGGCAAGACCACCTCTCTCGCCGACTACGTCACCCGCATGGGCGCCGAGCAAAAAGAGATCTACTATCTCGTCGGCCCCAACCGCGCCGCCCTCGAAACCGGTCCCTACCTCGAGGGCTTCAAAGCCCGCAACCTCGAGGTCATCTTCTGCTATGAGGCCGTTGATGAATATGTCATGAGCAACGTCCGCGAGTTCGACGGCAAGAAGCTCACCGCCGCCGACCACGCCGACGTCAAACTCTCCGACCTCCCCAAGCCCGAAGGCGCCCTCAGCGAAGACGACACCAAGACACTCACCGCCTGGCTCAAAGAAACCCTCGGCGCCCGCGTCGAAGAGGTGAAAGCCAGCGACCGTCTCGTCGACTCCCCGGCCCTCGCCGTCAACGCCGACAAATTCATGTCGCCCCAAATGCGCCGCATGATGAAGGCCATGAAGAAAGACGGCGCCGACGAGCCCGTGAAGGTCACCCTCGAGATCAATCCGCGCTCGGTCGTGATGAAGCGCCTCTTCGACACGCACACTGCGTCGCCCGAGAAAGCCAAGCTCGTCGCCGAGCAGATCCTCGACAACTCCCTAATCAGCGCCGGCCTCCTCGACGACGCCACCCCGATGGTCGCCCGTCTCTACAAGCTCCTCGAGAGCGTTTGACCGCTAAAAACGTTTTACCACTTAAGCCATTGATTTATAAATTAATGGCTTTATAGCCATACTTTTTATTTGCGGTATGGTTCACGAGCCATACTCGTAGGGTCACCATGAAAATGACCATGCACATCGACGAGGATGTCTTGGATCGCGTGATGAAAATCACCGGGGCCAAGACCAAGACCGAGGCGGTTGAGATCGCCCTCAACGAGATGGCGCGCCGCCATAAAATGAAGGAGTTGTTCTCCGCCGGCCTCGGCGTAACTCCGGAGGAGTTAAGAGCCTCCTTCGACCCGGCCTCCTACCCGGAGGAGCCCCAGCCCGCGATGATGGTTGCAGAGAAAGAGGCTCCCTATGGCCGACCTGATCCTGCCCGATAGTAACATCTACATTGGGGCCGTCCGCGCCGGTCGCGATCCCTTCCGCGAATTCGCGGCGGGGATCGAAGACCGCGATTGGGAGTTCGCGACCTGCGGCATGATCGTGCTCGAGGTCTGCCGCGGCCAGCGCGACCCCAACCTCCTCGCCCGCTACCGTGAGCGCTTCGACGTGATGATCTTTCTACCCACCACCCGGCAAATCTGGGCCCGCGCCGCGCAACTCGCATGGTCCCTCGACCGCCAAGGCCGGGTCCTCCCCGCGCAAGACATCCTGATCGCCGCCCACGCCCTCCAAGCCGGTGCCACCGTCCTCACCCTCGACGCCCACTTTTCCGTTATTCCCGGCCTGCGCGTGATCGACCGGCTCAGCTAGAATCGCACGGCGGTCAGATTTCACTCCCGTTTCGCCACCCAAATTAACGCTTGGCCCGACGGCACCCGCGCTCGTTGAGTCGCTCAGTGCGAACCCAACTCCGGCTTCTGGCCGCTATCACCCTCACATCCCTTGGCCTCGTGGGGCAGACTCCTGCCAACCCGGTGCCCACCCGCCTCCTGCGGTTCCCCGCCATCAACGGTGATGCCATCGTCTTCTCCTACGCCGGCCAACTCTACACCGTTCCCGCCGGTGGCGGCACGGCCCGCCGTCTCACCGACGGCCCCGGCTACGCGATCTTCCCCCGCTTCTCCGCCGATGGTGCGCAACTCGCCTTTACCGCCCAATACGACGGCAACACCGAGGTCTACGTTATGCCCTCGAGCGGCGGCGCCCCCAAACGCCTGACAATCTCTGCGACCCTCGACCGCGACGACCTCGCCGACCGGATGGGTCCCAACAACCTCGTCTTCGGCTGGCGCAACACCACCCCCGAGATTGTATTTCGGTCCCGCGGGCCCTCTTTCAATCCTTTCATCGGCCAACTTCTCGCGGTCGGCCTCGACGGCGATGTTCCAACCCAACTCCCCGTGCCCCGCGGCGGTTTCGTCTCCTATTCGCCCGAAGACACCAAGATCGCCTACAACCGCATCTTCCGCGAATTCCGCACTTGGAAACAATATCGCGGCGGCATGGCCGACGACATCTGGATCTTCGATCTGAAGTCCGGCGCCCTCGAAAATATCACCGACAATCCCGCCCAGGACCTCTTCCCCATGTGGGCGTCCAACGGCAAAATCTACTTTGTCTCCGAGCGCACTGCCCGCGCCAATCTCTTCAGCTACGACCTCGCCACGAAACAGATCAAGCAGCTCACGTCCTTCACTGATTACGATATCAAGTTTCCTTCCCTCGGCGGCAAAACGATCGTCTTCGAGCAAGCCGGTCAGATTTGGAAATTCGACCTCGCCACGGAAAAATCTGCCGTTGTCCCGATCACCGTCCGCGAGGATTTCGCCTCTGCCCGCCCCGGCCTCACCAACGTCGCCCGCTTCGTCGGCTCCGTGTCCCCCGCGCCCGACGGCCAACGTGTGACCGTCGTCGCCCGCGGCGATGTCTACACCGTGCCCGCCAAAGACGGTCCGACCCGCAACCTCACCCAGACGCAGGGCGTGCACGAGCGCGGCGCCACCTGGTCCCCCGACGGCAAGTTGATCGCCTACCTTTCCGATGCGACGGGCGAGTTCGAACTGTACGTGCGCCCCCAAGACGGTAAGGGCGCCGCGACCCAGCTGACTTCCAACAACGACACCTACCCGTTCTCGCCCAGCTGGTCACCCGATGCCAAAAAACTCCTCTGGGGCGACCGCAAGCAACGCCTCCGCTACATCGACGTCGAATCGAAGGCCATCGTCACCGTCGCCGAGAATCCCGACGCCCCGATCACGACCTATGGCTGGGCGCCCGATTCCCAATGGGTCACCTATGTGAAGCAGGAACGCGGCACCCTCTCGAAGATCATGCTCTTCGGCCTCGCCGCCAAAGAAACCCTCGCCGTCACCGATGGCGCCTACGCCTCGACCGCGCCCAACTTTAGCGACGACGGCAAGTGGCTCCTCTTCGCCTCCGCCCGCGACTACCGCCCCATCTACTCCGACACCGAGTGGAACCACGCTTATCTCGATATGGAGCGCGTCTTCCTCGTCGCCCTCGCCAAAGACACACCCTCGCCTTTCGCTCCCAAAAGCGACGAAGTCGCCATCGCCAAGGACGAGGAAAAGAAGCCCGCCGACGACCCCGCCGAAAAACCAGACGCCGCCAAACTCGCCGCCGCCGAAAAATCGAAAATCGAAAATCCGAAATCGAAAATCTCGGTGAAGGTCGATGCCGAAGGACTTTCAGGGCGGATCATCGGCCTCCCCATCGCTCCGTCCAATTACGGATCGATTTCCATGATCGGCGAACGCATTTATTACCGTCGCGCCCCCGGCGGCCCGCAAGGCGGCGGCGGCGGCGGCGAGGGTTTCGGCGGCGGCGCCTCGTCCCGTTCCACCCTCGCGCTCTACGATCTCAAAGCCAAAAAAGAAACCGAGCTCGGGAACTTCGACGGATTCCAAATCACCACCAACGCCAAGAAAATGCTCGTCCGCTCGGGCCGCGATTACTCGCTCATCGACCTGCCCACCGCCAGAGTCGAACTCAAGCCCGACGCCAAAGTCGACGTCTCCTCCCTCGAAATGCAGCTGGACCGGCCCGCCGAGTGGAAACAGATCTTCGACGAAAGCTGGCGCCAGATGCGGGATTTCTTTTACGCCCCGGATATGCACGGCGTCGATTGGCCCGCCCAGCGCGCCAAATACGCCGCGCTCCTCCCCTCCGTCGCGACGCGCAACGATCTCACCTACCTCATCGGCGAAATGATTTCCGAGCTTCACATCGGCCACACCTACGTGGGCGGCGGGGATCGCATCGAAGCCCCGCGCATCAAGACCGGCCTCCTCGGCGCGGAACTCTCCCGCGACCCCGCCACCCGCGCTTATCGCATCGACAAAATTTTGCCCGGCGAAAACTGGCAGACCAAGACGCGCTCTCCGCTCACCGAACTCGGCGTCAACGTCAGCGCCGGTCATTTCATTCTCGCCGTTAACGGCCAGCCCGTCCGCGACCTTGCCAATATCTACTCCGCCCTCGTCGGCACCGTCGGCAAACCCGTCGTCCTCCGCGTGAACTCCACGCCCACCGACACCGGCGCTCGCGATGTCACCGTCGTGCCCATCGCCACCGAAGCGCCCCTCTATTACGAGCAATTCGTCGCCGATAACCTCGCTTACGTCGCCAAAAAGACCGGTGGCAAAGTCGGCTACCTCCACATCCCCGACATGGGCCCCGACGGCCTCAACGAGTTTGTGCGCCGCTTCTACCCTCAGCTCAACAAGCAGGCCCTCGTCATCGACGTGCGCGGCAATGGCGGTGGCAACGTTTCGCCCATGATCATCGAACGCCTCCAACGCGAACTCACCCTGATCAATCTCCGACGCGGCGGCACCCCAGCCGCCAATCCGGGCCAGATGCTCCTCGGCCCCAAGGTCACCCTCATCAACGAATACTCCGCCTCCGACGGCGACCTCTTCCCCTACCGCTTCCGCGAAGCCGGCCTCGGCAAACTTGTCGGCAAACGCACGTGGGGCGGCGTCGTCGGCATCTCCGGTTCCCTGCCGTTCACCGACGGCGGTAGCCTCAACAAACCCGAGTTCGCTCCTTACTCAAAAGATGGAAAAGCGTGGATCATCGAAGGCCACGGCGTCGAACCCGACATCATGGTCGACAACGACCCCGCCCGCGAATTCCGCGGCGAGGACCAGCAGCTCGACCGAGGCATCGAGATCATCCTCGAGGAACTGAAGACCAAGGGCCAAACCCTGCCGCCTCCGCCCCCTTTCCCCAACAAGAGCTAAGGCGACCTGCCGGCTTTCGTTCCGAAAGCGAATCGAGCTGGCTCGGTCCCGATACCGCGGTGGGAATTCCGCCCATGTTTTTCCACCGCGCCCCCTTGCAAGGGGTTACATTTTCCCCGCTTGGCGCAAAAAGGCTCGTTTCAGCCGGCCTCGACCCTAGCGTGCGGCCTCTCCCACTTCCGCCATGGCCCAAATCACCCGTACCCGCTCTCCCCGACCCAACGCCCAGGAGAAGAGCCCGGCTGCGATTTTCTTAAACCGCGAGCTCAGCTGGCTGGCCTTCAATCATCGCGTCCTCGAGCAGGTCCGCAGCGAACGCCACCCCCTGCTAGAACGCGTGCGTTTTCTCTCAATCGTCAGTTCCAACCTCGACGAGTTTTTTGAAATCCGTGTCGCCGGATTGATGCAACAGAAGGACTCCGGCGTAACCGAAGCCGGCGCCGACGGCCTCGCCCCCGAAGCCCAGCTCGACGGCATTCACGAGCGGGTCACCGCTTTGGTCGCCGAGCAATACCGGTGCTGGCACGAATTGCTCCTACCTGCTTTGGCCGACGAGGGCATCGAGTTCCGCACCGCCAAAGACCTAAATCCCGTCGAGCTCAAGTGGGTCCAGTCCTATTTCCGCAATCAGGTTTATCCGGTGCTGACGCCGCTCGCGCTGGACCAATCACATCCTTTCCCCCAGCTCGGCAACAAGACGCTCAACATCATCGTCTCGCTCGACAATCCCACGACGCCCGAAGTCGAGCAGCACGTCGCGATTTTGCCCGTGCCTCGCATCTTGCCCCGCCTCGTGGAGCTGCCCCCGGCCAAGACCGGCGGCCCGCGCCGCACCATTTTTCTCAGCGAGATCATCAAGCTCTGCGCCGGCCAACTGTTCCCCGGCTACCGGCTCAACGCCGCCCATGCGTTCCGCGTCACCCGCAACAGCGATCTCTACATCGACGAAGAGGAATCCGAAAATCTGCTGAAGAAAATCGAAGACGAACTCCGCAATCTCCGCCGCGGCGCCGCCGTGCGCCTTGAAGTCGAAGACGGCGTGCACCCCGATCTTTTCGAACTGCTGTGCGAGAACCTCTCCGTCTCGAAAAATTACGTCTACCGCATCAACGGCCCGGTCAATCTCCTCCGCCTTCAAGCCCTCGCCGACGTTGATCGCCCCGACCTAAAGTTCGCTCCGTTTGCGCCGGTCAACCTGACGCCGCTCGCCGAGCCCGCGCGCATTTTCGATACGTTGCGCGTTCAGGATGTGCTCCTGCACCACCCCTACGATTCATTCCAGCCGGTCGTCGATTTCGTCGAGCAGGCCGCCCGCGACCCCCAAGTCTTCGCCATCAAGCAGACGTTCTACCGCACCAGTGGCGACTCGCCGCTCGTGCGTGCGCTGATCGAGGCCTCACACAACGGCAAGCAAGTTACCGCCCTCGTCGAACTCAAAGCCCGCTTCGACGAAGCCAACAACATCCAATGGGCCAAGCAACTCGAGGAAGCCGGCGTTCACGTCGTCTACGGCCTCGTCGGCCACAAGACTCACTGCAAGCTCTGCCTGGTAGTCCGCCGCGAGGGCCGGCGTATGAGGCACTACGCCCACCTCGGCACCGGTAACTACAACCCGCGCACGGCCCGTTTCTACACCGACCTCAGCTACTTCACCTCGCGCACCGGGATTACGGGCGACGTCGCCCACCTCTTCAACTCCCTCACCGGTTTCAGCCGCACCCCCACTTTCCGCCACCTACTCGTCGCCCCCTACAATCTCCACCGCCGCATCAGGGAACTCATCGCGCGGGAGAGGCGCAACGCCGCCGCCGGCAAACCGGCCCGCATCATCGTCAAGATGAACGCTCTCGTCGACCGCGCGACCATCGAGTCCCTTTACGCTGCGTCGCAGGCCGGCGTTAAGATCGACCTCATCGTGCGCGGCGTCTGCTGCCTCGTGCCCGGGGTCAAGGGCCTCAGCGAAAACATCCGCGTACGCAGCATCGTCGGCCGCTTCCTTGAGCACGCGCGCGCCATATATTTTGAGAACGCCGGCGGCGAGCCCCTCATTTTGGCCGGGAGCGCCGATTGGATGCCGCGCAATTTCTTCCGCCGGATCGAAGTCATCTTCCCGATCGAGGATCCCGCGCTCCGTCGCTGGATGATGCGCGATTTCTTCGCCCCCGAACTGCGCGACAACGCCAACGCCCACGCGCTTCGCGCCGACGGCACCTACCAACCGGTCAAGCGCCGCACCGGTCAGCCGTCCTTCTCCGTCCAAGACCATCTCATGGCCACCGCCAACCGCCGCGCGACGGCGTGAACTAGGCCTTCAGCCCGGCGGCCAGATCCAGCGCCGCCCGCCAAACCGCGACCTCGCCCGGCAGACCGTTGGCCGCCAAAGCCGATTCAATCTGCAGCGCGCTCGGCTCCGTCACCACATGCCGTGGATCGCCCGGCAACCCCGGCGCCACCGCCCGCGTGAGCGCCCAACACGCCCACGCACGCCAACGGCGTTGCTCGCGCCGCGGCTCGTTCATGCGGTCGGCGTAGTGCTGAAAATGCACCCGTGGATTTCCGATGAACACCCCGCCCGGCGTCCGGGCGATCATCCACGCCGTCGCCGCATACGGCATCTCCCACGAGCGCAGAATGGGCTCCTGGCCGGAAAGTTCCGCTCCGAAAGCCCGGTCAAGACAGAGCAGTGCCCTCGCAGCCAAACCACGTTGCCAGAGCGCGTGGCCGTATTCCAAGCAGCCAAAATAGAAATCCGCCCCTCGCTCATGGTCGCGGTAGGCATGCAGCGACCGCCAATCGAGCCCGGCACGGGGCGCCGGCAAATACGGACAAGGCGGTAACACGGGACTCATCAGGCGCGCACCGTTTCGAGGATCACGCACGGGGTCAACGCCGCTCCCTTTCACCTAAAAAGAACTTTCGCTTGGCGACGCCCGGGCTTTGCGCGACAACCGCACTGCTGCACTCATCGCCCTCAAACTCTGCCGGCCCGCCCCAATCCGCGCCCCCCGAGTCGATCCACGGCATCGACGGGTGGCGTCGCGCCGTGCTGTGGCCGCTCGCTTTGCTCATGAAGCTCTGGGGGCGCTCGCTTCGGTTCGAAACGACCCTCGAGGATTTGCACGCGTTCACCAAGCACGACGAACCCGTTGCCATCGTGCTGTGGCACAACCGCCTGTTTCTCTCCGCCGAAATCGTGCGTCGTTACCGTCAAGGCCGACCGGCCTACGCCCTCGTGAGTGCGAGCAAAGACGGCGCTTGGCTCAGCGCGTTCTTCTCCCTCGCCGGCATGGGCACTGTGCGCGGCTCCAGCAGCCGGCTCGGCCGCGAGGCGGCCGCGGCTTTGGTCGAAGTCCTGCGCTCGGGCCGCGACATCGGCATCACGCCTGACGGTCCCCGCGGGCCTTGCTATGACTTCAAGCCCGGTGCCTTGATCGTCGCCCGTCGCACCCGAACCCCACTGCTGTTGATCGGCGCCGAGTTCGAATCCACTTGGCGACTCGGCTCGTGGGATCGGTTTTGTTTACCCAAGCCCTTTTCCAAAATCCGGATGCGCTGCACGCTCGTGCCGGCCGCCGAATTGACCCAACGCGAAGCAGCGATCGCGGCCGTCGCCGCCCAACTTCGCCGCATTAATCCTGACGCGAAGTGAGCCGGATGAATCAGAAGGCAGGAGCAACGGTCAGGCTCGTGCCGGCCGGCACGACATAATCTTCACCGGCACTCCAAGTGAGATCGTTGACCAAGAACTTGTAGATGACCGGACGGACCGACTCGCCCAATTCGAGCATCCAAGTATCGTCATCCAAACAGTTCATCTTGGTTCCGCGGTCCCAACTCAATCCGGCGCCCTCACCTCGCAGGTAAAGCGCATTGCCGAAGCCGATATCGATCTTGGCGGTGATGGTGGTGCGCACCGCCGTCGGAGCCACCGGTTCAACCTTCGGCGCGGGCGCCCGCTTTGCCGGAGCCTTTTTCACCGGTGGCTTTGAGCCCTTCGGGGCGACCTTTCCAGCAGGTTTGGGCGCAACGGCGACTTTGGCGGCCGGCACGATTTTCTTGACGGTGATCTTTTTCGCTGGGGCGGGCGACTTGACGGATTTGGTGTTGTTTTTCATGCCGAAAAAAGAATTTGAAAGACTGGAAGATTATCCCCCGGGCCCTCCCCGACAAGAGCAAGTGCGAAGCCAACGGGAAAATTAGCTGAATTTTTCGCGTCCGTGACATTCCACGTTTGAAAATTCCCGGCTGGAAAGTGGTGGAGCAAATCGGGATCAAACCGACGACCTCGTCGTTGCGAACGACGCGCTCTATCAACTGAGCTATTGCCCCAAAGAGATTGGCAGAGGTATCCGCAACCCCCGGAGCCAAGCAAACACCTTATTTCGCGCTTCCGGCATCCCTCACCCTAAACTCAATCGCCTTTGGATCCCACGATGCGGGCAAACACCATTTTTCCTCCGGCCGACGGTATGACACTGACAATTTCCACCGTGACCCGGCGCCCCAGGTAGCCCCGTCCCGCCGTCACGACGACCATTGATCCGTCGCTCAGGAAACCGATCGCCGGTCCCCAAAACGCCAAGACTCAGACCGATGAACGAAGCCCGCACCCGGTCGCCGGCCCAATCGCCAATCGTAGAGCAAAGGAGCCAGTCGGCGGCCGCGCAGAGCGCAATGAACCCAATTCGAATCGGGAAAAGGCTGGCATTTATGGCGCAGCGTCAGTTCAGAGCAGTCAAAGCAGCAGGTAAGCCACCACCAACGGCGCAAGGATGAACCCGGCCATAATCCAATAGAGCAGGCGCTGCACGCTCCGGGCTTTTGCCTTTTCAGCGTCGCTGGCTTCATTTTCCATCTCGAAACCAAACGCCTCCCACCCCAAAAATGCAACCGCAACACTGGCTCGTTAAATCCGAACCCGAAGCCTACTCGTGGGCCGACTTCGAGCGCGACAAACGCACGGCTTGGACCGGCGTTCGCAATTACCAGGCCCGCCTCCATCTCAACGCCATGCGCCCCGGAGATCGCGTCCTCTTTTACGAAAGCGTCGGCCCCAAAGCGGTCGCCGGATTGGCCGAGGTGACCAAGCCGAGCTTCCCCGATACGACCGCCGAAGAGCCGGGCTGGGTGGCCGTCGAACTCAAGTGCGGCCGTGCCCTGCCTCACCCGGTGACTTTGGCCCAGATCAAGGCCGAAGCGGCCCTCGCCGATATCGCCCTTATCCGCCAAAGCCGCCTCTCCGTGCTCCCGCTCTCCGCCGCAGAGTATGCTCTCATTGTAAAACTCGGCGTCTGAGTCCCGCGGCGGGCAGCTAGGCCGGACCGATTTCGCCGCGTTTCCACGATGAAACGAATGCCGAATTGCCGGCCGCGTTCGCCTTTGTTGAGCGCTTCGGGCGGTGCCGTCATGATCACCCCATCCCGATCCAAAAAGCGGCCGCCCGCACTCGGCGCATTCGCCGCCCTCAGCTCCGGCGAATCAAGCCACCCGACCAGATTGCCCATCAGCGCAAAAAGCCCGCCGCATTCGCGCGCGATTTCACCACCTCGCGGCTATTGCCCCACTGGTCTCCCGCGACCTTTCCCCCGCGATCGGAGTGGCCCCGATGGCCGCCCGTCATTCGGGCCCGGTGGGCAATCGCACCGTCCGACCCAAGACCCAGCCCAGTCGTTCACAAAACCCCCGGGCCTCCCGCCAACTCATGGAATCTACCAGCAGACTGCAGCCGACGTTGCCGATTCGATTCGTACTCATGACGCGCGCGTAGAGCTCCGGCGACACCTCGGTCGCCAACATCCGAATTTCCTTCTACCCACGCAATTCCAGCAGCCGCCAGCGCCTCCGCGCTTACCTACCCACCCGCCACCAAACCTCGATAAGTCCGTTCATCTTCCGAAATCTACCCCGCCAACTTGGTCTGTGTCGCCGCCGCGGATGACCGCGTGGCCGTCTGTTCAGCCAATCAAAAAATCCGCCGCTACCGCCGCCGCGAACTCCACTGCGCCCCGCACGAACCAAATCTTCCGGCGCATCGCACGCTCATCGTCGCCTGTCGTCGTCACTTGGTGCTCCGGAATCTTGGTGCAATCCATCCAGCCCTCTTCGATCCAACCACCGTTCAAAGAACTCAACGTCTCCCCGCTCGACACCGCACGCTGTTTTTGCGTCGCTCCGACCAGATGCTCCCTCAGCTCACCATTCTCGCCCCCGGCCTGCTCGGCGCCTCGGTCGCCCGCGCCGCCCGCGCCCGTGGCGTTGCCGCCCGCATCGTCCTATGGTCGCGGCGGCCTGAAACTCGGCTCGCCGTCACCGGGCAACCGTGGTGCGACGCTATCGCCGATTCGCCCGCGACCGCCGTCGCCAACGCCACCTTGGTCGTCATCGCCGCCCCCGTGGATCAGATCGTTGCTCTCGCCAAACAGGTCGCCCTCCACCTCGCGCCCGATACGGTCGTGACCGACGTCGGCAGCGTCAAAGCCGAGATCTCCCGTCGCGGCGCCATCGCTCTGGGCGAGCGCGGACATTTCGTCGGTTCGCACCCCATGGCCGGGTCCGAAAAAACCGGCTGGGAGCACGGCACCGCCGAGCTCTTCGAACGCCGCACGTGCTTCGTCACCCCGCTGCCCACCACCTCGCCCGCCGCGACCGAGCGGGTCGTTCGTTTCTGGCAAGATCTCGGCGGTGAAGCCGTGACCGTCGACCCCGACCGGCACGATGAGATCGTGGCCCACATCAGCCACCTTCCCCAAGTCCTCGCTTCAACTCTCTGCGCTTTCTTGGCCTCCCGTGATTCGTCGTGGCGCAACTACGCCGGCGGCGGCCTCCGCGACACCACGCGCATCGCCGGCAGTGATCCGCAACTCTGGCGCACCATCTTGGAACAAAACCGCGACGAAGTCCTCCGCGCCCTGCTCGCCTACGAAGACGAATTGCACACCTTTCGCTCGGCTCTCTCCAACCGCGACTACCCGGCCGTGATCGCTCACCTTGAGCGCGGCCAAGCCTACCGCCGCCAGTTTCGCCCGGCTCCATGATGGTTTTCCGGCGACGCTTTGCTCCCATCCAAAATGGTGCCCGGGAGCGGACTCGAACCGCTACACCGTGAGGCACAGGCTTCTGAGACCTCCAAAATACTTTAATTATCAATTACTTATGATAGTGTTGATAATTTGTTGATATTAAAAGCACTTTTCGCTTACTGCGCCGTGGCGCGTGCGCCGGCCGTCCTCCACAGCTATTTCTGAGACTTCGGAGCTTCTTTCCGCAGCCGTTTAAAAGTCTCACGAATGCCATAATCGCTCGCAATCTCGGCGAAGAAATTGCGAACTTCAGCCGCCACTCCCCCAAATCTATCGCGCTCGTACGCAGCCCGCAGTAGCGCCTCAACCTCATGCTGGGCTCTTGCCACGTCGAAAGCCACAGCCTCCGCCATAATTGCCTTGTGTTCGGAATCATCCGCGCCCGGCGGAGCATTCCACCGCCGGAATGCCTCGGCAGTGAATAGCCGCCCCTGCCGCCGCAGCTGTTTGTCCGAAGCCTCCCAGTCAATCTCACCGTCCGGCATGAAGACCAAGTCGGAAGCCCCAGAGTGTCGCGGCTCCCCCTTGGCATCCATCAGAGATTCCCAGTCAACGCCAACCAAGCGCGCGATCCGATGCGCCAGCTTTTCCGTCATCCGCACCTGCTCATTCTCGATGCGGACCACATAGCTTGTTGAGACGCCAAGCCGGCGAGCAAAGCCCGCCTGAGTCCGCATCTCCTTTACCACACCGCCGCACATCGTCCGGAGTTTAGCCAAACACGTCCGTGGCTTTGGGCCCTTGGGCACGGGTGGTTGCAACGTTGTAAGAGAATCAGAGGAAGCAGTCTTCATTAAAATTTACAATGAATTGTAAGCGAAGGAAAAAGTCATCACGAAAACTAAGGCAAATATCACCGGTAATTGTGCAGAGGCTACCTTCGATCCAGCCGAGGGATTACCCGAAACTGCGCCCATACGGAACGTATCTGGCATGATGTCGCCTGCCACACCCGCACAGAACCCACCACGCCGTTGGGCGGCCGTGTTCCAGTCATCCCGCGACTGACCCAATGACGAGACGGGGCACAACCACACCGCCGGCCACAGGCCCGCAATTGCCGACAGCCTCCGCCGTCTTGGCAGTTCGCGGACCGTCTGGCCGTGGCCGTGGGATGCGCCACAGCGCGTTTGCCGCTCGGCTCGGCATCCATCCGCGCACCATCCGTCGCCAGTTCCAGCGCGGCGGCCTCCCCGGTGCCGTCGAACACGGCGAGCGCATTCTGCTCATTCCCGCCCATCTCCTCCGCCTCGCTGAGACCTACGGCCTACGTGGCGTCGAGCGTATGGCCCAGGCCGGCCTCATCTCCGCCACCGGCTAAACCGAGAACCTCCACAACGAAATCAATCCCATCAGCTCCTACTACAATTCAGCCTTCGATGAACACCCGCACACCAAAATTCGACCGCGTCCGCTACATTACGCGAGCCGCCGCCGCTCGACGCGTCCACCGCACCACGCAGACCATCAAGGCATGGGAAGCCACCAAGGGGCTGGTGGCTCTCCGGATCAACGCGCGGCTTTTCGTCTACGACCGATCCGAATTCGAGGTAGTCGCTCAGGAAGTCGCGCCTCTCCAACCCTCAATTTTCCGCGCTAAATGAGCTTCGGACCCACCATCGCGGAAATAAAAAGCCGCATCTCGATTGGTGACGCTGCCCGCCGGCTCGGCTACTCCGGGGAAATCGGACGCCTCTGCCGCTCGCCATTTCCGAACGAGCACAAACACGCCGACCGCAACAAATCGTTCTCGATCTATCCCGACCCGAAGGGTTCCGGCGAACGGTGGAAAAATTTCGCGACCGACGAAGGGGGCGACGTCATCGACTTCGTCCAAAAATACACGGGCAGCACCCAGCCCGACGCCATCGCCCTTCTGCGCCAATGGTTGGGCTTCACCAAGCAGGCCCTTGTTGAACACCCCAACCGACGGACTCCCGCCCAACGAAGGCCGCAGCTCGCGCCGCAAGGGGCACCCCAGCCGCAAGACAATCCGGCACCCGCACCCGCCACCACGCCTCAGGAGAATTTCCAGGCAAGGCCTATGCCTCCTGCCGAACGCCAGCTGTGGGATGAGGGCCGCACCTGCCTTGGCGAAGACACCGACTTCGCAGCCGAAATCGATTCGTGGCGCGGCTGGAGCATCGGCACCACAAGTCGCCTCGTTGCCTCCGGCCTCATGTCCGCACCGCTACTGCGCGACCGGCGAGCCGTCGCCTTCGTCGTCCAAGCCCCACGTAAAGGCGGCTGGGAAGCAGTTGGCTTCCACGCGCGCCATAACCCAGTCGATGACGGAGCCGGCAAGGCCTGGAGTTTCCACCCGAAGGGGATTCCCTCCCTCCCGTTCGTGATGGGAACCTTCAGCGCGTCTCGCCTGATACTCATTCTTGAGGGGCAATGGGACTGCATAGCGTTCGCCGACGCCGCCGGTTGGCTCACCAATCCAGCCGCTTGGCCGGATGAAATCGCGATTGTCGGTATCCGCGGTGCCACCTCGTGGCGGACCTTCCTCCGTTATTGGCGGCCTTGCTGGCCGGCCGCGCCGAGAATTCTTGTTATCCCCGACGCCGACGAAGCCGGCCAACGCTGGAAAGGCGAATTCACCGAACAGCTCCGCGCCCACGCCCTCAGTGTCCACATCCTGAGTCCGCGTCCCGCAGAGGGAAAAGACTTCTCCGACCTGCACAAAGCCCGCCCGTTCAAGCCCGCTGACATTGCGCGGATGTTTCAGGGCCTCCGCCTAATCACGCCCCAGGGCGCACTCACTCCATGACTCGAAACCCCTTCGACGACTTCGACACGCCCACCTCACTACCCGGCAATATCGCCCGTAGTGTCTTCAATGATCCGCGCCCCAAGGTTCAGCTCCCCGGTGACAATCGACTCATCGCCGACTTTGCCGCCGAGCTTGGCGACTTGCTCCGCACCCGCGGCCTATTTCGCCGCGAGCGCCTCGTGGTGACACTCAACGAGAAGGGCGACGCCCTCCGCGCCGTCGGTGAACAGGAGCTGCGCACCTGGCTCGAAAAACACGTCATCTGTTTCAGCGCGGCCAAGCCCAGCAACAACGCCCACGCCGTGATTGAAATCCGGAAGACGATGACGATGGACATCGCCCGCGCCACCATCGCCTCGCCCCAATTCGTTGACGCACTCCGCCCGATTGAGCACGTCAACGACATCCCCCTCCCGACACTCCGGAAGAGCGGCCAGATCGAACTTCTTCCGCAGGGCTACGACCCCGAGAGCCAGACCTACACTCTCAACGAGAGTCCTATCCCCTCCATACTGACCAAGACGCCGAAGGCGATCGTTGACGAACTGCTTCAGGAGTTCTGCTTCGCCGACACCGGCCGCAGCAAGGCCGTCGCCGTCTCCGCCATGATGACGCTGTTCGCACGCGGCCTGCTTCCGCCTACCGCACTACGCCCCGCATTCATCTACCTCGCCAATGCACCCGGAGCCGGCAAGACGCTCCTCGCCGACTGCGCCGTCGTCCCGGTGTTCGGCCGGGCTTACCGACAGAACCTCCCACAGAAGGAGGAGGAGCTGGATAAAGTTTTACTGATTGCGGTGATGGAGGCGCAGCCCGTGATCTTTTTCGACAATATCAAAAAGCATTTGTCGTCACAGTGCCTCGAATTATTCCTGACCGCGCTCCACTGGACGGGCCGCATCCTCAGTGTCTCGAAAAATTTTTCTGGAAAGAACGGTAGCACGGTTTTCCTCACTGGCAACGGCGCCACCGTTAGTCCCGACCTGCGCCGCCGGTCGCTCTTCGTTGAGCTCTTCAGCGAGGCCGCCCGTGCCGAAGACCGGAAGTTTCAGCAGCCGCTCGACGAGGCGGTCCTCGTCGCGCGCCGAGGGGAAATCCTCGGCGCGCTCTGGTCCATGGTGCAGGCATGGGACAGAGACGGCCGCCCCGCTTGTTCGACTACGCACAACGGCCTTGGGGCATGGTGCAACACCATCGCCGCAATCGTAGAGCACGCCGGACTCGGATCACCGACCGCTCGCGCCGAACTTCACGAGGGAGGCGACACTGAAGGGGACCAAATTGGCAAGCTCATGACCGCACTCCACGAGAAGCACGGCGCCGGGACGATGGACTTCGAAGATATCGTCAAAGCCGCCCAAGAAAGATCCTTCTTCGAATACATTCTAGGAGACGGCGAGGACACCCTCGAAATGCCGCAGCGCGTAAAATTCGCCAAGCTGCTGAAGCGCTATGACCGCATGGTCTTCGGCAGCGAACGACTCCGGTTTTACATCGAAGGCACCGGTCACAGCCGAAAATTCCGGATCACAAAAGACGCCCCGCCGCCGCCCTCAGCACCCATTTTTCTATGACCCACCAACCAAACACTGAAATCAGACAGCATCCTGCCGGCGAATTCACGCTCGCCGTTCCAGTTAAGAATACCGCCACCGCCCGAGTCTACGTCGGCCGCTTTAAAACGGCCGACGCTGCCGCCGCTAGGCTCGATCAAGTCCACCGGCAATTCGCCCTGTGCTTCAGTCATGATCCCAAGATAATCATCGCGGTCCGCACCTCGGGCGCGAGACCCACGCAATTGCTCCTGCTTCGTCCCCGCCGCAAAAAATGGACACGCAGCACAGGACCAGATTGCCGCTGACTCGGAGCTATGCCGCCGCGCCCACGGCTCGGCGAAATTCCATCACACAACGCTGTGCCTCACGGGCTGAAATGGGCACAACTGTTACCTCGCCCCCATTTTAGCACCGCCCAGCCGTCTCCTGCCCGGCCATCCCCCTCCCCCCGGTTGTTACCAACGCCGCTAGCCCGCGACCATGTATCCCCGCTGTCCACGCCTAGAGGTGCTCAACCCGCTGGCGTGCACACCGCGCGGGCGATCGCGCCGTTGGCTGCGAGCAGCGCCGCGCACGGTCGCACGGTCCGCACGGTGTTTCACCCGCTCTCGGAATCTTCAGAATCTCCGAGACTGACTGCAGGACCATGCAGACCATGCGACCATGTAAGTCGCAGCAGCACGGTCGATCCACCAAAACAGCCGGCTCCCGGCTCGAATACCTTAACCAAATTTTTTGTTTCACGGTCCCCTCGTCAAAGCGCAAAGCATGCTTCATTGTGGCGCTCGGAACCCCGGAAGGAGGTGAGGAGGAAACCAAAAAGCCGAGCGGACAGCCCACCAGGTGCACGGTCAACATGATCAACACGGTGTTTCACCTTCTCACGGAGCAATCACTCTTTCCTAAGACCGACCGCAGCACCATGTAGACCATGCGACCATACAGTAAACCGGCACGGCCGAAATCGGGGATATTTTGGGAATCTCTCCGACAGGCACCGTCAGCCCATCATTGCCGGAAACAAACCTTCGGGGCGCCGTCGTCGCCGGACGCAGTTTGGTCCCTACGAAGCGCCCGCCGGGCACCCCCAACTCCCCCACTCCGTTTGCGTGGCCACCGGAACACCCAGCACTTCACACACCCTGATCGTGTGCCCGGTGCCGCCGCCCGTGGGGTCCGCATCGTTCACAAAGAAAATCCCTAGAGCGGCCGGAGTCAGCCCAAGGGCCTCCGAGCCCGTCACCTTCAGTGTGTCGCGCAGCAGGTAGGTCGCCTTGCTCGTGGCGGCACTGCTGGGGCCATTCCGGTGCGCGAGGTAGTAGTCTCCCAGCCGACCTGCGTCGCGCCCAGCTTGTCGAGTGACTGCGACCACCCGCGTCAAATCGGCATCCGACATCGCTTTCAACGCGACGCAGCGCGCACCCGGCGGACGTCGCTTTCGGCCCATCCCCTCGTGCGGCAACACCAACTCCAACCTTGCCGGATCACACGCGGCCACGGCATCAGTAAACACGGCATCGGTGCCTTCCGCGTTGCCACTGCGAAAAACCGCCCGGGGAAACTCCGCGCACAACCACGCGGTCAACGCCTGCAATTGCCCGTGCGCCTGGGCCGGTAGTTTCCGCGTGCCCTCGAGCAAAATGACGGGGCGCACGTGTGACCTGAGGTGTTGGTGCAAAGTGGCGTCCATCGGGGCTGGAGGCTGTTTGGTAAGCGTCTGCTTGTCTATGGCAGTCACGGGTAAATCGGCCGATTTCGGGCGACCGAATCTCAGCCCTTAAGTCCCCCCCTCACTCACCGCCGTCGTCGCCATCGTAGAGCAATTCGCCGGTCATTTGATCAAAGATCATCACAGTCCCTGCGCCCAACGTCCACTGACAGTCCGCCTGACGATAAAACACGTAGTAGTTTTTTCGGCGAAGAAACTCCTGCGAATCGTAGATACAGAGCGAAAAGTACAAATTGTCGTAAATTTCAAAGCTCAGGAAATCGGCGCGGTGCTCCAGATACGCTTTCACCTTCGGATGCAGCGGCACCGTAGATTCGATTTCCTCCGTACAGCCGTGCGGATAAATCCACGTACGCACGCGGAAATCGGATGGCGCGCTTTTGGGTTCGCCGTAGTTCAATGCTCCTGAACGTATCGTTTTCCCCATGCGGGTGTCTACTCGGAAGCGTTCGGCGAGTTGGGCGCTTAGCCACTGGCAGGACCGCGCCTGCTCAGGAGTCCCACCGCTTCCTCCTGGGAAGGAGGCACCATGGCCTGCGAAAACCGCGCCCGAGCGATTACCACGGCGGCTTCCTGGTTCTCTCCGGCACTGGCTTCGTGCAAGATGGCGTGCAAGTGCGTCTGGCAAGCCTCGGCTTCAATGCTCCCGACGTCGCCACCACCTACGCCCTCGGCGACAAGGACACCGCGCCCGAACCCAGCGGGGAGAATCAGGTGGACTTCGCAACTCGCGCGTCGACGCTTCCGACAGAGCCTCCGAGTTCGCCTTACGCGCCGCGCCCAACTATGAAATCAGCTGCCAAGACTACGCCGACCTCGCCGCCTTTGCGCCCGAAGTCGGCCCCCTCACCGTCCGAACCATTGCCGCCTGCGACGATCTTTCTGAATATCCCGACCGGATCCCCGCCGGATCCCCGCCTGCCGCCGAACCAACCCTCGCGCGAAATCTATTACAGCTGATCGGCGCAGCCTTCGGCAAACGCGTGCTGCTCGTGCAGCCCCGCGCTGATACCACGTGTGGCGCCGCAACCATGCCTGACCGCGCCAACACTTTTCTGGTCAACACCCGCAAGGGAGACCCGCTGCTCGCGCTCATCGGTCACGAGTTTGGGCACAACCTCCGCGCACAACGCCCCGACCTCTACCGCGCGTTTTCCCGCCTCGCGCTGGCCACCAACCCGGTTAGACCTCACCCACCGCGCCCAGAAGATCGCCCAACTCTACCCCGCCAACCGCATCCCCGACGAGTGGGTCAACGACGTCATCGCCGCTCGCTTCGATGATAGAATCCAGTCCCCTTTCAGTTATCAACCAACCTCCCCTTAAACCCCTCCCGGATCCGATCCCCCCGCAAATCCAGTCCCCTATCCGCCCCCGCCCCAAAATCGGATTTTGGCCGTGATCGAAAGAAACCACCTGCATGTTGCTCAGGAGCCTTTTACGAATGCTGTTTCTTAGCAGCAAGGTCTCGCATTAATCGGTTCACGTAAGGTCGTTGGGTCTTGGCAACCACAGCCTCGTCGCCTAGGTTTACTCGAAGTTTTCCATGAAGATCTCGCCTCAACCACCTACGATTGAACAAGGAGGCGCGCATCCTTCTCTAAGCCCTCGTGGCAACGCGAATCTGGTCCCGGGAATTGCCTACGAGGGCCGGCTCCTTGCACGCCTTTCATCACGGTCGGCGCTGGCCTCAGACTTTCAACTCCTAATGGGTCGCGCGCCGGGCACAAGCCGAGGCGATTATCGACAGGCGGTTCTTGAAGAGAATTGCCTCGCTCGCAGCTCCACCAGCGCGCGCGCAAAGCTGTACGGTGAATTGAAGGGCCGATATCTCCTGGATGATCAGCATCCACTTTTCGCTGCGTTTCTGGCTGAATGGCGCCTACTTGAAGATGACCAGGGTCGCATGCAGCTCGTTTATGTGCTGTTTGCACTCAACGACCGAACCGTCGCGGTTACCTCGTGCGAATGGCTCTTTCCTCATTTGCGCAGATCCGCTTCGGAACTACGTGTGGGTGACCTCGAATCATTCTATCGCTCTCTCGGAAAGCAGGGCCATCCAGAGGTGTCCGAATGGACAGTAAAGACCCTCACACGAGTTGCTCAACACTACTTGGCGAGCGTTCGAGATTTTGGCTTCGCAACTGGCGGCACCAAGAAAATTGCGGTGCGTCCTTCCCCGAGACCCGCATCCATTCGCCTAATCCTTCGAGCTCTCAGACTCGCTGGAGTTTCACAGTTCGGGATTATCAGTCACGGCTTCTTTCAAATTTTGGGCATCTCACCAGGTGAAGTTGTGGATGCTCTATCCGTGCTTAATCGGCAAGGCTCGCTGCGCTTTCGCATGCAAGCTGATGTGATCGAGCTTTCGTTCTGAGGTGCATCATGGAAGACGCCCTCCAAGCTATCCTCACCGCCGCCCGGCCGCCATTCCAGCAGGCCGCCGTGCTTACAGATAGCTCATTCCTTCTCATTTACCCGCCGGAACGGGAATTGGATTTCCGCGACGCGATCCAGGATCGCTGTTACCTAGAACTAAATGCCGCCGGTATCCCTTGCGAAGAGTTCGACCTCTCCGGTTTTCTTTTCACCTGCTTCACCGTTGAAGAGCTTGCCGAACAAGCGGAGGACGAGTTTCGCAACTACCGCCTCACGCGCCAGGGCTTGGCCGCCCGCGCCGAGCGCCTGCTCGTCGCCCGCCTCACGGAATATTCGGAGCGCCAACCGGGCATTAACCTATTTGTTGTTTCGACGGTATCCCTTTTCCCACTCGTTCGGTATGGGGAGATTTTGCGCCAGCTCCGGGACCTTCGCCTCCGCCTATTCATCGCGTTCCCAGGCGAGGAGCGGGGCGGTAAGCCTCACTTCATGAACGAGCCCGACGGCGGCAACTACCTGGCCTCCAAGATCACCTTCAAAATCTAAAAAACGCATGCCTGCCATCATCCGTGATCTGATCCGCCGCGACATTACCGTTAAGGTCGAAGGTGTCGTCAAAGTTTTCGACCGCTCCGCTCTCGCCACGGAACTCCGCGAATACGTCCTCACCGATAAGATCGAAGAGGAGCTTAAGCGCATCCTCGACACCTACACTTCCGTCAGTGATTCGATCCGTCGCGGTGGTCATTCGCGCGATGTCTGCGGCATTTGGCTTTCCGGCTTCTTCGGCTCCGGCAAATCTCACTTCGCCAAAATTCTCGGCTATCTCCTCCAGAACGACGCAGCCGCCGCCGGCACCACCGAGACCTGCATCGACCTTTTTGCCAAACACCTCACCGACACCTCGCGAGGCCGCGACATCCGCCTGCGTCTAGCCGAGGTCGCCAAAACCACCGTCGCCCGCACCGTCGCCTTCGAGATCAAGAGTCGCCAGAGCCTCACCAACTCCAGCTCCATTGGCGAAATCCTCATCGGCGAGTTTTACCGCAGCCTCGGCTACTCAGAGAATTTCGTCGTCGCCCGCCTTGAGCGCCGCCTCGACCGCGCCGGCCTGCTCGGCAAACTCCAAACCGCCTTCCAGGCTAAGCATGGAGTCGCTTGGAGCACCCCTGAAGGCCGCGACGATCTCGCTACCGTCCGCCGTCGCCTTTCCAAAGTTCTCCCCGCCGTCGATCCCGCCAGTTTCCCAACCGAGGACGATGCGCTCAACGGCCTAGAAGACGCCTTCCAACATTCCAAGCTCACCGCTGAGGGCATCGCCGACGAACTCGTCGCCTGGGTGGACGAACAAAAACCTGGTGGCGGGCGTTCCCAGCACCTCATCTTAGTCATCGACGAGATGGGCACCTTCATCGGCGACTCCAACGAGAAGATCGGCGAACTCAACAGCCTCGCCGAGATGATCGGCAACAAGGGCAAAGGCAAAGTTTGGCTCATCTGCACCAGCCAGCAGGATCTCGAAAAGGTCGTTGATCGCACCAACTTCCAACCAGCCTTGGTCGGCCGTCTCAACGCCCGCTTCGAGCTAAAGCCTCACCTCATCTCCGACGGCATCAACCGCGTCATCGCCGAGCGCATCCTCAAAAAACATCCCTCCCGCGAGGCCGAGCTCCAAGCGCTCTACCAGCCCAGCGAAGGGCTCCTCGCCCAGCTCGCCGACCTGAAATCCACGCGCAACCTTGGCACGCTTTCCGAACGCGCCTTCATCGACGCTTACCCGTTCCTACCCCACCAAATCCAGCTCGCCCAGGACATCGGCGAAGCACTCTCCGGCTTCCGCATCTCCGGTGGCGTGCGTTCCATGATCTCGGTCATCATGGAGGCCCTGCAAAAACTCGCGCCGCTCCCCGTCGGCCGACTCGCCACCTTCGATCAGGTTTTTGACGCCCTCGGCAACGACCTCCTTTCCCAAGAATACCTTGGCGCATCCGGTGTGAAATCCATCACCGATGCCGATAGCCGCATTACCGCGCCTACACCGCTGCCACCTTCCCGCGTCGTCAAAGTTCTCTACCTCATCCAGCGCGTCACCCACGTTCCCCGCACCGCCGAGAACATCGCCAAGCTTCTCACCGAGAGCATCACGTTCGACCTGCCCGCCCTCCGCACTCAGGTCGAGCAAACCCTCAACGCCCTTCAACAAGCCGGCTACGTCGCTCGCGACGAATCCTCCGGCGAGTGGAAATTCCTCAACGAGAAAGAGCGCACCGTCGAGCAGGCCATCCAGGACATGATCAGGCCAGGCTCCTCGCGCAGCATCACCACCACCGCCATCCGCCAGCAGTCCATCGAACTCATCAAGGGCGGGGTTATCGCCAAGAAAAATCTCGATAACTACGCCGTCACCTACGGCGTCACCAAATCCGCCTTCTTCTACGCAGTCGCCCTAGACGGCGAGGCGGTGGACACCGGCCCCGAGATCGAGGTCGCCTTCTTCAGTCCGCTCGCTCCCGGTCGCAAACAGGCCATCGAAGACCTCAAGCGCGAGAACCAGGTCGCCGGCCCCAAGGGTCGCAAGCTCTGGTGCGTCGCCGCGCTTCCCGAAAATCTCGAAGCTCGCCTCAAGCGCTACCAAGCTCTGCTCAACGTCACCGGCGACAAACGCTTCACCGACGATCCCTCTAAGGACACCGCCGACGCCCTCGCCGAGAAACGTAAAGAGCGCGACGAACTGCGAAAGACGCTTACCGGCGACCTCCACGCCACCTTCAGCTCCGGCACGCTCTACTACGGGGGCAAAGAAGTCGCCCTCGACGGCATTTCGTCTTTCTCCGCCGAGTTACCCAAGGCCGTCGCCCAACAGCTCCCGAATCTCTTCCCCCGCTTCGCCATTGCTGACAAGCCGGTGGACTTCGCCAAGCAGCTCAAGGCCCTGCTCAACCCAGCCCAAGCAGCCCTCCACCAGGTCGCGCCCGATCTGCACCTCTTCGACACCCAGGGCAGCCTCAACAAGGAGTCCGCCCTCGTCTCCATCGTCCTCGAAGTCATCAAAGACCTCGAAGCCGACGGCCTCGACGCCACCGGTGCCCGCCTCCTCGAAGACCGCGACGCCAAGGGCTTCAAGGGCTTCACCCGCACTCCCTTTGGTTGGCCCTCGGAAACTCTTCGCCTCGTCCTCGCCGCCTGCTTCCGCGCCGGCACGCTCTTTATCGAGCGCGCCACCGCCGCCGGCACCACCCCGCTTTACGACTACAAGGAGGCCTACGACGATTTCACCAAGATCAAGACTTTCGAGCGCACGACTTTCCGCCTCGCCGAGGCATCCCTCTCCGTCGAACAGCTCAAGGCCACCAGCAAGGAACTGATTTCCCTCGGCGTCACCGGCACGCCCGAGTCCGGCAACGCCCTCGCCGCCGCCATCCGCAGCCTCGGCGAAAAACTCATCGAGGGCGTGCGCGATGCTGCTCTGCGCGCCGAGGCCGGCCTCCCCATCAGCGACGCCATCCTCAGCGGCGAAAAGGTGCTGCAATCGCCCACCACCCTCAAAGACCCCACCAAGGCCGTCCTCGCCTTCCTCAAGGTCTCGGCCGATTGGCGCGCTCTCAAACAGGGCCTCGACGAACTCAAATCCTTCCTCGATGCCAACCGGCACAAGGAGTTTGAGACCACGCAAAAACTCATCGCCGTCGTCGCCGACCACCCGCTCCCCGCCGACGCCGCCGACCGGGCCGCCCTTGATCAATCCCTCGCCGATCTCGCTGCCATCACCACCGCCAAGGCCGTCGTTTCTCGCTGGCTCGATTACCGCGCCGCTCGCGACCAGGTCACGGCCGTTTACGGTGCCGCCTACCACTCCGCCTACGGCGATCTCCGCAAGCGGGCCACCGAGGCGGCTGACGCTGTCCGTTCTGGTTCCGCCTACGCCGCCGCACCCGCCGATAAACGCGACACCGTGGTCGCCGCCACCTTCGGCCCCGGCGGTGCCTGCCACTTTCCCGAGATCGACGTAAAATCCCTTCCGGCCCTGCTCGCCGCCACCGCCAAGGCGAGTCTATCCTCCCTCGCCAACGCCGCCAAGGCTCTCCCTTCCCACCGGGCGGATGTCGAGGCCGCCCTCCGCGCTCTTAAGTCGCCGCCCCCGGCCCCAAAGTCCGATCAAAAAACCTACACGTGGCATCCCGCCACCGACCTCGCCGGCCGCCGCTTCTCCACCGAGGCCGACGTGGACTCCGCCCTTACTGAAATCGGCGACTCACTCAAGAAACGTATTCGCGGGGGCTACTCCATCGACGTGCCATGACCGACGCTGCCTCTACGCCTTCCTCTGCTGGCCCGTCGCTCTCCGACAAGCACAAGGATTCCGTCCGCCGCTGGATCGGTCAGCTTCGCGCGTCGTTGGAGGTTGATTTTTCTGCCGCTTTACAGCGTTTCGGATTCCGTCGTGATGGCAGTCGCGCTGAACGAACGGCCCTTCCGTTATCTGAAGAGGAACTGAAAACCTGGGATAAGCTGGACGCTCTGCTGCAGCACGACCGCAAAGCAGAAGGCAAAGCAGAGCGCGGCTTCGATGCCGTCGTCCGCGAACTGACCTACACTCTCGTCAATCGCCTTGTCGGACTGAAGGTCATGGAGGCCCGCAATCTTCTCCGCCTCGTTCCGCCGGGTGCCCCCGCCGACTCAACACCCGAGGCCACCGAAGTGCTCACGCCTCAGCCCGGCCAGGAGCGCTCCCGCTTCCTTCGCGATTTCCGCGCCTCCGGTGGCAGTCGCTACAAATACGACGCCGATGCCGACGAGGCCCTCCTTCGCGACGGTCTCACCGCTGCCTTCACCCAGCTTCACACCGACCTCGGCCCGCTCTTCGCGCCCGACCACGACTACGCCTGCCTCTGGCCCAGCTACGCCGCTCTCAGCAACGCGCTCCGCCTTATCAACGAAGGACTGCCCACCGCCGCCTACCAAGCTCCCGACTTCCTCGGCTGGGTCTATCAATTCTTCAACGTCGACGAAAAAGACCGCGTCCGCTTCGAGAACAAGGGCACCCCGCGTAGCCCTTACGAACTCTCCGTCATCAACCAGTTCTACACCCCGTCCTGGGTCGTAAAAGTTCTGGTCGATAACACCCTCGGCCGCCTCTGGTATCAGATGCACCCGGAGACCGCCCTGGTGCCAAAAACTCCCACTCCTTTGCCCGGTGCCCGCACGCCCGGCATGCTCCCGGTCGCCGATTACCTCGTGCCCCGCACGGGCGAGAAAATCCGCTTCCGCCGCGTCGAGGCCGATGGTTCCGTTTCGCCTTTCAAGCGCGTTCGCGACATCCGTTTCCTAGATCCCGCTTGCGGCACCCTCCACTTTGGCCAATACGCCTTCGGCCTCTTCTACCGCATGTATGAAGAGGAGATCGCCCACGCCGGCCAGCCCGGCTGGCCCGCCCAGCCTTCCGTTGCCGAGAAACGCGACATCCCCGCCGCCATCCTGGAGCACAATCTCTGCGGCATCGATATCGACCCCCGCGCCATCCAGATCGCCACGCTCTCCCTTCTCTTTACCGCCAAAGAGGCCACCCAGCGCGCGGGCTTCGATCCCGCCACCATGACCGCGCGCCCGCGCAACGTCGTCCTTGCTCAAGCCGTGCAGGTGGATGCCGAGCAACTCCGCTCCCTTGTGGATCGTGTCGGAGCCACCCTCGGTTCTCCCGAGCTTCGCCAGAAACTCTTCGACGCCCTGTGGGGAAACCTCCGCTACATCGGCGAACTCGGCGGCCTCATCCAGGTGCAGGAAGGTGTATCTCGCGTGCTCTATGCCTGGGTCGAAGAGCAGGCTAAGGCCAAGGGCCTCACCCGCCTCACCGACCGTCGCGAAAAAAAGGGCCAGGCCGAACTCGGTGCCATCGTAGACGACGCCCTCGCCGAACAAAGCGGCCAGCTTTTAATCCGGCGCCAGTTGATCGAACACGAGGCCGCCCGAGTTCGCGCCGAACTGCTCTTCGGGCTCGACCGCGTTGCCAGTCAGGTCTCCGACAATCCTCGCCAACGACTCTTTGCCGAAGGCACCGCCCGTGGCCTGCGATTGCTGGAACTGTTATCCACGCCCTTCGACGTGATAGTCATGAACCCACCCTACGGCTCGTTCACCAAGCTTGAAAACGCCGACGACGACAAACGATTCAAGGCCGACCTCAAGGCCATGTATCCAAACGGCTATCAGGACATCTACGCTGCCTTCATCGAGCGCGCAACACAGCTCATCGAGCCCGAAGGTTATGTCGGTGCGTTGGTAAACTCTACATTCAAGACTAACGTTGGGCATACAAAATTTCGCACCCAGATATTGCTCAAGCGAAACCCTATTGTGTGTATGCTCGACCTTGGCTTCGGCATCCTTGACGGTGCTATGGTCGAGGCCGCCGCCCTCGTCCTACGCGGTTCTGCCCCATGAACACATCCCGCCGCATCACCTGGCGCTGGGCCGAGCGCGATTACGGCTTCCGCTTCAGCGCCGGTTCCGGTCGCCGTTCCTCCGACCACTATCAGGCTGCCAGTCCCGGTGAGTTTTACGTCATCCCTGCCGGTCAGCGAAAATTGGAGAAAGAGCGGGCTGAGGAACTCGCCGCCTTTCATCCCTCGCCGACTGCGCCGACTGTTGTCGTGTCACCGTGGCGCGATTACGCCGACGAGGATCTCCAGCTCATCCAGACCCACGACGGTCTATGCCTCAACTGGGCCGGCTGCCTCAGCCGCGAGGAAATCAACCGCCGCGAGACCGATGGTATAAACCGCGCCCGCGAGTTCGTGCTCGAATTCGCCACCCGCGAAACTCAAGCACCCATCACCTTGGAGACGATCCAGCGCATTCACACCGAGATATTTGGCGACATCTACCCCTGGGCCGGCCAATGGCGCACCGTCGCGCTGCGCAAGTCAGGCATCACTTGGGACGTGCCCGCTTACGGCATAGAAATCGCGATGAAAAACTTCGCGGAGCACACCCTCAAGGTGACGCCTTTCCTATCCGACAATCCCGCCGCCGTTCTCGCCACCACTGCCCGCATCATGGGCGAATACCTCGCGCTCCACCCTTTCCGCGACGGCAACGGCCGCAGCGCTTTCCTTCTCGGGGAGATTATCCTCGTGCAAAACGGCCTGCTGATGCTCGACCGGCACCAACGCGACCGCGACCAAGCCCGTTACTACGCCGCCTGTGAAGCCGCCCGCACGCGCTACGACTACAGCAAACTATCCGATCTACTCGGCGAATGGCAGGGCGAGGCCCAGGCCCGCTTCGAGGCCGACAATCCAGAAGGTTGATGCCGCCAATGAATACCGACGCTCCTCAATCTCCTGATCCGTCTTCCTCCGTGCCCGCCCAGACTAAGTTACGGCGCTACGATATGAAGAAGCTGCTCGCCGACCCCGAGTTGCGCCGGAAGCTGATCGTGCAATCCACAATCGCGACCCAAGCACGCGAAGGCATCGATATAACCGAGGCCGAAGCCGAAGACTCGTATTATGTGGTTACGCAGGCGGAACGGGCTGCGTTTTTCGGATTAGTGCCTTTCCGAAGTGAAGCCGGGGAGAACGACAAGAGGCATATCGAGTTCGCAAAAGCCCTTGGGAATCGGATGCATGAAGCACGTGCCGACATCGCATTACGTGATTTCCTTTCAATCGACGATTCGCCCCTGGCATTCTCGGTTTTGGGCCTGATCGGGCCAATCTTTCGTGAGTTTCCTCCACTACAGCCCTCAATCGGAATAGCACGACAAGGCAAGGCAACCGGCGACGACCCGAAATGGTTACGTTATCATTGGGAAGTGCTTGGATACCATTGGGTTCCCTACTCAAAAGGAGGCGAATTCGCCCGCTTCTACAAAGACACCGATATTTTAATAAACTGGGCACCATCCAAACGAGAGGAGTTAAAATCATCGGGGAATGGCCTGCCCAGCGAGGAATTATACTTTAGACCTGCTATCACATGGCCGCGACGAACCAATAAAGGCATTAGTGTAAGACGCCTTAAGAAAGGCTGCATTTTCGGAGACAAAAGTCCCATTATCATAACAAACGACAGAGCAATGGAATCCGCTGCGTTGGCAGTTTTGAATTCAGCCCTCTTCGAATTTCTCTTCAGAGCCAGGACGTCATACTCATGGGAAGTCGGCATCATGAAAGGCATGCCGTTCCCTCATTGTGGATTTAAGGAACGGGATCAGTTGTCGTCAGATGCTGAGCGCATTGAAAACCTAAAATCAGTGTGGGACACCGGAAACGAAATCTGCACCCGATTCTCCCTTCCTTGGGTTCTACAGACTGAGTGTGCGAGCGGAGCAAAGACGTTGAGCGCAGCTTTAGACCAGGGGTTGAGGCATGAGGCGTTCCTCGATGAGAAGCTCACCGAGACCTACGCCCGCCTGAACGACGAGGTTTACCGTCTCTACGGCGTAAATTCCGAACTTCGCGCCAAAATCGAAGCCGCCATCGGCAACCGCCCCCCCGAACTCGTCTGGCCTCAGTTGGAGGGTAAAGACCGCGACCAGAAACGCCGCGAGCACGTGGGCCGCCTGCTTACCTATTTGGTAAAACAGATTCTCAACGAAGACGAAGACCACCTCGTCTGCCTGCAACGGGTCGCCCACGAACCGCCGCTCCTCGACCGCCTCCGCGAAAAGCTCGCCGCCTGCTTCCCCGCGCAAGACCCATCGTCCCTCGAAACCGAGATCGTCAACGAACTCAAAAAGAAGACCAAGGGCTACCACCGCGCCGAATCCCTCTCCGAGTGGTTACACGACGTTTTTTTCGAGACCCACAACGCCCTCTACCAACAGCGCCCGCTCCTCTGGCACCTCGCCAGCAGCCAGACCCGCACAGAGCCCGGCTTCGCCTGCCTTGTCCACGCCCACCACTTCGACGCCGACGCCCTCGCCAAACTCCGCAGTGTTTATATCCGCGACCGAATCGCCGTCCTCAAACGCGAAGCCGCCCAAGCCGGCAACGACGGCAAAGCTGACCTCCGCTTCGACCTCCTCGCCCTCGCCGAAGAGGTAGAGGCCTACGACGCCAAACTCGCCCAGCTCCAAGAGGGAGCCCACACCGGCCCCGAAGGGGGCGACCGCGACTACCGCATCTTGACACCTTGGAAATCTCCCGAAGACCGCCCCCAAGGCTGGCACCCCGACGTAGACGACGGCATCAAAGTAAACCTCGCCCCCTTTGCCCGCACCAAACTTCTCCGCATCAACCTAAAGCTCGGAACGGCAGAAACTGACGAGTAACAATGTTAAATTCAGGAGATTAGTCCGTTCTCAAACTCGGTTTCTTTGAATGCAGCAATAAGCATGTGTCAGAGCTCTGATGCACATCCGCCGCCGCGATTGAAAAAACCAACAAAAAACAGGACATTCATTTCGGGTTAGCTTCTTCGCTTAAGAATTTAAAGACCGGCCCAAACATCCTGCCCTTCTCAATAGTAAAAACGGCTATACCAACGTAATGGCCGCTCGAAACGGACATCTGGGCAAAGGCGACTTTTCTGTTACTCATGATCGCGTGATCTAGCGGAATACCGGGGCCAAATTGAGAGCCAAGCATCACGAACACGTCGGTCTCGTTTGAAACGAGTAACGCGTCCGCATCCTCCAGCGGCCCTATTTCTTCAACGATCTGAGGCCAGTTCGACAGGCCAGATTTATGCGAAACGGCGTTGAGCGACGTGTGGTTTCGCAGCCGCAAAAGGCCCTGCTCACTCCAGGCCCTCAGCTTTCGGTAATCGCTCAAGAACTGTTCTTCGCGTGTCATAAAATCGGGGTTCTTTGCGATGTGGTAAGACGAGGCCTGAACGCCCCCACCGTCGCAATCCGGGTTTCAAAACAACTCGCGACGTGGAGCAGGTCTGCTTCGACAAAATAAATGGCATCCTGTCGGAAATCGCGGCCAAGTTTTCGCGCTTCCTCAAGCGACACCTCAATGGCCCAACCAGGTTCGGCGTGAAGTCCGTCCGGCGAAGCGCCCGTCACTCGTTTGCGCCAGGATCCGCGCTCCTCGATGCGGGTCAGCAATTCACGATCAGCCTGTTGATTTCTGGCCGCGCTCCAAGTTTCCCCGGTGGTGGCGTAGGCGGTCACGATCGCAAATCGCACCGGCCAGCTTTCGGCGTCATCACACGAAAAAGTCGTGCGGTAATAGGCGGGATGAAAGCCTTCCTTCAGACCCCACAATTCGGCGGCGAAAAGTCCGGGGCCATGATCGCCTCGACAGCGCAGGTAGCGCCCAAACGCCTCTGCGCCCACGCCCTCTTGCCCGAAACCTACACGCAGGGCCTCGGCGAGGTCGGCCACCAGGGCCGTGTCGTCGGTCGCGATTCTGATCGTCCATCCGGGATCGGCCACGCCATTGAACCACCCCTTCGTTTCCGTCAGAGAAAAGGACTCCACCCCGCGCTCACGTATCATCGAAACTACTACATCTTCAGGCGCCCGGCACGCGTGAAATGCGCCGAGGTGAAGCGTGAAAAGGGGCGGGGCGCATGGCGACGGTTGGATCATGCTTCATATCGTTGTCCGTTGTGGCGGCGTGGCGCGAGCCGGTGGTGAGACAAAGCGGGACGTTTTTTGTGTCATAGCGTCAATTCTGGGTTGATGCCCCGGCCGAATGCCCTGATGGACTGCGGTGTTCTTTAACTCGTCTGCATCTATAGACGTGCCTGCCGTAATGCTGCTTTGGAGCTGCAAAACCGCCGGTAACGCCAACCGGGCCTTTCTCAGCGCTTCCCGCGCGAAGGAGAGCCGCCACGGTGGTCCAATGATGTGCGGCCTAACCGGCCGAACCCAAGCGCTCTTCTTCTAAGCTGCGCCACCTCTATGGAGGTGGTTTTTTTGTGCCTCGTGGAGGCGCTGGGTTCGGGTCAGTTTCCGGCTTACGTCATTGGGCAAGACGGCAGGCGAGCATTCAAAAAACACTTCCACCCATGACAACTACACTACCCAGCCTGCGGATCAACCGGGGCAATCCCAACCACCATCTCTTCCGCAACAATGGACGAATCTGGTGGCTTCACTACACCCTTCACCTGCCGGACTACACCGTCAGGCGCGTTCGCCTTTCGCTTGGCACCGCCGACCTAGATCTGGCGCGAGAGCGGCGAGATGCGCGTATCCGGCATCTGCTTCAGCAAGCCAACGCGCCTCAGCACCAGGCTGCGAGTCATCTCGGCGAAAGGAGGGCTGCCTAATGAGCACTCCTGCATTTACAGGACTCTTTACCTCCGAATCGGTGAGTTCGGGTCACCCGGACAAGATCGCGGACTTCATCTCCGACACCATTCTGGACGCGACTCTCGCACAAGATCCCCAGGCCCGCGTCGCGGCGGAAACGCTGGTCAAAGACGAGAAGGTAGTCCTCGCCGGAGAGATCACCGCCGCCGCCCGAATCGACGCCGAGAGTCTGGTGCGGGATGCTGTCCGCGCCATTGGTTACACCGACCCCGCGAACCCGTTTAACGCCGACCGCTTGCAGGTCATTAACCTTCTGGGCAATCAATCCCCCGACATCGCCCGAGGCGTCGGCCTGGGGCTCGACCAAGGCGCGGGCGACCAGGGCCATGTCTTTGGCTTCGCCTGCCGCGAGACTCCTGAGTTGCTGCCACTGCCTATCTCCCTAGCCCATGCACTTACGCGCACGCTCGAGCATTTTCGCCAGGAAGGCCGCGAAAGCTGGCTGCGCCCCGACGCGAAGACCCAGGTCACGGTGCGCTACGACAACGGTCGTCCGGTCGCTGTCACCGACGTGGTTGTTTCCACCCAACACGCAGCCGGGAAGGCCCAAGCGGAAATCCGCGAATGGGTCAGGTCTGTGCTGCTACCTGCCGCGCTCGGCCCCTGGAACCAGCCGGAGATCGTCACTTACGTAAACCCGACGGGTGAGTTTGTGATCGGCGGTCCGGTCGGCGACTGCGGACTCACCGGGCGCAAGATCATCGTGGACACTTATGGAGGCTACGCCCGCCATGGTGGAGGAGCGTTTTCCGGGAAAGACCCTTCGAAGGTGGACCGCTCCGCCGCCTACTTTGCGCGGTGGGTCGCCCGGCAAATCGTGCAGGAGGGCATCGCCGCTACTGCCGAAGTCCAGATCGCCTACGCCATCGGCGTTGCTCGACCAGTCGCCTGGCATGTGGACACGCGCGGCACCGGCGACGACTCGGTTGCGGCCAAGTTCGCCGCCCGCTTCGACGGCCGTCCGGGTGCCATCATCGAGCGCTTCGGCCTGCTCCGGCCGCTCTACACCCGCACCACCAACCACGGACACTTCGGCAAACCCGATCTGCCTTGGGAGATGTGAACCCTAACACCCGCTGCGGACTAGCATGGGGATTCCATGCGATGCTTGAATCCCTATGGCGCCTAAACGCCATTGGGTTCGTTTGTAGGTGCCGGGAATGGCGGTGTCGCTCATCAAAACTGAGCGAGCGGGCCTAGCAATTCATCGAGCCCTGCAAAATGCCTTCGCCAAACACGATTAAGGTAGATCGACAGATCTTCTTCCCTTCATCTTTTCTCTGCCTAAACCAACCTCTCGATGCCGAGGAGATCGACTTATATCGACTGAAGCACAACCATGATAACCTGCTTGGATGAAATCCTAGAGGGTGATGATTCACCGGGCTTAATCTCGCACTATGCTCCATCCGCTGAAGAGGTGATAGCCTGCCAAATCAGGCCGTTATGCCTGATGGGGATTTTCAATCCATTTGGACCGACTTTAGTCGCGCTTACACATCTAACCAAAGACTCAGCGCCTTTCGGGGCGCTACTCTACACATCCCTCAACCCCTTTAGCCAAACGCGGCTCATCACCGCAAAATTGGAGACAGGACCGGACACGTCATCCGAGGTCATGCAAGCAGCCTATCGAGTCGGGGATAATCTACTGATCGATTCGTTACCTGACTTCGTCTTGCCCTCAGCCGAGGACGACGCGGTTTGGCAGAATCTCTGCGGGCTGCTTTACGGCCTGGCTCTAACCTGCCGTTCCCCACGGCCTATTAAAGAGATCGTCCGAAAATATCGAGAACACTGGACCGACCCATGGTCACGCCTCCCAAGTATGGCCGAGATGCTCGCTGCCAAGGATAAGCCAGCTAGCGCGCCGATGGCCGCTGAGGAGCTGTCTGATGAACCGAGTTTGGAGGATTTCAATGAGTGGATATCTACGGTCACTGACTACGAACACGTAGTCTCCGAAATGCGGGCGGTTTTTGAGGGGTGGAATGGATCCATAAAATTCGCCGAAAATCTACCTCACATGTCGGCCAAAGAAATGGCGGCTGAACTTAGCGCTCTCGGCTTCCCCTATTTCAAAAGTGCAGCCAAATAAACCATCGACCCACATTGGGAGGTAATCCTTCGACTAGTTTTTTTGCCGCAGGCCAATCGATCAAAATCAAGAAGAGCACTTGATTGACCACTTGACCAACAATGGGGTTTAAAGACTGGCCTTTTCCATGCTCGCCCCAGCCTTCCTCGCCCAAATCCAGCAAAGATTCTCCCACGAGAAGCGGGCGCGGGTTTGCGTCTGGTTCGATCCTCAGCAAGAATTTCGGCGTCTGCTGCCGGTGTTTGAGGCGCATCTCGCCAAGAGCCAGCCACCAGCCCTCCATCTGCTGGCCTACGACCCCAAGGCCAAGCACGGCCAGCTCTGGTTAAAGCATCAGGTCTGGCTAATCGGGCAAGCCAACCCAGAGGCCAAGTTCGTTCTCTACCTCCCGCTCCCCGAGGATCGCTGGAACGGCCCTGACGAACGCGGCAAACACCACCTCGAACTGCTGACCGAATATCGCATCACCGGCACCGATTGGAAGGTCGGCGGTAAACGCCCTTCGCTCTTCAGTTTCCTCAAAGCCGCCGGTGCGGCCCTACCGACCGATCAGGCCGAACAGCGAAAACTCACCGAAGGGGGGCCGGATTCCCTACTTGCCAAATTCGCGGCAAAGTTCGCCTCCAAGGCCGCATTGTTTTGGGAAGAATCGATCACCGCCGAACTGGCCCAAGGTCGCCTCGTCGGAGACATAGACCAAAAGCTTCTCGATCTCGCCGTCGAACCCGAGACCGAGTGGGCCGCGCTCATGGAAAAGGGCGTGCTCGATGAGTTCCTCGCCGCCGTCGCCGAGCAGCTCGGCAGCACCCCGCAGACCGATAACCCCATCCTCTGGATCAAGTCTCTCGTTGAGCGTCTGGCGCTCACCGAGGCCTTCGTCGGTTACGGCGAGGCCGCCGACTTTCCTTTTGGTGAACGCCTGCCTCCCGCCCGCCACCGCGAGGCCCATGTCGCCTTGCTCCGGCGTTGGCTTCGCGACGCCAACTGCCGCCCGGCCTGGGATCGCTGGATCGCCGAGGTCGAGCAGCACCACAACCTCACCGCTTGGGCCAAGGGCAAGACCGGCGCCGCCTACGGCTTCCCGCATCTCGTCAGCCTGCGTTGGCAAGACGCCGTCAAATCCTTCGTCTCCGCCGCCACCAAACCCGAGGCATTTACCGATTACGTCGCCGAGGAGGCGCCTACGCTCCAACGCGAAGCCGAATACGCCCGGGCCGGGGGCCTGCCTGAGTGCGATTGGGATCATCTCCTCGGCGTCACCCGCTTCGTCGAGGCTTGTCAAAAACTCCAAAAGCTGATTCCCGAAGCCGCCTCGACCGGCGAGTGCGTGCGCCTCTTCACCGATTTCGCCGAAGCGGTGGACGGTCAACATCTGCGCCTCAAGGCCCAGGCCGCTGAACTCAACCTGGCCGATATCGGCCAGCTCCTCGACCGCACCTACGGCCAAACCACCAACGCTCTCAACCAGCGTTTTTTCACCCTCTACACCGCGACCGACTCCGCCGACATCCCCGGTCTGCCCTTTGTTACCCCTCACCTCGATACCCACCTGTGGTCGGCTCCGGGTAAACGCGCCGTGGTGATCGTCGATGCCCTGCGTTACGATGTCGCACACCAGCTCAAGGCCACACTCACCGGCTTCAAGGTGAGCATCGAGCCGCTCCGCGCCATGCTGCCTACGCGCACCCCCGTCGGCATGAGCGCCTTGCTCCCGGCAAAGTTCACTCCGACCGAACTCAAAACCACCGGCAACGAACTGCATCCGATCTTTCAGGGCAAAGACCTTTCTGTCCGCGAAAACCGCCTGGCGCTTTTGAAGGAGTTTGGGGCCGAAACTCGCGACATCTCCGAAGTCGAAACTGGGAAAAAGCCGGGCAAGCTCCCCGCGCTTCTGCTCGTTTACGGTCACGAGGACTTGGACTCGATGGGGCACACCGATGGCGAGACTCTCATTCGCCATGTAGAGACCGAATTAGACCGTCTCGCCCGCGTGATCCGTAAACTCCACCAGTGGGGTTACGCCGAGGTTCATGTCGTCACCGACCACGGCTTTGTCCTGCTCGATGAAGCGTTTCTACCGCCCGAGACGCCGATCAACAAGGAGTGGTGCCTCGTGGCCAAGGAACGTTTCGCCATCGTCTCCGCCACCGCCGACCTCCCGCTCAAGACCAAGCCCTTTGCATGGGATGCCAGCGTGCGCGTCGCCCTCCCGCCGGGCCTCGCCTACTTCAAAACCGAGAAATCGTTCAGCCATGGCGGAGCGGCCCTGCAAGAAATGGTGATCCCTCACCTCGTCTCGCGTCACCAAAGCAAACAACAGAAGATTGGTGTCGAAATCCTCATCGCCGGGGCCGGCCTCAACCTCACCAGTGCCGCCGTCAAAGTCGTGGTGCAACCTCTCGCCATCGGCGAAGGCGGCGAGATGGCCGCGATGGTCACCCTGCCGCGCAATTTGGAAGTGAACGTGGTTCGCGTCGTCGGCGGCGTCGCCGCTTCGATCCTACCGCGAGCTGAACCCAAGAAGGTCGAGCTCACTCCGGCTGCCAGCGTGAATCTCACCTTGTTCTTCGATTCCAAATTCACCCTCAAACAAGGCGATAAACTCCGCCTGGAAATCCGCGACGCCGACACCGGCGAACAATTCCCCGGCCCCGAGGGCATCGCCCTGCACGTCGCCCGCGACCTCTAACTTCAACACCTCCGCTCCATGCCCGACGCCCCCATCGAACTCGACGCCCTCGACCTCCTAGCCAACGAGGCTTTCCCCGGCATGGTCGTCCGCAAAGACCTCCTCCGCCGCATGCGCACGTCCTTCGGCGTGCCGGCCTTCGTGATCGAATTCTTGCTCGGCAAATACTGCGCCTCCACCGACGACCGCGAAATCAACGAGGGCCTTGAGTTCGTCCGTGAGACGCTCTCGTCCAAATACGTGAAGCCAGACCAGCGGGAGTCCGTGAAGTCGTCGATCAAGCAACACACCACTTATGAATTTATCGACAAAGTCTCCGTTAAACTGGTCGAGGTGCATGACAAGTATTGGGCGACCCTCTCGAATCTTAACCTCGATTTCATCAACATCGACGAGCGCCTGGTCAAAGAGCATGAGAGGCTGCTGATGGGCGGTGTGTGGGCGGAGATCACCATCCGCTACGACGAGACCTATATTTTCAAGAACCAGAACCGGCCGTTCTTCATCGAGTCTATCCGCCCGATCCAGATTTCCAATCGCAACATGGATGGTTTTCGCGCCACCCGGAAGCGCTTCACCCGCGACCAATGGCTAGACCTGCTCATGCGTTCAATGGGCTACGAGCCGAACCATCCTTACTACACCCGGCGCCGGAAGCTGCACTACATGCTGCGTCTGGTGCCGTTTGTGGAACGGAATTTCAATTCGGTCGAACTGGGGCCACGCGGCACCGGCAAGAGTTTCGTTTACCAGCAAATGAGTCCCTACTGTCACCTCGTCTCGGGCGGCCAGACGACGACGGCTCAGATGTTCGTGAACCTTTCCAGCGGTCAACGTGGACTCGTCTGCATGTGGGACGTCGTCGCCTTCGACGAAGCGGCCGGAATCAATTTCTCCGACAAGAGCGGGGTAAATATCATGAAGGGCTACATGGAGGACGGCGCCTTCAGCCGTGGCCGCGACATCATCACCGCCGAGGGCTCGATTGTGTTCGTCGGCAACATCGACGGCGAAATCGCCACCATCATTCGCACCTCGCACCTGTTTTACCCGATGCCCAAGGAGATGGATACGGCATTCTACGACCGCATCCACGCTTACATCCCCGGCTGGGAGTTTCAGAAAACCCACGACGACGCCTACACCAATCACTTCGGCCTGGTCACTGATTTTCTCGCGGAAGTCTTTCGGGAAGTTCGCAAATCAAGCTACACCGATTACGCGGAGCGGTACTTCAAGTTTGGCAGCCACCTCGGCGGCCGAGACCAGAAAGCCGTCCGCAAGATCGTCTCCGGCCTCATCAAGCTCCTTCATCCCGACGGCGAAGTCACCAAAGCCGAATTGGCGGAATACCTCGAATACGCCCTGGAGATGCGTCGCCGGGTCAAAGAGCAGCTCAAAAAGATGGGCGGGCTCGAATACTGGAATACCAGCTTCAGTTACATTGACCGCGAGAGCGGCCAGGAAACCTTCGTCAACGTGCCCGAGATGGGCGGCGGCAGCTTGATCCCGGAAGGCCAGCAAGCTCCCGGCAGTGTTTACACCATCGGCACTGACGCCAGCGACAGCCGCCTCGCGCTGTTCCTACTGCAGGCCCAGGTTAATCCCGGCTCGGGTCGCATCATCCCACTCGGCAACCTTTCCAAGAGCATGAAGGAGGCGATCAAAACCGCCGACGCCTACCTGCGCGGAAACCTCAAGAATCTCGGCATAACCCGTGACATCGACAGCTACGATTTCAGTCTTCAGGCGATCAACCTCAACCAGGCCAAAGACGGCAGCGAAACCGCCGTCGCGTTCTTCATCTCCCTCGTTTCCGCGATTCTCGAAAAGCCGGTCTTGGAGCGCACCGTCGTCCTTGGTGAAATGAGCGTGCAGGGTTTGCTGCTAAAAGTGAATTCGTTGCCGGAGCGCATGCAACTCGCGGTCGAGGCGGGCGCCAAACGCATCCTAATCCCGAGCGAAAACAAACGCGACCTCGCCGATGTCCCCGATGCAATCCTGACTGCGATCCAATGGCAATTCTACGATTCCCCCACCAAGGCTGCGACCATGTCGATGGGGCTGATTTGAAGGGTTGGGCTCTCGGAGAATCATGGGGAAAATCTGAATGAACCCACCAGTGTCCAACAAGGAGAGCCACGACCAGCTAATGCGCGATCATTACCAGAAAGCGGCTTCTATGTCTCTTCTGATGAGCGAGGAGCAAATGTGGGAAGAGCTATCGCCGAAGCAACGCGAGCCCATTCTAAAGGCGCGGCAGTCAAGGTTATCGGAGTCTGAAACTGCTGCCAAAGGGCAGGCGCGCAGGGTCTAGGCTGGGAGGAGACAATAGCCAGATCACGGGGAACTCAGGCGCCCAATCAGGGAAAATGCCGAAACCGTCAGTGCAATAGATCAGCAAGGTGGACGGGCCCGAGGCTTCCTTGCCCAACCACTCGAATACCGGACGAAAGTCCGTTCCACCTCGACCCTGCAGGGTGACCGACTTCGGCATTTCCGTGCCGTCAAAGTCCGCATATTCGGTGACTGAATGGATGGCAGCGTCCGCTTGGATGATGGTGAGCCGACTCGGGAAGGTCTCGCGGAAAGCGCGGATTTCGGCGACAATCTCGTTGAGTTCGCCGTCGCTCATCGAGCCCGAGGTATCGATGGCAAACACAATGTGGCCTGGTGACTCCACGGAGGCCGACGGCATGAAGAGCCCGCGGTGAATATATTTCTTGGAAAATGGGTAGGTGCTCCAGTCGCTCTTGATGCGATCATGCAGCCAATTGCGCAGCAAAGCCCGCCAGTCGACGTTCGCAGCACTAGCAGCCGCGCATTCGATTTGGAAATATGCGGCTGCGCGGCCGCTGAGATTGCTCTTGGCCTGCTGACGGAGGCCCTCGCGCAATTCTGCGAGTTGTTCGGAGTCCGGGGTATCCTTATCGCGCAGGGGCGCTATGCGCGGATCATTGGGTGAGAGCAGGTCAATTCCAGTCACTGGAACCAATCCTGCGTTTTCCGCTTCGGGTAGACGGTAGATGCTCACACGTGTGCTATCGGGAAGCTTGCCCAGCCGGGTTAATAGTTTTGCGTAGATGTCCTCGGCCGCCAGTCCTTCATAATCCCGAGAATAGGCCCCCCCTTCCGGCAGGGCAAACCCCTGTTCGATGAGCAGCAGATTGATGGCAAAATCACATGCGAGATTCCACGTTCGGTGGTGTCTGCCGGAGATGCGTTCAGCGTGGGCGAAGAGCACATGGAGCATCTCGTGGGCGATGACTCCCCGGATCTCCGCGTCCTTGAGGCTAGAGGTCCACTCAGGGTTAAAGTAAATATGATACCCATCCGTGGCCATCGTAGGGCACCAGGCCATTCCCTTGCATTCGCGAAACGGCAGACGCATCAGCGCGGCAGCCAAGAAGGGCTGCTGAAGTGCGAGCTGAACCCTGGCCCGGAGGACGCGTTGCTCGATGTCAGCGTGCGATGAGGTGGCCATGCTCTTTCATGAAGGCCCGGTAGCCGGGCTCTCTTGCAAAAGCGACATTCGCCTTGAGCATGTCCCGCGCAAGCACGACTCCGAACTCAGGCGGAATCCGGGCAAGGAGGATGGCGCTCGCCTTGATAATCTCAGGACGTTCTCCGCTGAAATAGGCCAGCCAAGAAGTCAGCATGTAGATGCCGTCAAGTGAGGTCGGCAGCTTAGCTTTCTCCGGATCCTCCAGAATCTTGAGCATTTCCTTTTCGCTGGTGGTCCTTTTCAGGAACCCTGCAAATTCGATCGCGGCGGCCTCACCCACAATACCCGGAACCAAATCGGCATACTCGATACGTGATCCGAACATACGGATCACATCCGAGAGCATTTCCCACGAGCGAGGGGTGGGATAAGCCTGTGATTCGCCCGGCGGTTGCGACAGCATCTCGGGCCTCAAACCGATGAAAGAAACAATGAGCGGATCGAGCCGGCGTTCTATCGCCCATTCACGCCAATCGTTAACGTCCGGCTCGAGTTGCAGGTGAATGAAACGATTGGCCAGCGCAGAGGACATTCGGAATGTCACCGCACGGTCCTGCTGCCGGTTGCCAGCGGCTACAATCCACCAGCCAGTGGGCAACACGTACTCTCCGATGCGGTGGTCCAGGACGAGTTGGTAGAGACTCGCCTGGACCAAGGGCGGCGCCGCATTGATCTCATCTAAGAAAAGAATTCCGGGCGGCTGCCCGATCTTCGGCAAAAACGCCGGCGGGCACCACGTTGCTAATCCGTCGGAAATAGAGGGGATACCGCGCAGATCAGTTGGATCAAGAAGTGCAGCACGCAGATCGATGACCGGCATTTCCGCTTTGGCCGCAATATCGCGAACGATGGAGCTTTTCCCTACGCCCGGCGCTCCCCAAATAAACGCCGGCCACCGCTGCTTAAGGAGGGAGGTTAGGACTCTGGATAAGCGTGAAGGCTTCATAATGGTGTTTGAAGAGAAGTGACTTGCGGAGTCTCTTGAATCGCGGCGAACCAATCTACTGCTTCGACAGCGCCGCACCAGCGATGCCGGCGTATCAATGCCTTTGCCATCTTCCGACTAATCGAGACCTTCGGAGCTTGCTCTAGGCCGCACGCATCTGAAAAAAAACGGCACGGATGGAGCCATGCCTCGGCTCGTGCACCGATGGTATCGAAGTCTGGCAGCGGTGCGAGCAGGCGTACCTCGCCGCTATCAATCAGCAGCCAGTGCCCGGCGATAGCAGCGGCATGGATTTCCATCGCATGCTCGGGTTTAAGCACAAGAGAGTAAACTCCTGCGGCCCGACGCTTCAGGACAGCGGAAGCAAGCTCTCGCTTCAGGCCGGCTACTTTTCCAGATTCGTCTCTACGTAACAAAGCAATCTTCACCTGAAAATTGGTGATATCTTGCACGCACCTTTCGAGAGCATCTGATTCAAAATCAAGAAGTGAATGAAGATTCGTAGGCACCACAACCGCTGCCGGAGTCTGGTCAATGGAGAGGAGTGTGCGGACCAACTCTTGCTGGCGGTTCCGTGGAAATAACTCTTGGGCTTCCTTCCTGTCCAAGTCCTTGTCGACTGCCAAACGGTCAAAATATTTTTCGGAGTCGCCATCATTGATCTCAAAGAAGCCGGCCCGGATTGAGGATGCGTCGCTGTAAAACCGGAGGCGGTTGTAACGCCAATCATTTCGGCGCGCCGCGCAGGCGGCATAAATTTCAACTTCATCACGTACGAAAGGAATCAGGCTGGCTGGCATGCCAGAAAGCGCCTGGTCCGCAAGGCGGCGCCCGCCAGACGTGTTCACGGCCTGCACCAAAGCATCGTTTAGAATCTGGAAATCAGCAGTCCGGTTCTGGTGCCGTGCGATAACGCAGCCCGCATAGAGCGCCATCAAGGGCATCTCCATACAGCTGTCCGGGAAAACAGTCTGAGGTGCCATTGGTTACGGACGGCGGTTGAAGCCGAGGTTGATCTTCGCGAGTGTGAGGGTCTTCGCGTCTATTTCGCATCCCCATGCGGACCGGCCGAGTTCGCGCGCGACATAGAGAACACTGCCGCCACCAGCGAAAGGATCAGCGACCAAGTCGCCTGGCCGCGAGTGCGCACGGATTAGCGCCTTTAGCAGGGGAAGCGGTGACTGAAAACGGTGCTGGGCGGGGAGTCTCCCCGGAACGGTGGAGATAATATCCTGACTGAGTAATTCGAGATCACCGGGTGTCGGATTCCCATTTCTGAACTGTCCTGGTTTCCAGAACACCAAAAACACTTCCGGATCAAATGGAGCTGGACCCAAGTTGGCGGCCAAAGCAGCGGTAGCTCGCCTCCGTGCCATAGTGACAAACCTTGGCCGCCAAAGGTGCCGAGTATAGAGCTTCAGGCCAATAGCCTCAATCATCTGCCGATGCAGTCCCTCTACCGGGACAAGCAAATGACGCAAACGGACATCCCGGGTTTGCACGATCAAGCGTCCGCCGGGCGCCAGCACGCGATGGCACTCCTGAAAAACAGGACGCAGAGAGAGGCTAAACGTCTCAATGTCTACCTCCAGCGCGTTCAAGTCCGCGGAGTCATCAACTCCCTTCCGCAAAAGCGGTTCAATACCCTCTGAAAAATAGGGCGGACCAGTTACGACCAACTGAACGGACTCATCGGCGAGATCGAGCATGCGCGCTCCAGATCCGCAGTGAAGCTTGATATTGGTCTGCATGGCTTTGGCTCAGTTAACGCAATGCGCGGATGAGACGCGCCTTCAATTTGGCCGCATGCAGGGGATTGACAGCGCCAACAAAGGCTAAGCGGCCCATGAGTGCGGCGGTCTGCTCTTCCTTGCCGTGCCACTGTGGCAGGCGACCCAACTCCACGGCACGCACGGCCGCCCTCATGCGCCGGCGGATTCTCCGCGGGACGCTTACAATGTCATTTACCACCAGACCAGTGACGATTTGCCGACGTCCCCGCCGATAAATATTTGTCTTATTCGGGTCCAGTTCCAGTCCGATTTGACTCAGTGTTCGCTCAGCAACGCCCAGTAATTTGACGGCGCCGTGATCGCCGGAAAACGTCAGGTCGTCGGCATATCGGGTATAGCGGCAATGTAACCGGCTGGCAGCAGCCTGCAGAACTTCATCCGTGCGCAAAAGCACGCGGTTCAATAGCGCCGGACTGGACGGGGCGCCGATCGGCAACCCACCATCCGCGGTGCAAATGTCGACGAGCAGCGAAATGGCGCCAGGTGCCAGTCTTTGGCCGAAATCCCTGCGGAAAACCCCGAGCACTAACGGCCATTTGACGCTAGGAAAACAGTTCCGGACGTCGGCATTGGTCACGATAGGCTGCCCCACGTGATGCGAGGCGTTGCCTCTGATTGACCGCCCAGGAACAAATCCATGGGCGCATTCATGGGCCCCCATGGGCTGCAGCAAACTGTCAAGCACTGCCCTCTGGATACGCTTCAGATGTGGGTGCGGAGCCGAGATAACCCTCGAGCCCCCTGATTTTTTTGGTAGCAGATGCTTGCGGTAAGCATGGTCGAACTTATGGCCCGCGGCTGCGTTTCTGTCTGCCATTGCCATGACCGCTGCCAAATACGGGATCTGGTGAACACCTAAAACTCCGACCAGTTCAAGAAAACCTCGATCGCGTCTCGCCGACGTCGGCAAGGTTTCCGCCGCCTGCCAGATGCTACCGGCAAAAACACCTGCCCCCAAGTGACTAGATAAAAAACGAAGCCGTTTTGGGTCACGTCGGCAGGCTAGGATGAACGCCACCGCCTTTTCCCGCTCGCTGCCTTCAATTCCCACTAACCACTGATCGTGCCACGGGATCTTGCCAAGGAAGCCCGCCCGTTCAAGTAAGACGGCACGCAGATTTTCCGCCGTGGCGACCCGAGAGAGCCGATTTTTCCAGACCGTCTCTCGCAAGTTATCGGGCGCAAGGAGCATGAACCGATCCAGCGCAGAAGACGACAGTTTCGGGCTTGAGAGCAGGATTCGCAGTCTCGAAGACGGCATCCGAGTGACAACAAGATCGAACGCCAGCGGATCGCGGATGAAGAGCTCTTGTATCGTTTCGGCGCTAATTTTGTTTCCAGCCGCTTTACGGAAAAGCAGTTCAATCAGGGCGGAACGAAAACCGTCATGATCAATAGGAATCCCCCCCCATTGGAACATTTTCAACGCCGCGGCAGCAGTCCTGCCCCCTGCGCCAGCCAGCGCCGCATTGATGCTCCACTCAGGTGTGCCCAGGCAGTTAATCACCCATTCTAACCATGATCGGTTGCCGGGATGGCGTGGTCCTCGCAGGAGACTCCTGCTAACTAACGATTTTATGGCCGGTCCATCCGGCTCGGATAGAATCGCCAAGACCGGACGGGCGTCAGGAAGTTTCAGGATGCGGGCGCACACGGCTTTTTCCGCCTGCCGGTTGCCGGCAGCTGCCCGAAATAGCGCGATCAGGTCCAACCGGTCCCAGGCCGAGGCCTCGCCTGGCAATAGGTCGAACCGACCCGCCGCAGCCAGGATTTCATTAGCTGGTTCTCGCCAGCTCGCTTGAATCCAAACAAAATCCACTGGATTAATCGACGTGGGCGCCAGTGCGCCTGTGGCAAAAGCCTGCGCAATTTGATCCGCTGACATAGACCACCACACTGGCAATTCCAGACCGGGGACGAGTGCTTCCAATTTACCAGCAGCGCCCGCTGGCAAATAGGGCCACAACCTCCCCATTGAGACGAATTTCCTGACCAAGACCGGCCTCAATGTTGAGTCAGCCAAGTTCAGCCTGTTGAGTTCCGGCGCCGCTTCGGAAGCCAAAATCCTCAAAACAAGGTCATCTGCGAACGCGGCAATCGAAGCACCGGCCTCAGCAAACGATCGGCCCAACAACTGCTCCTTTACCGTGACAAACGCCAGGCGGTTTGCCGCCTGCCTTACCCGCGAGACCGAAGCGACAATAGATAAATCCTGTCGCCGATACAGGCATTCAGGAATCGCCGTTTGCATTACCTCCGGGCTCTCGAGCACGACCGCCTGCTCCCGCTCGGACAGCATGAAGAATTCAACTTCAGTCAGCCGGGCGACCGGGGGCCGCAAAGCATGACCCGCGCTGATGGCGCGCTGAAGTTCACGACTGCGAAGGTAGTTGCTCGTATTGGGCTGCGATGCGACTGTATGAACTAATTTGGCGAGGGTTGCTCCCTTCGCCCAATCATGAGCCAACGCATATCGCAGACGCAGCCCTGGCTTCAGTGAGGTCCGGGATCCAAGGTGGGGGGGGATGTTCAGGCCGTCCTGGCGTGCACCAATGACCGCTATGGCTTCGGGCGAAGGATCAAGCTCGTCCACCGTCAGCGCCAAGAGACGGCCGGACTCGAGGATCGCCTCTGTCGATCCAGAAGCCATAACGGCTCGGTACAGCAGCGCCACCCATCTTGGATCCTGCAATGCAATCACCCAAGCATTGTTGAGCAGCACCTTAGGGCCTTTATCGGGAAGAATTTTCTTCAGTTGGTCCCAGAATCCAGCAGCGATGCGGTCCAGACTGAGAATAAGCTCATGCCCGTAATTCTGCGAATACGGATCAAGATCCGGGAACGCGGATTCGACCTGCGCCCACGACCTGAAATGGAGCTCCAGCTTATCCTGCTGAACCCGCCTCAGGTCAGACGGAATCATTGGTGTTGGCCTCCCTCCCATATTACTTTAACACCGCGATCTGAGGGATTCGAGCGGAGAGTCCGCGCGTTACCCCGTTGAGTCCCGCACCCCGCGGGAAGAGGCGGGGTGACGAGCGGACTCTCCGTGAGAAGCACGAAATGGAGAGCCCTTGCGCAATCCTGGCGATACACCAGGTGATCCTAATTCTTGGGAGGAAGGCCAACGACTCTTTGTCGTTGATCCGGGGGAAAGGTCAAAAGGTTTCTCCCCTACGTCCACACCGAGATCCTTGATCGGCTCAATGATTTCGGGCCAAACACAGCCGTCGCGCTATCCAGTCGCACTACCCACGAAGGACGAGAAAAGGCGGATCATTAACTTTTCGATCTACTCTTGCGCCTGAAGTTGTTGGGCTTCGACGAACTGAAACGCAGCTGGCTTTGAGCGTGACCTCGATAATCGATGGCACGGTTTTCAAGGTAGTTGATGGCGGGCGCGGCGAGTGGCGTTTGAACGGGACCACTGATAAAAAGCCGGATTTTCAGGGGGATTGAATCTGGGAGGGGTTTAACTCTGAAGTTTTTGTGCTAAAGAACCGTCGGTTGGGCTTGGTGTTACTTTCTTTGCAGGACGAATCCGCGCCCACCTACGCGCCTCTGCCGGCATCGTCAGCTCATGGTAATGCCGATAAATCACGGTCTCGCTCGTTCCGCCTTCGCGCGCCACGAGGCCGTCATTTTGCGCCAGCTGCATGCGATTCGAAATAAACGTGTGACGGCAGACATCAGGTTTCCACTTCACGCCGGCATCGCCGGCAATTAGCCTGCGATGATATTTTACCAGCGGGGGCACCTGGACTGGGTTTCCTTCCGCAGCAAGATAGGCCCGCAATGCCGGCAGCATATCGACGGTTCGATTGGCGCGCCCCTTGAGCTTTCCACCCTGAATTCTCACCAGAGGGTGCCGACCATAGATGAAACGGATGTGTTCGATTTCACTTGGTCGGGCTCCCGTGAAAATCATCGTCGCCAGAGTCGCCAACCGGCCGTGCTTGCCAGCCGCAGTCAACACCGCCTGACATTCTTCAACCGAAAACGTTGGTTTCGGTTTTGATTTCGGCTTCGGCCGTGTCATGCCCGCGAGCGGGTGATAGTCGATCTTGCGCTTGTCCACGAGCCATCGGCAGAAATTTGAAACCGCATTCATGTCGTTACGCTTGGTCTGGGCATCCACACCCCGCGTTCGCAGGCACTCAACCGAGTCACGGGTGATTTCCCCCAGAGTCGAGATCTTCGCCAAATTAACCCACATCCAAATCCGTGTCTTGAGGTTCGCCACCGTCAGCGTGGACTGCTCATCCATGTTTTCCTTCTCGTAAAGGAAGGCCTCCACTTCGGGTCCAATGGCCACGGTCGGAGCATTCGGGCTTGTCACCTTTTCCGTGTAGAGCTCGGCGAGTTTCACGAGCCTCATGGCGGTGTGCCCCTTCACGTCCAAGAGCTGCCGGGCGGCAATGGCATCGGCGCGCAACATCGCATCGAATGCGATGCCAGCGGTTCCCTCTCGAACAACAATCTTGTTCAGCACCTTCTGCCGTTTCTCCGCCGTCTCCTTCGACTTGAAATGCTCGCGATGGATAGCCGGCTTACCCTTCACCAGCTGCAGTGGATCCACCCAATAAATCTGCCACATCGGCCGCGGTTTCAGAATTTGGTAGAGCTTGGCGAACATAAGGGTACACAAAGCCTACCTGCGTCGCCTTTGTTGACAAGATTGTTGATAGTTTGGGTGTCGGATGTGTCATTTCCGTCAGATCCCAAAAATCCGGCTATTTCCGACCATTTTAGCTATGAAAACAAAAATGGTGCCCGGGAGCGGACTCGAACCGCTACACCGTGAGGCACAGGCTTCTGAGACCTGCGTGTCTACCAATTCCACCACCCGGGCACGAGCGGAACGGGAAACACACACTCACCCTCACCGCTGGGCAAGAAAATTGATTTCCCTCTCCCGGCGCCGTGCTCAACCTGCCTTTTCCCATGAAAAAAGAAGCCATTCTGCAAAAAATCCGCACCGAACGCGTCATCGCCCTCATCCGCGCCGACAGCCCTGACGGTCTCCTCGATTGCGCCAAGGCCCTCGCCGAGGGCGGCCTCACCAGCATCGAGCTCACCATGACCACCCCCGGCGCCATCCGCCTGTTGGAAAAAGCCTCCGCCGAGCTCCCCGACTTTCTCTTCGGCCTCGGCACCGTCCTCGATGCCGAGACCGCGCGCGCCGGCATCCTCTCCGGCGCTAAATTCATCGTCACCCCCGCCCTGCGCCCGGACGTCATCACGCTTTGCAAACGCTACAGTGTGCCGATTTTCTCCGGCGCCTTCACCCCCACCGAGATCATCAATGCTTGGGAAGCCGGCGCCGACGCCGCCAAAATCTTCCCCGCCGAATTTTTCGGCCCCGGCTACATCAAATCCGTCAAAGCCCCGCTCCCCCACGTCGAGATGCTTCCGACCGGCGGGGTGAACGAATCCAACGTCGGAGAATTTCTCAAAGCCGGAGCATTCGCCGTCGCCGCCGGAAGTTCACTCGTTGATGCCAGGGCGATGAAGGAAAAAAACTGGGCCGCCATCACCGCCAAGGCCAAAGCCTTCGTCGCTGCCGTCGCCGCCGCGAAGTAATCACGACCGCGACCACCAGTCTCCTCAGCTCCGACCACGCGGTTGGAGCTTTTTCATTTCAGGTCCCCGCCGCCGGCTCGATCTTCGGCAAAAACTCCGCGATCTCCACGATCCGCTTTGCCCGGCGCCCGGCCGCGTCGCGCACAAAATACGGCTCCTCCTCGCGGGCAACTTGCACTTCTTCTTCCACGCCGATCTCGGCGTCGCTGCCGTCGTCTTCGGAACCTTCTGCATCGACGACCAGCCACTCCAATTCGTCGTCGAAAACATGGGTCATCCGCCGCGCCTGCGGATCAAGAATGAGCGCGGGGTTCTTCACCCGGCCCCCTTTTACAAACTCAAAAAGGCACGGTACGAACTGGCCGTCGAAAAACCCCCGGAAATCGCTCAGCCACTTATTTTCCACACCTTCTCTCCGGTTGAGCAGCGCCACATCCGAAAAATGCACGCACGCCTCATACCACGCCCGCAACGACGGGTGCTTCGCCGCCAGTTGGCAGTTGATGACCGTCAACACCCGCCCCAGCTCAACGGGCTTCATTTCCACCCAAGCCTTAAACGCTTCCATTTGGTCCACCGGACTCCGTCGTCCATCGGTCACAAAAAAAATGTGGGTCGCTCCCTCGGGCAGGTCCGCCTCGATCGAGCCCGCCTGCGTCCAAACCCAGCGCGCGACTCCGGGCAACTTCGCGTCAATCTCCGCCTCCGGCTCTTCGGCGGCCAACAGCACCACCGGCCGGTCGTCGTCGCCAAATCCACCCGCGATCAAATCGAGCAGCACCTCGCGTCGGCCCGAGCCGGCCGCGCCGAGAATTACATAGACCAATGGTTTTTCCGTGCTGTTCATTTCCCGATTATAAAAACGCCCCGCCGTCCAAGTGCCAGCGCTTCTTTTTCGGTGCTCGCGCGGTCACTCAAAACGTAAAGGTCCCGCACTGCGCGCTCTGCCGCAGCCAGTGGTCCAGCAGCACCAACGCCGCCATTGCTTCGACGATCGGCACTGCCCTCGGCACCACGCAGGGGTCATGGCGCCCGCGTCCCATCAACTCCGTCGCCGCGCCCGCTTTGTCCACCGTCGCCTGCAACTGCAAAATCGTCGCCGTCGGTTTGAAGGCCACGCGGAAGACAATTTCCTCTCCGTTGCTGATCCCACCTTGCACGCCGCCGCTGCGGTTGGTCACCGTCCGCACCGCACCGTCGCGATTCTCAAACGCGTCGTTGTGCTCGCTCCCGCGCAACGTCGCGCCGGCAAACCCGCTCCCGATCTCAAATCCTTTTGTCGCCGGCAGCGAGAGCATCGCCTTCGCCAAATCCGCCTCAAGCCGATCGAACACCGGCGCCCCCAATCCCGCCGGCACCCCGCGCACGCGGCACTCGATCACGCCGCCCACCGAATCTCCTTCGCTGCGCACGGCCTTGATGCGTTCGATCATTGCCGCCGCTGTTTCCAAATGCGGACACCGCACCGGCGTCGCTTCCACCTCGGCCAAGGTCGGAAACTTCGCCAACGCCCCTGTCGGCACCGCGATGTCATGCACCTGCGTCAAAAACGCCCGGATCTCCACTCCACCCGCGCCGGTCCCGGCCGCCAAAATCTTCTTCGCGATCGCCCCGGCCGCCACTCGGCCGACGGTCTCCCGCGCCGAGCTCCGCCCACCGCCACGGTGGTCGCGCAGGCCAAATTTCTGCTGATAGGTGAAATCCGCATGCGATGGCCGAAACTTGTCCCGCATCTCGTCATACGCCCCCGGCCGTTGGTCGCCGTTGCGCACCAGCAAAGTGATCGGAGTGCCCGTCGTTTTACCTTCAAAGATTCCGGACCAGATCTCCACTTTGTCTTCTTCCTTCCTCGGCGTGACAATGTCGCTCTGCCCCGGCCGACGCCGATCGAGTTCAGCCTGAATCTCTTCGGCCGAAATCGCCAGACCCGGCGGACACCCGTCGATCGTCACGCCGACGCCAAGTCCATGGCTTTCGCCCCAAGTGGTGATTGTGAAAAGTTTTCCGAAAATATTACCCATCTCAGAGCAAAACCGTTGGCCCCGCTCCCGCCTCCCGCAAGCGGCAAATCCTTCCGACCCCTTTCGGCAACTTTCCGCGCCCCGTGCCGTCATAAGCACATCACCGTTTACAACCCCCGCTCCATCCTGCTTAGTTTTTTCTCTTCGCGCAACCAGCGCTCAACTCCTCTTTCCTCCTCTTACTGCATGACCTCGCGTTCCGTCCGCCTGCGCTTCACCGCCTGCTTCTTTGCCCTAGCTCTCACCCTTCCCGCGCAGACCCCCGGTCCCGGACCTGCCGTCCCTCCCGGCGCGAAAGCCCCCGTCGACCTGAAACCACCGGGCGACGAACTGATCCCGTCGTTCAAAATTAGCGGTCTACCCATCGACGGCGTGCTGTCCGCCCTCGAGCTTCACACGGGCCGCAGCATCCTTCGTCCCGCCGCGCTGCCCACCGCCGAATACACGCTCATCATCGACCGCCCGATCCCGCGCTCAGAGCTGATCCTCGCTATCGAAACGCTCCTCGCCCTGAACCAAATCGGCGTCGCACCGCTCGGCGACCGTTTCTTAAAAGTCGTCGCCTTAGCCCAAGCCAAGACTGAGGCACCTGAAATGATCTTGGGCTCGGCATCTGACCAGCCCGCATCGGGCAAGATCGCCACCAAGGTCTTCCAACTCGATTTTCTCCGCGTCAACGAGTTCATGCCCCAACTCCAAGGCCTGCTTACCCCCGGCGTCGGCGGCGGTGTCGTCATCTTGGAAAAAACCAACGCCGCGCTCATCACCGATTCCGTGAGTAATCTCCAGCGCATCGAGAGTCTCATCAAAACGCTCGATCGCCCCGCGACCACCGGCCTCAACCCAAAATTCTACCCGCTCAAATCCGCCAAGGCCTCCGACCTCGTCAACAAGCTCCGCTCGATTTTGCAGGGCACACTCCAAAACCAACTCGGCACCAGCACCACCTACAACGCCGACGACCGCACCAACCAGATCATTCTCATCGCCGACCCCCGCCAATATCCGTTCTTCGACGAGCTCATCGCCAAACTCGACGTCAAAGCCGACCCCAACACCCGCAACGAGGTCATCTACCTCAAACACGCCGCCGCCAAAGATGTCTCCACTTTGCTCACGCAGCTCGTGACCGGCCAGACCAACGCCGCCCAAAAAACCTCCGCCCAATCTATCCGCCCCGGCCAGATCACCCTCCCCGGCCAGCCCGCCGCACCCCAGCCCGCCGCCGGCCCGCAACCCGCCCTCATGAACAACGCCGGCCCCGAACTCGCCTCCCTCGCCGGATCCAACGAGTTCAGCACCCTCGTCACCGTCACCTATGACGAACGCTCCAACGCCGTCATCGTCTCCGGCACCGGCGACGACATCCGGCTCATCAAAGACCTCGTCAGCAAGATCGATATCGTCCTCGCTCAGGTCCGCATCGAGGTGATCATCGCCGAGGTCACCCTCTCGGACTCCGACAAAACCGGTCTCTCCGCTCTCAATCTCACCGTTGGCACGAACGCCACCACCGGGGTCCGCTCCGTCACCAATTTCGCGGGCGCCGTCGCCGGCTGGACCGTCAGCGACGGGATCGTCGACCCGCTGGCTTTCAAGGCCGCTCTCACCGACGCCGGCTCCCGCAGCAACGTCAACATTCTCTCCGCGCCCACCATCGTCACCACTCACAATAAAGAGGCTCAGGTCATCGTCGGCCAATCCCAGCCCTTGATCACCGGCAGCACCTCCGTCCCCAATACCGGTTCGTCGGGGCTCACCACCAGTTCCACCGTCACCTACAAAGACATTGCCATAGACCTGAAAGTCACCCCGCTCATCGGCGACGACGGCAGCATCCAGCTCAAGATCGACCAGAAGGTGGACGACATCCTCGACAGCGTGACAATCGACGGCAATTCCCAGCCCGTCATCGGCAGGCGCCAAGCCACGTCGTTCATCAACGTGATCGACGGCCAGATGATTGTGCTCGGCGGGCTCCAGCGCACGCGCACCGGTCGCTCCCGCGGCAAGATCGGTTTCCTCGCGGAGATTCCCTTGCTCAGCCACCTTTTCGGCCCGCGTGAAAACAAACAGGAGCGCACCGAGCTGCTGCTCTTCGTCCGGCCCCGCGTGATTAAATCCGGCGAGGGCAACGCCGAGACCTCTAAGACTATCAACCAGCTTTCGAACAAAGATCAGATCAACCAATTCCTCGTCGATCCTTCGAAGTCGGCCAAGGAACCCCTGATCAACAAGCTCAAGTAAGTCCGCGCCGCCCCCCATGACCGCGCTCGCCCTTGATCCGTTGCCCGCATCGCTCGTCGCGCGGCTCAGCGAAGAACAGCTTCAGTTCGTCCGCGAAGCCGCGCGCGGCCAACGCCTCGCTGCCCTCGCCGCCGCTCTCGCTCTGCCCGAGCCCGAGGCGCTCAGCGCCCTCGCCGCCGCTGCCACCCTCGACATCGCCAGCAACCTCGAGACCGACCCCGACGCCCGCGGCCTCCTCCCCGCCCGCCTCGTCCACGATTACCAGATCATCCCGATCAAATTCGGTCCCACCCCCGAAAATCCGGACGCTGAACTCTCGACCCTTAACTTTCAAACGCTCCATCTGGCCACCGCTTGGCTGCCCGATGCCGTGATGTCCGACTGGCTGCGCACGTTCACGCCGCGCCCGCTCGTCTGGCACCTCGCCGTCCCCGAGCGTATTCATCAGCTCATCATCGAAAACTTCGGCGTCGGTTCCGGCGCCCTCGACGACGGCGATGAATCCTACGTCGCCCCCGAGGCCGTTCAACAGGCCGAGGAGGTCGTCGACGAAGACGCCGCCGTCGTCCGCTTCGTCACCGATGTCATCAAACAAGCCGTCGAAGATCAGGCCACCGACATCCACTTTGAGCCACAGGAGGAACAGCTCCGCATCCGCTACCGCGTCGACGGCCTGCTCGTCCCCGTCCCTGTCCCGGAGAATCTCCTCCGCTTTCAAGACGCCATTATCTCGCGCCTCAAAATCATGGCGCGCCTCAACATTTCCGAAAAACGACTCCCGCAGGATGGCCGCATCAACTTCAAGTCCAACGCCACCGTCCTCGATATCCGCGTCGCCACCGCGCCGACCATCTACGCTGAGTCCGTCTCCCTCCGCCTCCTGAATCAGAAGAAGGAAGCCTACACGATGGATCGCCTCGGGATGAGCCCCGACGAGCAGGCGCAGATCATCAGCGTCCTCGACTACCCGCACGGCATCATCCTCGTCACCGGCCCCACCGGCTCCGGCAAGAGCACCTCGCTCAACGCGTTTCTCCGGAAAATTAATTCCACCGATCTCCGGATCATCACCGTCGAGGACCCCATCGAATACGAAGTCCCCGGCGTAAACCAGATGCAGATCCGCTCCGAGATCGGCCTCACCTTCGCCAGCGCCCTTCGTTCCATTCTTCGCCAAGACCCCGACGTCATCATGGTCGGCGAAATCCGCGACAAGGACACCGCCGAGATCGCGATCCGCGCCTCACTGACCGGCCACTTGGTTTTCTCCACGCTCCACACCAACGACGCACCCGGCGCCATCACGCGCCTCGTGGATATGGGCATCGAGCCCTTCCTCGTCGCCTCCGCCATCGAACTCGTCATCGCCCAGCGCCTCGTCCGCCGCATCTGCCCCAACTGCTGCGCCTCCCAACCCATCAGCAAGGTCAAGCTCCTCGAGACGCTAGCCATCCTCGAATGCGACGCCGCCGAGGCCGAACTCGTCACCTCGCTCAAGCACCCCGTCGGCTGCGACCGCTGCCGCGGCACCGGCTACCGCGGCCGCATCGGTCTCTTCGAGATCTTCCGCCTCAACGACGAACTCCACGAGCTCATCCTGAAACGCGAGAGCACCCGCACCCTCACCCAAGCCGCCCGCAAACAAGGCATGAGAACCCTCGGCCAAAGCGGTTGGGAAAAAGTTAAAGCCGGCCACACCACCCTTGAGGAAGTCCTCCGCGTCGTGACCGTGATCGAAAAGTAACATGGCTCGCTTTGCCTACAGCGCCCGCGACCGCGCCGGCAAATCTCTTTCCGCCGAACTCGACGCCCCGAGCCGCAAGGATGCCTTGCGTCTCCTCTCCGCGCGCGGTCTTCAAGTCGCCCAAGTCACCGAGCTTCTGGCCGGTCCCGCCCCGCGCAAGAGCGCCGGTAAAGCGCCGCCGTCCTCATCGTCCGCGTCGGCTCTCGCCAAAGTGTCTCGCCCGACGCGCGCCTCGATCCGCCTCAACGCCCAAGCTCCCCGCCGCGCCGAGCGTCTTCCTTTCCTCGAGGCACTCCACGATCTCACGGGCAGCGGCCTATCCGCCGGCGAAGCCGTCCGTCTCCTTTCGACCCGCATTAAAGAGCCCCGCCTGCGCACGCTCTGCGCCGGCGTCTGGGAACGCATCAGCGAGGGCGCACCGCTCTCCCGCGCCCTCGGAGGATATCCCGAGGTCTTCGATACCGGCACGGTCAATCTCATCCACGCCGGCGAAGCCACCGGCTCCCTCAACGACACGCTCTCCCGTCTCATCGCCCACCTCGTCGAGCAACGCGAGCTGCGCGCCCAGCTCATGGCGGCCCTCGCCTACCCGGTGTTCATGGTCTTCGTCTCGGGCGGCGTCATCCTTTTCTTCCTCACGTTTCTCCTGCCGCGCCTCCAAACGCTCCTGAGCTCGCTCGGCGGTAAAATGCCCGCGTCCACCAAGCTTCTGATCGGCGCCTCGCAGTTCGCCCTCAGTATTTGGGGCATCATGGCCGTCGTCGCGGTCGTGCTCGCCTTGATCTCCTTCATCGGCTGGCGCCAAACCCCCGCCGGCCGCGCCCAGACCGACGCTTGGTTGCTCAAACTCCCGCTCGTCGGCCCGTTCCTCGTGGCGCAGACGGTCCACTCCTTTAGCCAAACACTTTCCGTGCTCTTGGAAAACGGCATCACCGCCGCCGAGGCGCTGCGCATGACCGAGAAGCAGATTGCCAACCAGGTCCACCGCGCCGCCTTCAACACCGCCACCGCCCGCGTGCTCGAAGGCGAGGCGCTCTCCGTCGCACTCACCCGCACCGGCTGTTTCCCCGACCTCGTGCTCGACCGCTTGGCGATCGGCGAAAACACCGGTAACGTCGTTCCGAGCCTGAAGAGCATCGCCGCCGCCTACCAAAAAATCATCACCGGCCAGCTCAATTTTTTCACCAAAGTGATTGCCGGCGTCGTGCTCGGCGGCGTGTTCACGTTCGTCGGCTTCATCGCCTTCGCGATCGTCAGCGCCGTCTTCCAAGTCAGCGCCAGCTTCAAACTCGGCGGCTGAACCGTGATAGCGGGCCACCCCCGGCCGCAAAGTGGCATGGGCGTCCCGCCCATGTTCCTCTCGCGCCGCTCCCCCCCCCCCGCACGATCTCTCCGCTCTCAACCTCGCGCCGCGCGCTACGGCACTTCGTAGATCTCGATCAGCCCGGTGCCCGTCCCGCCGTCCGCCCCGCTCAACTGCGCCGTGTAAGCGCCCGGCGGCAACGTCACCAAGAGCGCCGCGTCCTTGCTCCCCGAGTCAAAGGCAAACCCAAGCCCCGGCGTCGCGGCGGCCACGCTCGGGCTCCAGTCGTCATTGGCCGCGAGCATGACGTCACCGACGGTCCGCACTTCAATCTTCGGGTCTGTCAGCCGGTCGCCGACGCCAAAAGCTGCCAGCTTCGGCCCCACTCCGCGGATCAGCAGCGTCTTCGCCACATCACCCGTCACGGCAAAGCCCGCGATCAAAATTCCACCGCCCGTGCCGACGCGGTGCAACGTCGCGACGCCGTTCAACGTCGCCGGAGTCGCCGTCACTTCCTCGTAAACTTCGACCAGCACGATTCCATTGCCCGACGACTTGATTTCCGCCGTCGCCGCGCCGCCGGAGCGTGTCACCAGGGCCGCATCCCGGCTGTTCGCATCAAACCCGAAAGCGCCGTAACTCTGAAACACCGGCCCGAGGGTCGGCGCCCAGTTGTCGTTGTTTACCGTCGGCCGTTGCGCGCCGTCAAAAATCTCCAACCGAGGATCAGGATTAAAATCGGCCACCCCGAAATCGACCAGCTTCGGCCCGACCGCGCGCACGAGCAGGTTCTTCGCCGCTGTCGTCGAAAAGCCCACCGTCAACACCTGCGTCGCATCCAAATTCGCCCGCACCGATAGGCTCGACAACCGGTTCACCCCGGTCCCCCGCACCGCCACGATCGCCCCCGCGCTGTTCACTTCGCCCGCCGAGTTTGAAACCGTGCAATAGTAAACACCCGCGTCGCTGGCCGTGACTGGGTTCACGATCAGCTGGGGTCCCGTCGCACCCGGAATCGGCACCGCCGGGATGCGTTTCCATTGGTAGGTCAGATTTGGGCCGCTCGCCGCCACGTTGAGCACCATCATCCGACCGGTCGCCGCGATCAGATTGAGCGGCTCCGCTGTGATCACCGGAGCCGTTGCGGCCACGGTCACATTAAAAACAACCTCGGCCGCGCTGCCATTCGAGTCCGTCGCCCGGGCCCGCACCGTCGCCGTACCCGCCACCCCGCCGGTGAGGGTCAACGCGCTGCCCACCACCGAGCCTGCCGCCACGATGCTATTCTGATTCGTCGCGCTAAACGTCACGACCGCTGCCTCGCCGTTCGTCGTCGGATAGATCGGCACCGGCCGCACGCTGCGCACCACCACGAGGTTGGCCGAATTCACGGGCAAACCGAGCACCGGCAGTTCATTGAACGCGCTATTCAAAATCGCCGAGGCATCGACGATCGTCAGCGCGGCGATCGAGTCGGCCACTGTCATCCCGTTGCCGAGCACCCGCGCGAACACGGTGTAACCGCCATTCGTCGCGTCGAGTTGGCCGGAATTATTGCCCGTGTTGACGAACCACTGGCTCGTCGCCGAATTCAACTCATTCGTGCGCGCCATCGCGAGGGTTCCGCGCAGATTCGAGACCTTGTTTTCGAGCGCAATCGGCGCATCGGTCGGAATCGTGTTCACCGTTGAACCCGACACCGCGAAACCACCGCCTTGGATCACGAAGTTCCGCACCGAACGGTGGAAGATGCTGTTCGTGTAAGCCCCGCGGTTCACGTAATTCAGAAAATTTGTGACGGTCCGGGGGGCATCGTTCGCCAACAGCTCAGCGTTAAACGTCCCCCGCGCCGTATCGAACTGCACGACCTGCCCCGTCACGCCCGGCACGCCGAGAAACGTGCGCAGGTCCACCGTCACCTGGCCGCCTGGCGCCAGCAAAGTCGGCGGCGGCGTGCCGAGCGTAGTCGGCGTCGTCGCCTGTTGCGCCCGTAGCCCGAGCGCCAAGAAAACCGACACCAAAACTCCGCTTAAAAAGATGCGAGGTATCATATAAAAAATTATCCGCTGAGCTTCCTTTTCGCCGCGCCGCTGGCGAACCTGAAATGCCGCGCCCCAAAAAGCAGGGGTCTCCCAACCTCCCTCCCGACGCGACGCCACCGCTCCGCTTCTATGTCTTCTACCTCGAGCTCAGAAATCCAGCCCCACCAATATCCGCAACAGCGAATAGTCGCGCACGCGCTCGTCGGGATTATTTTGCCGAGTCTCGTGCCGCACCGCGACGCTCAGCGTTTCCGTGAGTTTCTTGTTCAGCTCGATCCGGTTTTCCCATCCGTTTAATTTGCTCTTAACCGGCGGATACCACACCCCACGCTCGATGAGTTGGATCCGCCATGGGAGGCTCCACTCCACCTCGGCAAACGTCGATGCCGAGGTCTCTGAAGTCCGGTCGCTCTGCGGCGCCGTGACCCACACGTCGAAGAAATTCTCCGATACCCCCACGCGCAACTTCCGGTCCTTTGCCGCCAACACACTCAGGCCCGCGCCGATTTCTTGCTGGACCAAGAAATAATCTGTAGGGACCCCGTTCGGCCGCTTCGAGGCCCGGTTCCACTCCAACGTCGGCCGATAAACGCCAAAAAACCTCCGCGGAAAATCCCGCCGCCACGACCCGCTCAACCGCGCCACATCCTTCGTCGTCACCTCGGCCGACTGCGCGAAATCATAGCGGGCGATTCCCTCCACTTCATCATTGCTCCACTTCCGCTTGAGCCGCACTTCCGCCGTCGTGTTGGTCCGGTCGGTCACGTCGTTCGCGATCTCGGTCGAGAAAGCAATCCGCCCGTGCCATGGCCCGAGGAACGCCCGCACCCCCTGAGTCAACGCATACGGCGAAAACTGCGCCCAGCCACCCGTTGGTTCCTTTTCGCCTTTCTCCGGTTTCGCCCGATCCGCCCCCGCTTTCTCTCCCGCCGCCACCGCCGTCTTGGCCACCGCCGGGCTCCCGGGAGTTTTTGCCGCCGCCGGCCGGTCGCTTTGCTCAATCCTCGCTGCCGTCACGGGCACACGCAGCAAACCGAATTTTTCCGACTGAAAAACCAAAACCCCGCCCGACCGCTCGACCAGTTTCCCCTTCACGCGATCACCGTCGGCGTAGATCAGAACCTCCCGGTTTCCGACCGGCTCCGCCGCCCTCAAACCCCCACTGCCAACGAGTCCGCCCGCCGCAAGCCACACTCCACCGCCGAGCACGAATCTGAAAAAATTGCGTGAGCTGAAAAATGCCACCGCGCTTCCGACGCTCACGCCAAAAAGATGTTTCGTGGAATTTCGAAAACAAATCAGAGCAAGCACGCCTCAAGTTTCGCGCGCAGCTTGGTTTCGTCCAGCTCCGTTCCGATAAAGACCAACTCCTGTCGCCGGTCCCCGTGCGGCTCGGCCCACTTCGCGCGCGCTTCGGCCGTGAGCTGCGCCTCGGTGATGACGCCGCTCTCCCGCAGTGCCGCCGCCCACGTCCCCACCCATTCACGCCGCGCCTGCCCGCCCGCGACCGACAAAAACCCGATGTCAGCCGATCGCTCTGCCACCCAGAAAAATCCTTTTGCCCGCAATAACCCGTCCGGCAAATCGCTTTCCAACCACGCCCCAAACTTCGCTCCGTCCAGCGCCCGCCGCGCTTCCCACACGAAACTCGTGATTCCATAATCCGTCTCGTGCCGCGCTCCGAGGTGGGGCGCGACCTCGAGGCGCGCCTTGACCGCCAGTCCACCCGTCGCTCCGCCTCCGCCCCGGCCTTCACCCCGCATCAACCGCAGCCACCGCGCCGCGCCCATCGTTGCCGCGCCGTCAAACCTCACCCGCCCCAGCAACCACTCGCTCGCCACCTGCCCCTGCTCCGCGCGCAGTAGCTCCGCCCGCGCATTCAATCCCCCTAAAATCCGTTCCACCTCCGCCAACTCCGTCTCATCCGCCAGATCGCACTTGTTGAGCACGAGCACATCCGCGCATTCCACCTGATCCACCATCAACTCAAACACCGGCTTCTTCCCCTCCGCCAATCTTTCTCTTTCCTCTTTCTCTTCCCTCTTTCTCCCCTCGTCTGCCGTCTTCAGGCCCAAGCCCCGACTCCGTTGCTGTGCATCCAGAAAACTCCGCGCATCGACCACCGTCACCAACGCGCTCAACTGCGCAAAATCGCCGAGGCTCCGCCAAAACGCGTTCTTCCGCGTGAACAAATCCGCCACGCCGCGCGGCTCCGCCACCCCCGTGGTCTCGACCAAGATATGGTCATACGCCCGCTGCGCCGCCAGTTCCGCGATCGTCTCCGCCAGCGAATCCCGCATCGAGCAGCACACACACCCGTTGCCCAATTCTACCACCCGCGCCGCTCCCGCCCCCGCGACCACCTGCGCATCGACATTGATCGCCGCCACATCGTTGACGATCGCCGCCCACTTCCGACCCTCCGCCTGACCGAGCAGATGCCGCAGCAAAGTCGTCTTCCCCGCTCCGAGGAAGCCACTCAATACCGTCACTGGCGGTAACGCCTCGCGTGTCGTCATCCCTGCACGCAAACCCGCCCGCTTTCGCATGGCCAGCCCCGATCCGCCCCGCCACGTTGCCTCTCGCATGATCCGCCTCCTCGCCGTTCTCGCCTTCGTCTTCGCGCCCACGGGCCGCGCCTCCGAGACCCTGTCCATCGCCGCCGCCAGCGATTTGGTTTTCTGCCTCGAGGCGCTGAACCGCGAGTTCGCCAAGTCGGAACCTTCCGTGAGCCTGAGAGTTTCCACCGGCTCGTCCGGAAACTTTTTCGCCCAGATCAAGAATGGCGCTCCGTTCGATGTCTTTCTTTCCGCCGATCTGATCTACCCGATTGAACTCATCGCCGCCGGAGCGGCGGAGGAGAAGAGCCTCACCCGTTACGGCATCGGCCGAATCGTGCTGTGGACCCGGCGCACCGATCTCGCCATCGACGACCTCGCGTCCGTCGTGCGCGACCCTGGCGTGAAGCGATTCGCCATCGCCAACCCCGACCACGCACCTTACGGCCGCGCCGCAAAAGAAGCGTTGGATAAATTCGGAGCGTGGGCGGAGGTGCGCCCCAAACTCGTGCTCGGGGAAAATATCGCGCAGACCGCCCAGTTCGTGCAAACGGGTAACGCCGATGTCGGCATCGTGGCCCTTTCGCTGGTGATCGCCCCCGTGCTCAAACGCTCGGGTCGCTGGATGGAAATTCCGTCCTCCGCCCATGCCCCGCTCGAACAAGGCGCCGTGCTGACCCGCCGCGGAGCTTCCAATCCAGCCGCCCGGCGTTACCTCGCGTTCCTCTCCACCCCGGCCGCCCGGACAATCTTTGACCGTTACGGTTTCAGTCTGCCACGATCCCCTTGATGGGCGATTCGACCTTCACTTTCCTCGGCTTGTCTTCGGCCCTTTGGCAATCGCTTGGCCTCACCCTGCGCCTCGCCGCCATCACGACCCTCATCCTCGGCATTATCGGCCTGCCTCTCGCGCACTGGCTCAACACGACCCGCGCCCGCGTCGCGCCGTTTTTGGAAACGCTCGTCACCCTGCCGATCGTCCTCCCGCCCACCGTCATCGGTTTCTACATCCTCGTCGGCCTTTCGCCCCAGCACCCGCCCGGCAGTTGGTGGCGCGATCTCACCGGCGAACCGCTGGTCTTTAGTTTCACCGGTCTGGTCATCGCCTCCGTCTTTTACTCGCTGCCGTTCGCGGTGCAGCCGTTTCAAGCCGCGCTCCGCGGCGTCCCCCGCGAGCTCCTCGATGCGGGCACCGCCCTCGGCGCCCGTCCGCTCCGCGTTTTCATTCGTCTGCACACCCCGCTCGCTTGGCGCGGCATCGCCGCCGGTCTCACCCTCGGCTTCGCCCACACGCTCGGTGAATTCGGCGTCGTGCTCATGATCGGCGGGGCCATTCCCGGGGTCACCAAAGTCGCCAGTATCGCCCTTTACGACGAGGTCCAAAAACTCGACTACGCCTCGGCCCACGCGTTCGCCGCCATGCTGCTCGTGATCTCGTTTGCGCTTTTGCTCATCGTCACGCTGCTCCAGCGCCGCCGGCCCGCGTAAATCTCCCCACGCTGCCCAGCTTGCCGGCGTGATCTTTGCCTCCCAAGGTCCGCGCTATGCCGCGCCCGCTTCTTTCGCTTCTTTCCTGCTTCGCGGTGATCACCGGTCTTTTCGCCGCCGAAAAATCCGCTCCGCCCCCAATCAAGATCGAGCCTCTCGACTCCCCCTCAGAGGCCAGCGCCACTGCTCCCACTTTGGCCCGCGCGCCCGATGGCTCCGTCTGGCTTGCTTGGATTGAATCCGCCCCCGGTGGCGCAACCGTCCGCAGCACGTCGCTCAACCCCATCACGCTGCGCTGGTCGGCCGCGCAACGCGTCGCCACCGGTCCCCGGATTCTCGACGTCGACACCGCGCCTCCCGCTCTCGCGGTCGGCCAAGGGGGTCGCGTCACCGTCGCATGGACCGAGAGCTCCGCGGCGTCCCCCGAAACCGAATCTATTTTGCTGAGTTCCTCGACCGACGCCGGGCTCACGTGGACTGCACCCTCGCCCCTGACCACCGAAAGCAAAACCAACTCGCTCCCCGTCCTCACCACCCTCGCCGACGGCCGGGTGCTCGCCGCCTGGCTCGACCGCCGTGGCCGCACCACGGGCGACCACGATGTCCGCCTCTACGCGCGCATCGTGGGCGAACACGCCGGCCGCGATGTCTTGATCGAGGCCCGGGTCAGCGAAAAATCTCCCCCCGCGCTCGTGGCGTTCCCCGATGGCAGCGCCCTGCTTTCCTACCGCACCCTCGGCGATGGCCTCATCCGTGACATCAATGTCGTCCGCTACCGGCTCGGTCGCTGGGAGAACGATCACCCTCTCAACCGCGACGAATGGCGCTCGCCGCCATGCCCCGCCTCTGGTCCCCAGCTCGCCGTTTCCGGCGGTCGCGTGGCCGCCGCGTGGTTCACCGCCGCCGAGGATCGCCCGCGCCTGCGTATCTCCTCTTCGCCCGACGCCGGCTCGCGTTTTCTGATGCCGTTCAACGTCGACTTCGGTAATCCCCTCGGCGGGCCCGCCGTGGCGATGTTGCACGACGGCGCTCTTATCACCCTCTGGGTCGAGGGCGAATCCAGCCGCGCAAAGGGCCCGCCTGCCGGTCTCTGGTTACGCCGCGCCACGCCCGATTACTCGCTCGATCCTCCGGTGCTCGTGATCGCCGAATCAGTCGGCCGCCTTCGCGGCCAACCCCGCCTCGCCATCATTCGCGATTTCGCCGGAGGCAACAGCGATGTCATCGCGGTCGCCACCTACGCCACCAGCGGCACCGGCGGGGGTCTGCGGTCCTTCCTCATCACCATTCCCGAGGGCGCCCTGCTCGCCGCTGCCGCCGAGTGCGGTTGCGCACCTCCGACCGATCAGGTGCTGGGCCATCCGATTCGCGGCGTGATCGTCTCCGTCGATCCGACGCGCGGCGAGGTCGTCGCCAAGCATCCCGATATTCCCGGACTCCGCCTCGGCGGCACCCACTCTTATCGCGCCGCACCCGAGCTCATCGCCCGCGTGCAACCCGGCCGGGACTTCCTCGCCCGCATCGAGCCAACCGGCGACGCGTGGACCCTCTTCGATCTCCGCCTGCTCGTCGTTCCGCCCGAAAATAAAAAGTAGCCATTCAATTGGCGCGTAGGCCTTACACGCTATCTCGCCCTCGCCCGCGTCCACCCCCTTGACGACTCTGCCATAATCCGGTCTGTCCCTCCTCTTTCGTGCCCTCACTGCCTGCCAACACCCGTTCGCCAACACCCTCGCACCGCCTCGTCGCGGCGACGGTCGCCGCACTCGTGCTGTTGCTCTCGGTCCTCGCCGTCAGTCCCCAACTCCACGCCGATCTGCACGCCTGCGGCCACGAGCACAGCCACTCTCACGCAGCCCCCGCCGGGAATCCCGATTCCGACGACGGCTGCGTTGTCACCCTCTTTGGCCAAGGCATCACCGCGGGCGCCGCGCCCGCCTTGATCGCGGCGCCGCCCGTCGCTTTTGCAGCTCCGAATTTTCCCCGTCCGACTCAACTCGTTTTTAGCTCGCCCCGTTTTCTGCATCTTCCGGGACGTGGTCCCCCGCTGAGCTGAGCTGTCCGTTCCGTCGGTATCACCGCTTCGAGCCTGCGCGCTCGTTCAGGTCGTTACGTCCGCGTCGCCGCGCCCAACCGCGCCCGACCGTCTGCTTCATTCTCCGTCCCTCTTTTTTTCTCTTTCGCATACCATGATCTCTTTCCGCTCATTCTCGCTCCTCATGCTCTCGTTCGCGGCTCTTGCCCGCGCGCAGACCTCAACTCCCGCGGCCCCGGCGCCGGGTGATTCCTCGGCTGAAAAAATCCTCAATCTCGATTCCTTCGTCGTCACCGCCGGTCTGGATCGCAAAACCGCCTTCGAGCTCGCCCAAGGCACTTCCATTCTCGCCGGCGATGAACTCCGTCGCCGCGCCGCCGCCACGCTCGGCGCAACCCTCGCCGCCACGCCCGGCCTGAGCGGCACCGCGTTCGGCCCAAGCGCCAGCCGGCCCATCATCCGCGGTCTCGGCGGCGAACGCGTGCGCATGTTGGAGAACGGCGTCGGTTCCCTCGACGCGTCTAACGTCAGTCCTGATCACAACGTCAGCGTTGAGCCTCTGCTCGTCGAGCGCATCGAGGTTCTCCGCGGCCCTGCGACACTTCTCTACGGCAGCTCCGCCGTCGGTGGCGTCGTCAACATCATCGATAACCGCATTCCTTCCGCCGCACCCAACGCGCCCTTCAGCGGGGTCGCGGAATTCCGCTTCGAATCCGCCGCCAACGAGCGCACCGGCGTCTTTGCCACCGGGGCCGGCTCAAACCGTTTCGCCGTTCAAGTAAACGGCGCCCGCACGATCACCGACGACGTCGCCATCCCCGACTACGCCGACCCCGAGCACCCGGCCGACCGCGGCACTTTGACCAACAGCGCCCGCTCCACGAGCAGCGCCTCCCTCGGCGCCACGGCCTTCGGCGCCGCCGGCACGTTCGGGGTAGCCGTCAGCGCCTACGACACGCTCTATGGCGTCCCCGTCGGCGAGCCCATCGCCATCGATCTTGAGCAACGCCGCCTCGATCTCCGGGGCGAACTCACCCGGCCGTTCGCGTTTTTCAAATCCGCAAAACTGCGCGTCGGCGTCGCCGACTACACCCACTCCGAGCTCGATCTCGATTCCGGTGACATCAATACCACGTTCAAAAACCAAGCCTACGAGGGCCGCCTCGAACTCATCCAACAGGAATCCGGTAACCTCACCGGCACCGTCGGCTATCAGATCGCCCGCAGCGACTTCTCCGCCGTCGGCGCCGAGGTCGTCACCCCACCGACCGTCACCCAGAGCCACGCCCTATTCGCCGTCGAATCTTACAAGGTGAGTTCCACCCTCAATCTTGAATTCGGCGGGCGTTACGAATTCCAGTCCATCCACCTCGGCGAAGTCGACGCGGGACTCCCGGCCTATCCCGGCTACGCCGCCCGCACCGGCCAAAAGAACACGGATCACGGCCTCAGTTTTTCCGCCGGCGCCGTTTACTATCCCGCCAAGGATTACTCACTCGGCCTCTCGCTCGCCTCCTCGCAACGCCTCCCCGCCGCCGTCGAATTGTTTTCCAACGGTCCCCATGGCGGCACCGGCTCCTACGAGATCGGCACCACCGGCCTCGACCACGAAAACTCCCTCGGCCTCGACCTCACCTTGCGCAAGCGCGCGGGCTTCGTCACCGGTTCCGCCGGCGTCTTCGTCCACCAGATCGACAACTTCATCTTCGAACAACGCGACGAACGCCGCTACTTCGACGACGCCACCGGCGATCTCCTCAATTACCCCGTGCCCGCCGGCGACGAGTATCTCCCCGTCTATCATTTCGTCGCCCGCGACGCCTGGTTCTACGGCGCCGAGGCCGAGGTCCAATTTCACATCATCGACGGCCCGGGCCAACGGCTCCACCTTTCCCTCCTCGGCGATCTCGTGCGCGCCGAACAAACCACCGACGACCAGGCGCTCCCCCGCATCCCGCCCGCGCGTCTCGGTCTCGGCCTCGCCTACGAGCACGGCCGCTGGTCGCTTGGCTCCGAGGTCCGTCACTCGTTCAAGCAAACCCGGTTCACCTCCGAGGAAACCGAGACCGATAGCTACACCCTTGTCGGCGTCCATGCGCTCTACCGGTTCGCCGATCGCGGCCCCGGGCGCCCCGGCCTCGAGGTGTTCGCCCGCGGCGATAATCTCACCGACGCCAACGCCCGCCTCGCGACCTCGTTCCTCAAAGCCATCGCGCCCCTCCCCGGTCGCAGCTTCACCGTCGGCGCCCGTCTGAGTTTTTAACTCAGCATAAGCTCACCATCCGTGGTGGCCCCGGGAATTGCACGCTGCAGTTCTCCGGGGCCTTTTTTATGTTCGCCTTCCGGCACTCGGACTCCTCCGCGGCCACTCGCGATTCACTTCGGCTCCGCCAGCGTTGCGCCGCAGTTGAAGATTAATCCAAGATTTTTGGGCCGACACCCACCGCAGTTCGGCCTCAAAACCTACCGTTATTTCACCCCGCGCCCCCATGCCTCAATTCTCCTTTCTTCCGTTTCGCCGCCGCTCGTTCTCGTTACCGCTCCGTCTCGCCCTCCTTCTCATCACCGCCTCCGCGCCGCCCACCCGCGCCGCCGATCCCCGCGGCGACGCCCTGACCGCCCCGCTGCTGCCGTCCGCCCAGTCGAAATCCCTTTTCAAACTCCCTCCCGGTTTCGAAATCCAACTCGTCGCCGACGAATCCGAAATCCAAAAACCCTTCAACCTCGCCTTCGATTCCTTTGGCCGCGTCTGGGTCACCGGCTCCTCCCTCTATCCTTGGCCCGCCCGCCGCGACGCGCTCGGCCAACCCATCCCTACCTTCGACAAACATTGGACCGAAAACGGCATCGCCTTCCGCGCCGCTTCCGCCCCGCCCGAGCCCGTCGAGCACGGCACCGACACCGTCCGCGTCCTCTCCGATTTCGATCCCGTCACCGGCCGCGCCCGCCAGGTCACCACCTTCGCCGACGGCCTTAACATCCCCATCGGCCTCCTCCCGCTCCCCCGAGCTCCCGGCGCGAAAGGCGACACGCTCCTCGTCTATTCCATTCCCGCGATCTGGCGCCTCACCGATACCGACGGCGATGGTCGCGCCGATCTCCGCGAAAAACTCTACGATGGCTTCGGCTTCCGCGACACCCACGGCATGTCCTCCAGCTACTGGCTCTGGCTCGACGGCTGGGTCTACGGCACCCACGGCTTCGCCAACCCTTCCGAGGTCACCGACCGCGCCGGCCGCACCGTGAAACTCGCCAGCGGCAACACCTACCGCTTCCGCCTCGACGGCTCCCGCTTCGAGCTCGTCACCCACGGCCAGACCAACCCCTACGGCCTCGCCTTCGATGCCCGCGGCGAACTCTACACCGCCGATTCTCACTCGAAGCCCGTCTACCTCCTCATCCCCGGTGGCTACTACGAAGGCATCAGCAAAGAACACGATGGCCTCGGCTTCGCCCCCGCCGTTACCACCGACGACCACGGCTCCTCCGCCATCGCCGGCATCGCCCACTACTCCGCAAAAACCTTCCCGCCCGAATTCCAAAACAATCTCTTCAACGGCAATCCCGTCACCCGCCGCATCAACCGCGACCGCCTCGACTGGCGCGGCTCCTCGCCCTTCGCCGCCCGCCAGCCCGACTTTCTCACGAGCGACGATCCCTCTTTCCGCCCCGTTCAAGTAAAACTCGGCCCCGACGGCGCCCTTTGGATCGCCGATTTCTACAACCCCATCATCGGCCACTACGAGGTGCCGCTCACCCACCCGTCCCGCGACCGCTCCCACGGCCGCATCTGGCGCATCGTCTGGCGCGGCCTCGAAGGCGCCGGCGCCCCACCGACCCTCCCCAACCTCGCGACCCTCTCGACCGCCGACCTCGTCGCCCGCCTCTCCGATTCCAACAACGTCGTTCGCTCCCTCGCCGTCGCCGAGCTCTTCGCTCGCCCCGATGCGGCCTCCACCGCACCCGCGCTCCTCGCCGCCGCCACGCGCCTCGTCGCCGGCACCGATCCCACGGCCGACGAAACCGCCGCGCTCCCCCTCCTCCTTTCCCTCGAGCGCCTCGGCCGCACCGACGACGCCCTACTCCGCCGTGCCCTCACGCGCCCCGCCAGCGACGTCGCCCTCGCCGCCCTCCGCGTCCTCACCCTCCGCACCGACGCCCAAAGTGGCATGGGCGTCCCGCCCATGAGTTCAACACCGAGCACCCCGAGCGACTCCCCGCCCCTCACTCTCAACTCTCAACTCGCGACCCTCGCACCCGAGTTCTCCACCTCCACCCTCGCGTGGCGCCTGTTTGCCCAGCTAATCGCCCGCGACCCGCAGCCTTGGACCACGCCCATCATCTTGGCGCTTCAAGCCCGCACCGCCGACTCGGATCCCCAATTGCTCTACGCCCTCCGCCTAGCCCTCAAGGCCCGCGTCGCCCTCGCGCCCCTCGACGAGCTCAACCGCCTCGCCGCCGAGCCCGCCGCTGCCGAGCGCCTCGCCGATGTCGCCGTCGCCGTGCCCACGCCGGCCGTCGCCGAGTTCCTCCTCGCCTACTTGGAGCACACCCAGTTCGCCTCGCCTCGCGCCGGCGAATTTGCCCGCCACGCTGTGCGCCAGATCCCCGCCGATCGCCTCGCCGCCATCGCGCCCGTGATGCACTCTCTCGCCACCGCGCCCGCCGCCCAGCAACTCGCCTTCGCCGAAGGCCTCGCCTCCGTGTCCCGCCTCGCCGACCGCACCCTCCCGCCCGCCGTCACCGCGTGGATGCAACGCACGCTCGTCACCACCCTCAGCCTCACCGATCCGGTCCTCGCCCGCCGCGCCGCCGATGCCGTGCGCGATCTCTCTTTCCCGGAGAAAAATCGTTCGCTCCTCACCCTCCTCCTCGACGCCCAGACCGCGGGTTCCCTCCGCACCGCCGCGGTGCGCGCCCTCACCGTCGATGCTGAGGCCGTGCCCGCGCTCATCGCCGTCCTGGGTCGGTCCACCGATCCCGTCGGCCTCCGCCGCGCCGCCGCCGATCAACTCGCGCTCCCCGCCACCGGCACCCCCGGCCGAGCCGCCCTCGTCGCCGCGCTCCTCACCGCGCAAAACGACTTCGCCCTCGGCCTCGCCATGGCGCTCACCCGGACTGATGCAGGCACCGCCGCCCTCATCGACACCGTCGCCGCCGGTCGCGCCCCCGCCGCCCTCCTCCGCCACCGCTACATCGCCGATGCTCTCGCCAAGCGCCCCGACGCCCTCCGCGCTCGCGCCGCCGCCCTCGTTAAAAACCTCTCCTCCGAAGACGCTCGCCTCGACGCTCTCATCTTCGCCCGCACCGCCGCCTTTGCCGCCGCCAAGCCCGACGCCGCACACGGGGCGACGCTCTTCGCCCAAAACTGCGCCGCCTGCCATCGCGTCAAAGACATCGGCGGCAATCTCGGCCCCTCCCTCGACGGCATCGGCTCGCGCACGATCCAGCGCGTCATCGAGGACATCCTCGACCCCAGCCGCAACATCGACCCCAACTTCCGCCTCACCACCGTCACGCTGAAAAACGGCGAGACCAAATCCGGCGTAAACCTCCGACCCGAGGGCCCCGCCACCCTGCTCCGCGACCCCGCGACCAACGAGGAAATCTCCATCCGCACCGCCGATATCGAATCGACCGCCGCCTCCCCTGTCTCCCCCATGCCCGCCGCCTACGACACCTTGTTGAGCGAGTCGGATTTCTTCGACGTCATCACCTACCTCCGCGCCACCCCCTGAGAAAAGCCCATCATTGCGAGGCGCCCCGCGCCGCGGCCATCCACCACTCCGCGCCCCACGCTCTCGTTTCCCGGATGTCAGTCCGGCGCTCACGGCAGCCCGATTTCTCGCCACTCCCGTTTTCCCGCCCGTTCCCCAGTCGCCCGATTGACCTCCGCCCTCTCCTCGCCCCAATTTTAAATCATCCAAGCTTTGAGTCCCCCGTCGCTGCCATGCGGTTCCTGCTCTTCACCTTCCTGTTTGCTTCCCCATTCGCCCTCGGCGCCGCGCAACCCGCCGCCAGTCTCGCCCGCGCGCTCACGTTGCACGCTTCGTTCGACACCGGCCTCAACGCGGATTTCTCCCGCGGCGATGCGACCAGCTACGTGCGCACCAAGACCGGACTCGTACCCGCCGCCCTCAACGACGAGGTCACGCTCGCCCCCGGTCAGGGCCGTTTCGGCGGCGCGCTGCATTTTCCGAAAAAGGGTAACACGCGCCCACTCTTCAAAGACGGCGGGGTGCTCGGCTACAACGCCTCACGCTGGTCCGCCACCGTCTCCGTCTGGCTCCGGCTTGATCCCGACCGAGATCTCGCGCCCGGCTACTGCGACCCAGTTCAGATCGTCGGCGACGACAGCAAACAGGGCTTCATCTTCCTTGAATGGTCCAAGGGCGAGACGCCCCGATTTTTCCGCTTCGCCATCCGCCCACTTTCGTCGATCTGGAATCCCACCAACGTCGGCTGGGAAGACATTCCGGCCGCCGGACGACCGATGGTACAAATCTCCCGCGCTCCATTTTCACGCGCAACTTGGACGCACGTCGTTTTCACGCTCGAAAACATCAACGATAAATCCGCCAAGCCCTCCGGTCGCTTGTGGCTCAACGGCCAACTTCAAGGCGTGATTGAAAACTGGGATCTCACTCTCGACTGGAAAAGCGACGCGGCGCAGCTTGTGCTCGGCGCCGCCTACGTGGGCCACCTCGACGACCTCGCCGTCTTCGACCGTGCGCTCACCAACGCCGAAGTGCGCCAGCTCATGGCCCTGAACAACGGCGTCCGCGATCTGCGGCCGTAGCGCGGTAGCAGCCCAGCGGGCTTTACGGAGCATTCGCGGGCGGCGTTGACGCCCACTCCTCGCAACACCGGGAGCCCGGGGACATTATCCCTCTACATCCCAAGCTCCAGCTGTCCGCCCGCCGGCGCGGTCCCGGCGCCGCCTCCCGTTCTCCCCTCTCCAGTTTCGAACCATCGCGGGTCTTCGATCTGCGTCCCGGGCCGCTTCCGGCTTCCATGCCGCAGGAAAACTTTCCGCGCTCCTGCCCGGTGCTCCGCCCGTCGCTTCAGCTCTGTGAACTTTCCCCGCGCCAACCGCACCGCCTCCGCATGCTCTACCACCGGCTTCGGGTAATCTTTGCCCACCCTGCACCCTGCCGCCGTCTGCGCTGCCGTCGGCATTCGCCACGGTTCGTGGATGAAAGCTTCGCCCACTTCCGCCAGCTCCGGCACCCAGCGGCGGATAAACACTCCGCGCGGATCCTGATCCAACGATTGTTTCACGGGCGCATACATGCGGAGCGTGTTGATGCCCGTCGTGCCGCTCTGCATCTGCACCTGCGGCCAATGAATCCCCGGTTCATAGTCCGTAAACAACCGCGCGAGTTGCAGCCCGCTCGGCCGCCACGGTAACCACAGATCATAGCTGGCGAACGAGACCAACATCGCCCTCATTCGAAAATTGATCCAACCCGTCGCCCGCAGCGCTCTCATGCAGGCATCCACGAAGGGATAGCCGGTCCGCCCCCTGCACCACGCCTCCAGCCGGGCCGCACGCTCGTCGGTCCACGGGCCTGCCCGCAGCTCATCAAGTTCCGGCAAGAACGCCTCGCGTTCAATTTGCGGCTCGTCCTCCAGTTTCTGGATGAAGTGGCAACGCCAGTGCAGCCGCGCCCAAAAAGCCCGCACCGAGCCAATGTGGAAATCTCCGCCCCTCCCCGCTCGCTTCGCCTCGGCCAGTGCTTCCGCCCGCGCCCAGGCCGCGTGCGCGACTTCCCTCGACGACATCACCCCGCAGGCCAGCGCGACGCTCAGGCGTGAACATGCCTCCACCGCCGTGATCGGGCTGGACATCTCGCGACTGTAGTTTTTTCCACGGTAGGCCAAGAAGGTCGCGAGCATCCGCTCCGCTTCGACCCGTGTCCCGGCTTGCCGCCCCGGGCAATCATCCGCCGCCAAGCCCAACTCCTGCTCCGTGGGGATTGCCCCCGCCGTCACCGTCGTCTCGCCGGGTAATGCAGCCGCGACCATGGCCAACGGTCCCCGCATTCGCGCCTCCCAATTCGCTGCCCAACCGTCCCGCGAGCGCAGCCGCCGCACCACGCCGTTTTGCCAAACCTCCGTCCAAGGCACGCCGCGCTCCCGCGCCCACCGCCCCACCGCCCGATCCCGCGCATACGTCGCGTCGTTGCCGGTTTCCTCGTGCGACCAGAGGTGCATCCGGCCGCACCGCGCCCTCAGCCGCTCCAGCAGTTCCGTCACCGCACCCGTCCGCACGGCCAACGTCACCCCACGCCGCCCCAAATCCGCCCGCAAATCCTTCAAAGCCTCCCGCGTCACCGCCCAATGCCGGCCCGCAAAATCCTCCGCGGCCGTCACCGTCGGTTCCACGAAATACACGCCCAAAATCCGCCCGCCGCCACCCCGCGCCGCTTCTCCCGCCTGAGCCAACGCCCCATGGTCCACCACCCGCAGGTCGCGTTTGAACCAAACAACATGGAGCACCTCGTCCCGATTCATCTCCGAAACGTGGCGCATCCGGCCACTCCCGCAAGTGGACTCACCTTGAAACGCCTCAACCTCGCCCTGTGGCCGCTTCACCTCAATTCTCACGTTTAGCATCGTTCGGCCGCCCCCTGATCTTTCAGGCAAAATCTGTCTGCCCAAATATTTTTTGTCTCATTCGTCTCCCGGTAATTGCCAGACCCTGCCCGGCCCGCTCAATTAATAGGATGTCGGTTTCCCGTCCTTGGCTCACCCTCTCCGCGCTGATCGCCTTCACGCTGGCCGCCGTGCCCGCCCCGTCCGCCTCCGCCGAACCCGTCGACTTTAACCGGGATATCCGCCCTATCCTGTCGGACAACTGTTATCGCTGCCACGGCCCCGACGCCTCATCCCGCAAGTCCGGGCTTCGCCTCGATCTCCAGGCCAACGCCCTCGCTGGCGGCCGATCCGACCTCGCCTCCGTCGTCCCCAGCAAGCCCGACGAAAGCGAACTCAT
>CAMCWW010000002.1:0-92906 GCA_945882935.1 Opitutus sp. GAS368
TCGTCGACCTTGTTCTTCGAACCCAACGCCTGCTTCACCTCTTTGTTCGCCCGATCATAATCCACCACCGAAAGATCGCTCAACACCGCCAGCGCCTGCGCTCGCGCTTCGGGCGGCGCCGCGTTGATTGCCCGCCAAGCATCCTTCAATTCGGCGTGGGTATCGAGGCAGACGACCCGGATGATAAACGCCATCTCACGAAAAATTCCGCCCGTCCACTCGCTCCGATAGATCAACTGATCCTGTTGCACAAAAGGCTGCGCCTCCGGATCGCTCCGGATCGCCGCAAACTCGGCATTCGCGTAGAAATCCCGCCGCACCGGCAAACGGCGCAACGCGAACCGCTCCGGCCCCCCTTCGGTCCCGGGCTTAAAGTTCCAAAGCTTCTGCCCCTCCATTGAGAGCAGATATTCGATGAACAATTTGGCCACTTCCGGGTTTCTCGCTCCGCGCAACAGCGCGACGGGATCGACCGAACTCACCGATCCACCCGCCGGTGAAGCGTAGCCGATCCGGTCCGATATCCCGCGACGACGCACCGCCTCCTCCTGCTGCCGGCCGTAGAAATCGATGCAAAGCCCCACGGCGCAGTTCCCCGCCGCCACATCAATCGGCGGCTTTTGCGACGTGTCGGTGAAGTAGCGCGCGTTTGCCCCCACGATTTGCAGCAATTGCAGGCCGGCCATCCATCCTTCGCGCACCGCCCTCGCCTCGCGCGCCTTCGGCTCTCCTTGCGGATTCTCCTTCGTCAAAGCAACCAGGCGCCGCTGCATCTGCTGCTGAATGATGTTCTCAAACGCCTTGGCGATCGAACCACTCTTGGTCGGATCGCATAGCGCCACTTCTCCCAGCAGGCGCGGGTCCCGCAGGTCGGTCCATTGGCTTGGCTCGTTCGTGATACCCAGTCGCTTCAGCGAATCCCGGTTAAAAATAATGCCGTAGGAGCTCAGCACGGATCCGATCCAGCGACCTTCTTTGTCCCAATACTCTTCACCCGCATAAGACCTTGGGATCACCGCATCAGTGAACCACTCCGGGTGTTTCTGCAAAATTCCGCTGTCCACCAGCCGGCCTGCCCGCGCCTGTTTTTCAAAATCAAACGTGCCTCCGCCGAAAAAAAGATCGATCCCGCACGACGCCTCCGAGGTCAGAAACGCTGCCCGCGCTTCCTTCACGATGGCCGGCGCATCCGCCGAAAGCCGTGGATTCTGAAACCCCGCCTGCAATTCACCGCTCCACTCCCGGCCTAGTTTCTTGGTCCAAATGTTCTTAAACGAAGCGACATACTCACCTTCCAAAAACCGCGCAATCTCACTGGTCCCGCCCAACACTCGCCAGTCCATCGCTACCGTTCGCCCGGTGCGCGCACGATACCACTCCGAGAAGCCACGCGTGTATTCATGTCGGATGGCTTCATTGTGCGGGGTCACGAGCACCAGCGTGTCGTCGGCTTTCGCCGCCGATTCTTTCGCCGGCCGCAGCGCAAACGGCAGCACCAACGTCGCCAGCAACGTCAGGATTATCAGCGTCTGCCGCAACATATGCCCATCAACTCACCAGCACGACCACGTCCTCGGGCGCTGCGGTCGCGAACAGTTCGCCCCGCGACGCGCCGTCCACAAATCGCGGGTTGCGTTCAAACACTTTGAGCGTTCGGTCGCGCACCACAAAGTCATACTGCGCGACTTCTCCGAGATAGACAAAACCTCCGATCGTGCCCTGCACCGAGTTGCGTTCTGAGAGCCGTTCCCGGCTGAGTTCCCAACACTCCGGGCGGACCGAGATCGTGACGTCGTCGCCGACTTTTGGCTGCTGCCCCGGATCGCCAAGCACCCCGTCGAAGCGGCCGATGGCGGTCTCAACTGTCACGGAATCACCGTGCATCCCGACCACCTTGCCGGTGATGAAGTCCGTTTCGCCGATAAAATTCGCCACCGTCTTCCGTGTCGGTCGCCGATAGACTTCCCGCGGCGTGCCCACTTGGAGAATGTGCCCATGCTCCAGGATCGCCATGCGGTCCGACACAGATAGTGCCTCCTTTTGGTCGTGAGTCACGTAAACCGTCGTCAGTTTGAACTCCTTGCAGACGCGCCGAATCTCCGTGCGCATTTCCAGCCGCAGTTTGGCATCGAGATTCGAGAGAGGCTCGTCCAGCAGCAGACAACGCGGTCGGATCACCAGCGCCCGGGCCAGTGCGACCCGTTGCTGTTGCCCGCCGGACAGTTGGTTGGGTTTCCGATCGGCATACTGGTTCATCCGCACCGATTCCAACGCCTCGCCCACCCGCCGCTTGATTTCGTCCTTGGGCACCCGCCGCTCCTCCAGCCCAAAAGCCACATTGCCGGCCACCGTCATATGCGGCCACAGCGCGTAGCTCTGAAACATCATCCCGGTATTTCGTTTGTGCGGCGCCAGCCGCGTCACGTCCTCATCGCCAAAGAGGATCTTCCCTTCCTCTGGAATGTAGAATCCGGCCATGCTGCGCAGCAGCGTCGTTTTGCCGCAGCCACTGGGTCCAAGCAGAAAAAACAACTCACCCGGCTCGATCGTCAGGTCCAGATTATGCAGCGCCGTGACGGTTCCAAATCGCTTCGTCAGTTGCTGGATTTTGATGGAAATCATGCCGGCGTGAATCGTCGCGGAGGCAAGATTTGGCCTCCAGCCAAGTCAAAGGAATTAACCTCTTTTCCCGGCGGAGAACGGATTGCTTCCGGGGACTCCGCTTGTCTCCCTCCGCCTACGACTATGCCCACCCGCCCGAAGCCGAAACCCGCTGCCATTCACCCCGACCTTGAAAGCGTCCTCTTCACCAAGGCTCAAATCAAACGCCGCGTTCGCTCGATCGCCCAGGAACTCAAGGTCACCTACGGCGACGGCGAGTTCACCATCGTTTCACTGATCAACGGCGCGATCATGTTCACCGCCGATCTTATGCGGGAAATCGACAATCCCGTGCGCTTGGATTGCATCCGCATTTCAAGCTACGGCGAGAAGACCAAATCCGTCGGCACGCCACAGGTCGTGGCCAGTCTCACCCTTGATATTCGCAACCGTCACGTGCTCATCATCGACGATATTCTCGACACCGGAAAAACCATGAAGCTCGTTGCCGGCCTTGTGCAAAAACTGCATCCCGCGAGCCTGCGCACCTGCGTCCTGCTCGATAAAGTCGGACGCCGCGAGGTCGAGTTCGAGGCCGATTTCGTCGGCTTCAAAATTCCCGATAAGTTCGTCATCGGCTACGGCCTCGATTTCGCCGAACGCTACCGCAACCTCCCCTGTATCGGCGTGCTTGATCCGGCCCGCATCAAATCGCCGGCGTAGCGGCGTTGTTCGTCGACGCCCTTCCGCTTCGTCGGCGGGTCACCTCTTTCGCGCCGTCGTCCTGCCCGCGGCGCGCCCCCGGGTCGAGTAGTCCTTCGCCTCTATCTTGGCCATTTTCCGAAAATCACCCGTGCGCAACGCGGTGATCTGGTCCCGGAGTAAGGCCGCCCGCTCGAACTCCAAACGATCTGACGCCGACTGCATGTCTTCTTCCAACTCGGCTATCACCGCCGCAACGTCGTCCGCGCTCTCCGCCAACACCGGCTCATCGTCCTTGCGCCCGGAGCCGTCGTAGAGGTGCAGACTCGATTGCGCCGCCCGCTTCACGCCCCTCGGCGTGATTCCGCGCTCCAAGTTGTGGGCGATCTGCTTTTCCCGCCGATAGGTCGTGATCGCGATGGTCCGCTTTATCGAGTCGGTCTCCTTGTCGGCGTAGAAGATCACGCGCCCTTTCTCGTGACGCGCCGCTCGCCCCGAGGTTTGCACCAAACTCGTCTCGCTGCGCAAGAACCCCTCTTTATCCGCGTCGAGGATCGCCACCAAGGCGACCTCGGGCAGATCCAGCCCTTCACGCAGCAAATTGATGCCGACCAGCACGTCGAAATTTCCGAGACGCAGATTCCGCAAAATCTCCACGCGCTCGATCGCGTCGATATCCGAGTGCAAATACTCCACGCGGATCTTCGATTCCCGCAGATAACTCGTCAGGTCTTCTGACAGCCGCTTCGTCAGGGTCGTTACCAACACCCGTTCGCCGGCCGCCACGGCCAGGTTGATCTCGCTCTTCAAATTCTCTACCTGGCCCTTCGTCGGCCGAATCGTTATGATCGGATCGAGCAGTCCCGTCGGCCGGATCAGTTGCTCCGCCACCACGCTCGAGCACTCTATTTCGAACTTCGCCGGCGTCGCCGATACGTAGAGCGATTGCCCGGTGATCTGCTGAAACTCCGCGAAATTCTGCGGCCGGTTATCGAGCGCCGACGGCAGCCGAAATCCAAAGTTTACCAGCGTGCTCTTGCGCGAGAGATCGCCGTTATACATCGCCCCGATCTGCGAAACCGTCGCATGGCTCTCGTCGATCATCAGCAGAAAATCCTTCGGGAAGAAATCGATCAGGCAAAACGGCCGCGAACCCGCCGTCCGGCCGGTGAGTTGGCGCGAGTAGTTTTCGATCCCGTTGCAGAAGCCCATTTCTTGGAGCATCTCAAGATCGTAGCTCACGCGCATCTTGATCCTTTGCGCTTCCAGATACTGGCCCTTTCCCTCAAAAAACGCGACGCGCTCTTCCAACTCCGCTTTGATCGCCGCGATCGCCGGCTCGAGCCGGCCACGGGTGGTCACATATTGGTTCGCGGGGTAAAGATCGAATTGATCGAGCGTCCGAATCACGTCACCGCTCACCGGTTCGAACTCTGTAATCGCATCCACTGCGTCGCCGAAGAACTCCACCCGCAAACCGTGTTCGAGGTAGGCCGGCATCACATCGACGACATCGCCCCGCACCCGAAAGCAACCGCGCTTCAAATCATAGTCGTTGCGCTCGTAGCGATTCTCCACGAGCCGCTCCAGAAAAACGTTTCGCCCCAATTCATCGTGCATCCGGATCGCAATCCGCATTTCTGAAAATGTCTCGGGTGAGCCCAAGCCGTAAATGCAGGAAACGCTGGCGATCACGATCACGTCTTTGCGTGAAACGAGCGAGCTCGTCGTCGCGATCCGCAGTCGCTCGATCTCCTGGTTGATCGATGAGTCTTTTTCGATATACGTGTCGCTCGACGGCACGTAGGCCTCAGGCTGGTAGTAATCGTAGTAGCTGACGAAATATTCGACCGCGTTTTCGGGAAAGAAATTCTTGAACTCCGAGTAGAGCTGGGCGGCGAGCGTCTTGTTGTGCGAGATGATGAGGGTCGGCCGATCGCATTGCGCGATCACATTGGCCATCGTGAAGGTCTTCCCCGAGCCCGTGACGCCCATCAAGGTCTGGTGCTTGTTTCCCGCCTTAATCGACGCCACCAACTGCGCGATCGCCTGTGGCTGATCACCCGTCGGTTGGTAGTCGGAAGCGAGTTTGAAGAGCATGACCTCAACCGGAAACCAGCCCTCGCAGATCCGCAACCGTCAGTTCGTCCAACCGCTTCACGACCCGGAGCACCTTCCCGGCAAGCACTTCCGCCGGGTGCGTCGTAGCCACACCGACCACCTTCATGCCGCCCGCATGCCCCGCTTCGATCCCGGCAAACGCGTCCTCAAAAACCACGCAGCGCGCTGGCGTCACGCCTGTCTTCGCCGCCGCCTTCAGAAAAACATCCGGGTGCGGTTTCCCTTGATTCACATCTTCGGCTGTCACCATTCCTCCGAACAGCCCCTCGAAACCAAGCACCCCAAGCGTCGTTGTAATGTTCTCTCGGTGCGTGGACGAGCCGATGCAGTTCGGCACCCCGGCCGCTTTAAGACGCTCCAGAAATACCAGCACGCCCGGCAACGCATTCAGCCCACGCTCGACGATGATCTCCCGGTAAAGCGCCTCCTTACGTAACGACAGCCGTTTTACCTCCGCCACATCGTTCGTCCAGCGCAGCAAATTCGGAATGATCCACTCGTTCTTCTTCCCGAACCCCACTGTAAAATGATCCCGGGGCAGCGACTTCTTTTCTTCATTAGCGAGTCGTTCCCAGCTTTCCTCATGCTGCCGCGAAGAATCGATAATTACGCCGTCCCAGTCAAAAAGCACCGCCACTTGTTCTGCTCCGTTCGTAGCCATATCCCAACACTCCACCGTCAGGTTTTTTTGAGTCAAAGCCCGAACACCTTGGTCAAACCGCCCCACAGCCCGCTCCAAAAATTTCGGGCTCGGCGGGCATCGCCGTCGGCCGAAATTTCCTGACACAGAAAAATTCCCTGCCCAGCAAACATGTCGTCAAACAACGGGTTCACCCCTCGGTAGTAACTCCAAAACGTCTCCGCCCGCACCGGCCGATAGGACAGATTGGGCGTGAATCCCACGGTTGCATCCTGATTCGTCCGCCGAGCCGGCCCCGGATTGCCTTCACGCTCAGCCAGGCGCTCCGCTCGCACGCCGCGGCTGCCTGCAACAATCAGACGGCACGGCCCGGCAAATTCAAAAAAACGAAACTGGAGCGTGACCCAGGCTTGCCAGCGGAACAACTGCCACCGCCTCCGCAGGTCCAGTCGCGCCCCCTCGGGCACAATCACCCCCGCCAGAAAACTCGGCCGCAGCACGACTGCCGCTCCCGCCGGCAGCGTCAGCACCGTCAGTTCACTTTGGGGATTGGCCTGATTCGATAACGTGAGCCGCTGCTCGCCACGACCGGCCTTCGCCTTGAGCTCGATCAATTCGACCAGTCCCGTCACCACGCAGGTGACCGGAATTCGCCAGTCCAAGACATATTTGGTCGCCCGCGTAACCCCCTCGTCGGAGGCCTGTAAAAACTGCCCCTTTACCCAGAGCCGTTCACCCGGATCCAGCCGGATTTCAGCCGAGACCCGACTCGTCGCGACTTCCGGCAACACGGCCAAGTCCGGCGTCAACCGCACCGGCCTTCCGCCCGCGATCAAGGGCGCCACCCCGAAATACAGCAGTAACTTGCCCGCCGTTGGACCGAAAAAATATAGCACCAGCACCCCGATGACCCACGGCTTTGACTGCAACCATGCGTCTTCAAGATATTGCTGCATCCTTGATTTGTTTTTCTGCGCCGCACGCAGCTCCGCGTCTTTTTTACCTAGCGCCATGAGCAACCCGTCTCGCTCCCACCCCGTGCGCACCAGCACTTCCTGCAAACCGACCGCCTTGCCCCTGGCCTCCGCACTCAACCCTTCCATCCGCAGGCGTTGTTCCGCGTTGGCGCGTTGTTGTTCGGGATTGCCCACGAGCCGGTCCCACATGCTTTCCAATGACCGAAGCTGCGCCACCACCTTGTCGGCCTGCTCCGCTTTGGCCTGCTCACGCGCAATCTCTGCCGCCGTCCGGTCCATCCGTTGCTGCACATCGCCCAGCGCCGCCTGCAGCTTTGCCCGCTCTCCGCTCAAGGTCAGGACGACCTCGCGCCGCCAGTCGTCAAAGTTCACGTTGTCTTTCAAATAAAGCCAAAGCCCGGCCGCCGCCAAGCCCACGGCGAGGATCAAACCTGCACCCGCAGTTTTACCCAGCACCCAGCGAGTAAAATTTATCAGCGTTCCCATATTAGCAAAGACCCACGTGCGTGGAATAAGTGCAAGCGATGCAAGCTTTCCCCCGCTCTGAAGCCAATTGCTAAACCCCTGCCTTCCTTCTAACCTCCGAACACAACAAACGGCCGCGCCCCCCCCCGGCTCAAATCATCAGCCCTCGATCCGGAATACTTCCGCCCATCCGTATGTCCAAAGCCATTGTTTCGTCCCTTTACGATTCCGAGGTCTTCAAAATGGCCTGCCGTCAGTTCGACCAAGCCGCCGACGCCATCAATCTTCCCGATGCGCTTCGCGATCGCACCAAATACCCCCGCCGCTGCCTCGCTGTCGCATTGCCGGTGAAGCGAGACGATGGCTCCGTGACCGTATTCGAGGGCTACCGCGTCCAACACAATCTCTCCACCGGCCCCTCCAAGGGCGGCATCCGCTTTCACCAGCACGTGACCCTCGGCGAAGTCGCTGCGCTCGCCATGTGGATGAGTTGGAAATGCTCCCTCGTCGGCTTGCCCTACGGCGGCGCCAAGGGCGGGGTGATCGTCAATCCCAACGATCTTTCCCTCAACGAACTCGAACATCTCTCCCGCCGTTACATGCAGGAAATGGTCAATTTCCTCGGACCCCACATCGATGTTGCGGCCCCCGACGTGGGCACCAATGAGCGCATCATGGGCTGGATGATGGACACCTATTCCAATCACATCGGCCACGTCTCCCCCGCGATCGTTACGGGCAAACCCATCGCCCTCGGCGGCTCGCAAGGACGGCGTGAGGCGACCGGCGCCGGCGTGGCTTACCTCGTTAAAAAGTATCTTGAAGACCTAAAAATTCCGATCAACGAGACCACGGTCGCGATCCAAGGTTTCGGCAACGTCGGCAGTGAAACCGCCCTTTCACTCGGAGATTACGGCGCCAAGATCATCGCTATTTCCGACTACACCGGGGCCTACTACAATCCCAAGGGCATCGATGTCCGACGAGCCCTCAACTACGTTCAATACCAGAAAACCCTCCGCGACTTCGACGGCGGCGAAGCGATCACCAACGAACAGCTGCTCGAACTCACGTGCACCGTCCTCGTCCCGGCCGCCCTCGAGCGGGTCATCACCGATCAGAACGCCGCCAAGCTCAAGTGTCGCGTCCTCGCCGAAGCGGCCAATGGCCCCACCACCAACGCCGCCGACAAAATCATCGAGGCTCGCGGAGACATCGAGATTATCCCCGACGTTCTTTGCAATTCCGGCGGCGTGATCGTCTCGTATTTCGAGTGGCTGCAAAACCTCTCAAATTTTTACTGGGGCCGCGAGGAAGTCATCACGAAGCTCTTCGGCATCCTCGACAAAGCCAAAGCCGCCGTCGATGCGCAGAAGGCCACATTCCAATTCAGCCGGCGTCTCGCCGCGCTCACCCTCGGCATCCAGCGGGTCGCCGACGCCAAAGCCGCTCGCGGCCTGTTTCCCTGATCAAGGAGCAGCCCGATGTTCTTCGACCGGCCAGCCCGCCGCGTCAGAACAACATAAAGCATACGCCCATGACGAGCGTCGGCACCAACGCCCCTAGAAATAGCCCCATTGGCGAAACGCCATCTGGAAAATATTTTTTCAAGATCGTCTGCCCCGCTGGGTTCGGCGCGTTTGCAATGACCGTGAGGCCGCCACCCGTTACCGCCCCGGCGACGACCGCGTATTTCATGCCGTCAGTAAACCCCGGCACCAGCGTCGCCAGATAAGTGATTGCGGCGTTATCGTTGAAGGCGGTCAGCACCGTGGCGCCGAAGAACACTTGGGTCTCGCCCATGCTTTTTAGCACGGGTCCGATCCACCACCCCTGCAACCCCCCGTGGACGACTAACCCGGCGAGGAAGAATCCCACCAACATCGGTCCGCGCAATTCCAACCGGGACTGGTGGTGGTCCGTTGCTTCAGTAAACGCCAAGAAAAATAAAAATCCCCCGATGAATAAAACCGGGTAATGGGCCATCAAAACCGTGAACCCCAGAAATCCTAGGTGCCCGCAGGTGATCCATATCGGCACCGTTCGTTCCGGTTGCGCGATCGCGGCTTCAGCGGCCGATGATTTCAGAGCGAGTAGTTCAGCTCTGAGCATTACAAAATAAACCGCCGTTGCGGCTACGATTCCAACGGCCGCCTTCCAGCCAAAATTCACGAGCATAAACCCAAGGTCCCAGTTCCAAGGCTTCGCGACCATCAGCACGGGCGGCGCCGCAAAATGGGTCAGCGTTCCCCCTACAGAAACGTTCACAAACAGTAAACCCAGAGTCGCATACTTGAGCCGAGGCGACGGATTTAGTTCGTAGAACTGCCGCCCCAAAAGTAGCGCCGCGATCGTCATCGCCGCCGGCTCGGTGATAAAGGAGCCAAATAGCGGAGCCAAAATTAGGATCGCCAGCCACCACGCCGCTGGCCGGCCACCGCCCAACCCAGCCACGCTCCGTAGCGCCTGTTCTGCGAGCCCCAGTACCGGCCGGGTCGCGGCGATCGCCATGACCACCACCACAAACATTGGCTCGGTGAAATTGACGGTATCGGCCAAATAGTGGATCGCCGTCGCCAGGTCCTTTAAGGCCACGATCGCCGCCACCAATGCGATCACCCAGATCCCGAAAATCGCTTCGATCTCTCCGCAAAAGTGCAGCACTTTTCCAGTGAAGCTCACCTCATCCGGGTTTTCGTCGCCGGTGCTATCAGTGAACCGGCCGGCTGACCTGAGTCGCTGCGCGTGTCGTTGCTCGACGCCATGAGCAAGATGCTGAATTTTCGCGGCCGCAAACGTGTGCGCGATCGCGAGCAAGAAGATGGCCGTCGCAACCAAGTTGAAGGGGTCAATCTGGATTCGCGCCGACAGGATTTCAGCCAAGCCTGCTCCCGCCAGTTCCGGGTAGGAATTCAATGCCGGAGGGAAAGCAGGGGTAGAGAGTGCAGCCATAAATTAAGTTAAGTAGTTTGAGTTCGATCGTCGGAGCCAACCGCCAAGCAGCAGACCCAATTCCCACCCAACGATCTATTTTTTTTCGCCAACCAGCAGGCCGGCGACTTCACCGAGCGAATCCACAAAATGATCCGCCCCCGCCTTCACTGCCGGCCGGGACACGTAGCGGCCAAAACCGACAAAATAGTCCGCGCTTCCTTTGGTTTCCAAATCGCTCGCGCCGTCCCCGACCATCACGATCTGCTCGGGCTTCAGCTCTTCCCGGAGCGCATGGATTATCCGGGGCTTGCCGCCGCGCTGGCTCGCCGGGTGCGTGGCTTCGTAACCCGCATAATTCCCCGCCCCGTCAAACCGCAGGCCCACGGCTTCCACTCGGTCAATGCCTAGAAAGGAGGCGAGCGGCTCAATTGCCTGCGTGTAACCGCCGCTGATAATCAGAGGCGTCCATCCTGCCGCCCGTAACACCGCCAACGTGGCCAATGCGGTTGGCTCAACGTGTTTGATGTAAAGTTGCCCGATGAGTGCGCTTTCCGCCCGCGTTGGCCGGACGATTTCCAGCCTGCGGGCAAAAATACTGTCGAGCGAAATGCGCCCTTCCATCGCCGCGCGCGTCATCGCATCGATCTCCGCAAAGCACGCGGTGCCCCGCAATCGGGCCATCTCGTCGATCCCTTCGATTCCGCTCAGCGTACTGTCGCAATCGAAGGCGATGATTTTTGAGAGGCGCATTCGCTTATAGACGCTCCCGGCGCCCCGCTCCGGCAACAAAAAACCCTCCGTTTCCGGAGGGTCTTCCAAAACCAAAACGATCGTCGGAATCGATTATTTCTTGGTCGCGACGCGCTTGAACTTGCTGGTGAACTTCTCGACGCGGCCAGCCGTATCGACGAGGCGCTTCTCGCCGGTGTAGGCGGGATGCGAGTCCATCGTCACATCGCGGATCACGACGTAATACTCGACGCCTTCGATGGTCTCCTTGCGGATAGATTTCATCGTAGACTTGGTGAGAAAGCGTTTGCCGGTTCCGATATCGAGGAAGCAAACGTCGTTGAGAATGGGATGGCCTTCGGATTTCATCGTGATAAAAGGGGTTAATTAGCCTTGGCGCGCTTTATAACGCGGCTCGACCTTGTTAATCACATAGATTTTGCCCTTACGACGCACCACTTGGCACGCCGGGTGACGCTTCTTGGCAGATTTGATAGAGGAAACGACTTTCATAAAACGCGTGAAAACAGAGTCCGCTCCAACCCCTGTCAACTGAATTGTCCGCTCTGAGCGTGGGCCGTTTCTCCGCGGCTAATTTCAGTCGTTAGCTGGGTTCAATTTTGCCCAGTTTCCTCCGGCTCGTCAGCCAACAACCGCCACTCCGCGCCCTCCCGCGCCAGCAACGTGCGCCACAAACTCGCGTCCATCGGCAGGCTGAAAAGATCGCGCGGCGCCGTCACCACAACCCAGGTGTTCCGCTCGAGCTCTTGCTCGATCTGTCCACCCGTCCACCCGGCATAACCCACAAAGGCCCGCAAGTCCGCGTCTTCGGTGTCGCGCAGTTGTTTCGCGTGATCCGGTTCGATCCCGAAGTGCAGGCGAAACCCGTTGTCCTGCCTCTCCCAAGCCACCAACACGAGCTGCTTTTGCTCGACCGGGCCGCCATTGCATAGCGGTACACCCGCCAGCGGACCGAGGGCAAAATCCCCCTGCAATTCACCCAGCCGTTTCCCCATCGGCCGATTTAACACCACCCCCATCGCCCCGTCTGCGCTATGGGCGGACATCAAGATCACCGTGCGTCTAAAATTGGACTCTGTGAGCGTTGGGTGCGCCAACAGCAAGGCACCGGCCAACGTCTCTTCATTCGTCTCTCGGGGCTCGCGCTTCATCGGCTGGGTCTGTTCGATTCCTTGCTCCGGTCACAGTTTCAAAATCTTGACGCCGGCGTCCGCCAACAAGGGAGCAACCAACGGATCGTTATGGTAATCGCTGCGATACTTCACCTCGGCGATTCCCGCCGCCGCCAGAATCTTGGCGCAATTGACGCACGGGAAATGCGTCACGTAGGCCACGCAACCCTCGACCGAACTGCCGCGCCGCGCCGCATCGGCCACCGCGTTCTGTTCAGCATGGACGGTCGCCTGCTCGTGCCCGTCGCGCAGCCGAGAGACGTGCGGCGTGCCGGGCAGATAACCGTTGTAGCCCGCCGCCACGAGGCGGTTCTTCCTCGCCCCGCCTGTCACGATGACGCACCCGACATGGAGTCGCTCGCAGTTCGAGCGCGTCGACATCAACACCGCCGTCGCCATGAAATACTCGTCCCATGAGGGACGATGCGGAAATTTCTTCGCCGCTTGGGCGATGAGGTCTACGGGCGTGTCGGCTTTGCTCATGGATGAAACTGCGCGGCACACTGGACACCCTTGCGCCGCCGGGCAACCTTCGACTCGCGATGCTTCGCCAGCTCCAGCCAGAAATCCTCGATTCGCTCCCGCCGCATCATCCCGACGCCATCCACAGCCGCCGCGACCTGCGCCTGATCAATCGCCTCATGGGCAACTCCCGCTGGTTCCTCCGCACCCTTCCGCCGCTCCTCCTTCCCGGCGAAAACGCCCTCGAGCTCGGGGCCGGCAGCGGGGAACTCAGCTTGGCCCTGCACGCCCGCGGCGTCGCCATCGATAGTCTTGACCAAGTTCCCCGGCCGACCCTTTGGCCCGGCTCGCGCCCTTGGCACCAAACCGATCTACTCGGGTTCTCGAACTACGCCGACTACCCCGCGATCATCGGCAATCTCGTCTTCCACCATTTCTCCACGACGGAACTCGCCGCACTCGGTGAACAATTCCGCGCCCACACCCGACTGATCGTCGCCTCCGAACCGGCCCGCCACACTCGTTTTCAAAAACTATTCGCCGCATTCGCGCCGCTCTTCCGCGCCAATCACGTCACCCTCCACGACGCGCACGTCAGCATCGCGGCCGGTTTTCGCGGCGACGAACTCCCCCGCTGCCTCGGCCTCGAACCTTCGCGCTGGGACTGCCGCGTCACCACTTCGCCTCTCGGCGCCTACCGCCTCGTTGCGTTGCGCCGCGCATGAATTTGCCCCGCCCAATCGAGATCGTCGGCGGCGGACTCGCCGGCCTCGCCCTCGGCCTCGCCCTGCGCCGCGCCGATGTGCCCGTTACACTTTTCGACGCCGGCCGTTATCCACGCCATCGGGTGTGTGGCGATTTCATCGCCGGGCTCTCACCCGACACCATCGCCCGCCTCGGACTCGCCCCATTTTTAACCGACGCCCTTCACCATCGAACGGTCGCGTGGTTTCACCGTGCGAGTCTCATCCGCGTTCAACAACTCCCCATCCCTGCCCTCGGCCTCAGCCGGCACGCACTCGACGCCCGTCTCGCCACTGCCTTTGTCGCCGCCGGTGGCAACCTTCGCCCCGAGACCCGCACCGTCGATCTTTCGGCCGCGCCCGGCCGCGTGCTCGCCACCGGACGCGCCCGCCGCGATTCACCTTGGCTCGGTCTTAAGTTTCACGTCCACGGCCTCACGCTCACGCGCGACCTCGAGCTCCACCTCGGCACCGAAGGCTACGTCGGCCTGGCCACCACCGAGTCCGGCGCCGTCAACGTCTGCGGCCTTTTTCGGCGCCGCCCCATCACCGCCGCCGGCCCAGCTCTGCTTCCCGCTTACCTCACCGCCATCGGGCTCGGTCCCCTCGCTGCGCGCATCAGCGCGGCGACCCCCGACCCCGCCAGCTGCTGCGCCGTTGCCGCTCTCGACTACTCCGCACCGGCTCCCGAAGCCGGCATTATCCACTTGGGCGATGCCCTCGGCCTGATTCCGCCTTTCACCGGCAACGGCATGGCGGTGGCCTTGCAAAGCGCCGAGAGCGCACTCGGGCCCCTGCTCGCCTACGCCCGGGGATCTTCCGATTGGTCGGCCGCCTGCGCCGCGACCACGAGGGCGCTTCACCTCCGCTTTCGGGTCCGCCTCACCGCCGCCCGCGCCCTGCACCCCTTTTTTCTGCGCCCTCACCTCCAACTCATGCTCGCGCACCTCACCCGCGCTCGCCTGCTTCCGCTCCGGCCCCTTTACGCCCTGCTCCACTGAGCCATCCTCACCCATGTTCCTCCAAGCCCTCGCAACCGCCGTCCCACCCACGCAGTTTTCCCAAAGCCAGTGCTGGGACATCGTAGAAAAGTCTCCCATCCGTGCCCGACTGCAAAAACGCTCACGGCTGATTTTACACAGCATCCTGCGCGGCGACCACGGCATCGCGACCCGACACTTCGCCGCGCCCGACATTGAAAAGATCTTCGATCGAAGTTCCGACGAATTGAACGCGATCTTCCGCGCGGAAGGCCCCGCACTTGCCGCCCGCGCCCTCACCGCCGCACTCGCTCAAGCCAACCTCAAAGCCTCGGACCTCGACAGCCTGCTCATCTGCACCTGCACCGGTTACCTCTGCCCTGGACTCACCAGCTATGTTTCCGAACAACTCGGCCTACGCACCGATGCGATTCTCCAGGATCTCGTCGGTCTTGGTTGCGGCGCTGCGATTCCCACGCTGCGGGCCGCGAGTCACGTGCTCGCCGCCCAGCCCGGCGCCACCGTCGCCTGCATCGCCGTCGAAATCTGCTCGGCCGTCTTCTTCCTCGATGACGACCCCGGCGTGATAATCAGCGCCTGCCTGTTTTCCGACGGCGCCGCCGCCACTATCTGGCGAGCAACGCCCGGGCCCACCGGTCTCCGCGCGTTTGATTTTCAAACGCACCATCGGCCCGCTGATCGAGACAAACTCCGCTTCGAACACCGCGGCGGCAAACTGCGCAACCTCCTCGACCGCGCCGTGCCTCAACTCGCGGCATCCGCCGTTACGAAACTTTGGGCTGCCCGCGGCCCGCGCCCCGTCGCCCGCGTCGTCGCCCATCCCGGCGGCCGCGACGTCCTGGAAGCCCTCGCACCCGTCGTCGCCCCGTACTCGCTCGACGCCAGCGCCCGCGTCCTCCGCGATTTTGGCAACATGAGCAGCCCCTCCGTGCTGTTCGCACTTAAAGAAACCCTCCGCACCGCCACTCCCACCGCCGCCGATGGGGATTTTTGGCTCGTCAGTTTCGGTGCCGGCTTTAGCGCCCATTCTTGCCGCTTCGGCGTCTGACGTTATCACGAATCCCCCATGCCCACCCTCGCCGACCTCGTCACCTACTGCGATCAGCGGACCAACCGCACCGCCTTCAAGGACGCTCCCGCCGCCTTCAACGGCCTCCAAGTTGCCAACTCCGGCCGCGCCACCAAAATCGGTGCCGCCGTCGACGCGGGCGTCGTCCCGTTTCAAAAAGCCGCCGCCGCCGGCGTCGATTTCCTCATTGTTCACCACGGCATGTATTGGGACATGCCCCGCCCGCTCACCGGGCCGGTTTACGATCGCGTGGCCACGCTCTTCCGCGCCGATTGCGCGCTGTACTCCAGCCACCTTCCCCTCGACGCCCATCCCGAGCTCGGCAACAACGCCCTCCTTGCCCGCCAGCTCGGCCTGTCCGTCACCCGCACTTGGCTCCCCAACGAGGGCGGCCCCATCGGCGCCATCGCCGCCCAATCCGCCCCCCGCGCTGAGCTCCGAGCCCGACTCGAGTCACTTTATGCGCGCGTGACGGCCATCGAATTCGGCTCCGCTTCGCCCGCCGAGGTCGCCTTCTGCAGCGGCAGCGGCAACAGCGCCCTCGCCTCTTTAGCCTCGACCGGCTGCGACACGCTCGTCACCGGCGAACTGCGTGAAGAACACTTCAACTTTGCCCAAGAGCAAAAGCTCAACCTCTACCTCTGCGGCCACTACGCCACCGAGGTCCACGCCGTCCGCGCCCTCGCCGCCGAACTCGCCGCCAAGTTCAATCTCCCGTGGGAATTCATCGCCACCGAGAATCCGCTTTAGTCCCGCGCCCCAAACTTGGTCTTCCCCTTTCGTGGTTTTCGTGTGTTTCGTGGTGAGCTCTCCACTTCTCCGATGAAACGCATCGCTATCCTCCACGGCCCCAACCTCGACCGCCTCGGCAAACGCCAGCCCGAGATTTACGGTTCAGCCACGCTCAAAGATCTCGAGCAGCTCATCCGCACCGAGGCGAAGAAACTGGGGTTCACTCCCACGTTTTTCCAGTCGGCCCACGAGGGCGTGCTGGTCGATAAAATCCACGCCCTCACCGACCGCGGCATCGATGCCTTCATCGTCAATTTCGGCGCCTACTCGCACACCAGCATCGCCCTGCGGGATGCGCTCGCCGCGTCCGACAAACCCGCGATCGAGGTCCACATCTCCGATATCAAAAAGCGCGAAAAATTCCGTCACACTTCGATGACCGCCGGCGCCTGCCGCGCGATGATTTGCGGCCAGGGCTTCCCCGGTTACATCGAGGCCCTGCAACGCCTGAAGTCGCTTTAATTCCCTCCCGTGCCGTCCGCCCCCGATCTCGCAATCCCGCCCGCTCGGGCCGCCCAAGCTCTCGCGTGGTTCGTCTGCCACGCGAAACCCCGTTGCGAAAAAAAATTCGCCGCCCTCATGGCTGCCGAGCGGTTCGACCATTACCTGCCGCTCATCACGAGTGTCCGCCACTACGCGCAGCAGACCAAGAAATTCACCAAACCCCTGTTTCCTGGCTATGTCTTCGCCTGCGTGCCCCTCGAAGAAAAGAGCCGCATTTATCAACAAGATCTGCTCGCCCGCGCCATCGTGGTCTCCGACGAAACGACCTTCCTTCGCCAGCTCGCCGACGTCAAAGCCATCGTCGCGTCCGGCTACGAGGTCAGCGTGATGCCCCTCTTCACCAAGGGCCGCCGCGTCAAAATCATCAGCGGCCCACTCTTCGGTCTTGAGGGCTTCGTCGACGATCCGAGCAATCCCCACGGCATCGTCCTCTCGGTCGACGTCCTCCGCCAAGGTCTCCTCGTCAAAGTCCCCGTCGAGTCGCTTCTCGCTCTGCCGTAGCGCGCCGGTCCGGCTCAAACGAGCTGCCAAATAAGTTGCGCCGCGTGCAATGCCGCGCACGTCGCCAGCGCCGCCGCGACATCGTCCACCACTACGCCCCACCCTGCCGGCAAGCCTTGCAGCCGGGCGATCCCCAGCGGCTTCAGGATATCGAGAAAGCGAAAAAATCCGAAGCCCAGCGCGAGCACCACCCAGGCCGGCCAGACGCCGACCAACGCCGGCCAGCCCAGAAAACACCACGGCATCGCAACGAATTCGTCCAAAATTACCTCGCCCGGATCTTGCTTCCCGAGCCGCACCTCGGCTTCGCCGCAAATTCCGACTGCCCACCAGCCGCCCACCGCACCGGCCGCAAGCAAGACCGCCGGGCCCATCCCCTCGTTAATCCCGAGCAAAATTCCCGCCACCGCGCCCACTCCGACCAGCGATCCCCAAGTTCCGGGCGCCGGCAGCAGCCGACCAATCGGACCCAAGGTCGCCGCGCCGACCACAAGCCAAGTCGGGAGAGCCCGCGGCCAATTCGGATGCGCGAGTCCCATGGCCTGGCTCACTTAAACACCAAGTGTCCGTGACGTCTGAAATACGTCGCCCCCGAGGTCACCGTCAGCACCGCCGACAACACAAAGAAACCCAACCCGAGCAGATGAACCCAGGTGACTTGCCAGCGCGCGTCGCCGGCAAACAAATGCGCAAAATCTTGCTCGAACATCCGTGCGCCCAACAGCCAGCCGATGGCATTCAGTTGGATAAACGTCTTCACTTTACCGCCCGCGTCGGCCTCAACCACGGTGCCTTGCGCCGCCGCAACCATCCGCAATCCCGACACCATAAACTCGCGACCGAGGATACACAGCAGCAGCAGCATCCCGCCGACCTTGTAGCCCATGAAATACCCGTTCCCCGCGACGAATGCGATCATGATGCCCAGCACCATTACCTTGTCGATGACCGCATCCATGAAGCGGCCAAACATCGAAACGGTGTTGCTCTCGCGCGCGAGTTTTCCGTCCAACCAATCCGTGAGCGCCGCCGCGATGAACAACCAGAATGCGATCGTCGCCGCCCATTGAAACTCCGCGTTCATCAAACCGACGATCGCAAACATCGCCGGCAACCGGGAGAACGTGAGAATGTTGGGCAGGGTCAGCATGGGAATGACAGGACTTCCACCAACGCACGCGCCTCGCCCGAAATCAATCCCGGACCCATTCGCACGTTTTTTGCTAGGGCTTCGCGCTCATTCGACCCGGCCACAGGCGAAAACATCATCGCCAATCTCCCGGACCTGACTTTCGTTTCATGAAATCTCCCGCCATGAGCCATTGCATTTATCCCGGAACGTTCGACCCCATCACCTACGGACATCTCGACGTCCTTGCCCGGGCCGCAAAACTCTTCGACCGCGTCACGGTCGCCGTCGCCCACAACGCCGGCAAAGGCCCGCTCTTCACCGCGGAAGAGCGATTGGCGATGCTCGCGCCCAATCTCGCACCGTTCCCCAACGTCACGGTCACCACCTTCGGCGGTCTGCTCGTGGACTTTGCCCTCGCGCAAAAGGCCGACGCGATCATCCGCGGTCTCCGCGCGCTTTCCGACTTTGAGTTCGAATTCAACATGGCGCTGATGAACCGCCACCTTCAGCCTAAAATCGAAACGATCTTCGTCATGCCCAACGAGCAGTTCAGCTACACCAGCTCGACCCTCGTAAAGCAGGTCGCGAAATTTGGCGGCGATATCAGTCATTTCGTCCCGCCCAACGTCGCCGCGGAACTCGCCCGCGCCTTTTCCCGTTTGACCGAAAACCCCGGCTAAACGGTCCGTCCACTTTTACCTAAATTCTTTGTTACCTATTGGCCTTCGTCGCGTCTTTGCGCTACCATTCAGCCGGGCGTGTTCGGTTAACTCCCGGCAAACTGCATAACCCTGCCAGATTACATTTTCCAACGTCACCGATTCCTCATTTTCCTCTTCTCTCATGGCCAAATCCAAAAGCTACGGCAGTCTCATCATTTTGATCCTCATCCTCGCGGTCGGGGGCGGATTAACTTGGCGCTTTTATGGGGTAAAGGCCGACAAGGCCCCCGAGTTCCAGACGACCAAAGCAGCCCGCGGAGACATCACTCAATCCGTCACCGCAACCGGCGATCTCCAGCCCGTGGTCACCGTCGACGTAGGTGCACAAGTTTCCGGTCAAATCAAGGAGGTCTTTGTCGACTTTAACTCCAAGGTGAAGGCCGGCGATTTTCTCGCCCGCATCGACGAAGCCACCCCGACCCAGCGCCTCAAACAGGCCGAAGCCGACTACGAATCCGCCAAGGCGAATAACCGCTTGCTCGGGCTCAACACCGTTCGTGTCCAGGGCCTCGCCGCCAAGAATCTAGTTTCCCAGTCCGAACTCGATAACTCCGAGGCCCTGCTTGCCCAATCCAACGCCACCATGCTCACCCGCACGGCCGCCGTCGAAAACGCCAAGCTCGACCTCTCACGATGCACCATCGTGTCTCCCATCGATGGCATGGTCCTCGACCGTAAAACCGATAAAGGCCGCACCGTGAATGCCAGCATGAACGCCCCGGTGCTCTTCACCCTCGTGAACGACCTCACGCGCATGCAGATCAACGCCGCCGTCGCCGAGGCCGATATCGGCACCATCGCGGAAGGCCAAGACGTCAAGTTCACCGTCGACGCCTTCCCCAGCCGGACTTTCACCGGCAAGGTCCGGATGGTGCGCAACGCCGCCAGTGTCAGTCAGAGCGTCGTCTCTTACGCCACGATCATCGACGTCGCCAACGAGGACGGCCGGCTCAAGCCCGGCATGACCGCTAACGTTTCCATCATCGTTCAACAACGCAGCGGCGTCCTGCGGGTCGCAAACGGTGCCCTCCGCGTTCGCATCCCAGCCGAGGTCCTCGCCGCCACCCCCGCAAGCCCAGCCGCCTCCAAATCTACCGAGAAAACGGCCGCCCCTGCCGGCGCCGCGACCAACATGACTGACGACGAACGTATGGCAGCCACTATGGCCATCATGCGCGAGATCGGCTTCGAGCGCGGCACCCCTGCCTCCCCAGACCAAATCGCCAAGGCCAAGGTCCTCGCCAAGGCCAAGGGCCTGGATCCCGAACTTATTGCCGCCCGCTTCGCCACCCCTGGCGGTCGGCCCAAAGGCACCAAGGGTGGCGGCGATTCCGGCGGCGGCCGCCGAAGCGGCGGAGGCCCCAGCTCTAGCGGTGACCAAGGCTTCAATAACACCGTGGTGCAGCGTACGCTTTATAAATTCGTCGACCAGAGTGCTGCGGACAAAGATAAAAAACTCCAAGCGGTCTCGGTGAAGCTCGGCGTCTCCGACGGTTTCACCACCGAAGTCCTCGAAGGCCTCACCGAGGGCGACGACGTGATCACTGCCGTCATTATGCCCGGGGCAACTGCCGCCCCAGCGGCTCCCGGCGCCCAAGGAGGCGCCTCTAATCCGTTTAGCGGCCGCAGCAGTTTCGGCGGCAGCAGCCCCAGTCCCTCGCGCGGTGGCCGTTAATCCACCGCCCACGCGCTCAACGCTCCGAAATTCGACCTCCGATTCTCGCTCATGCCCCCTGTCGTCCAAATCAAGGACATCCACAAAATTTACGAGTCCGGGGAGGTTCCCGTCCACGCCGTCCGCGGCGTCAGCCTCGATATCCAGCGCGGCGAGTTCATCGCCTTGATGGGTGCCAGCGGCTCCGGCAAATCCACCCTGATGAATATGCTCGGCTGCCTCGATCGGCAGACCAAGGGCACTTACCTCCTCGACGGGATCGATATCGACAAACTCGACCGCAACGAGCTCGCCGATCTGCGCAACCAAAAGCTCGGGTTCGTCTTCCAAGGGTTCAATCTCCTCGCCCGTACCACCGCGCTCGAGAACGTCGAGCTTCCCATGCTCTACGGTCGCCACCGCAAAGCCTCAGCCGACGAGATTCGCGAGCGCGCTATGCACTGCCTTGAGATCGTCGGTCTCGCTAACCGCGCCGACCACATGCCCAACCAGCTCTCCGGTGGCCAACAGCAACGCGTCGCCATCGCCCGCGGTCTCGTCAATCAGCCCCAAGTCCTGCTCGCCGACGAACCCACAGGCAACCTCGACTCAAAAACGTCCATCGAGGTCATGGGTGTTTTTCAGAAGCTCAACGACCAGGGTATCACGATTGTGATGGTCACCCACGAGCTCGACGTTGCCCGCTACTGCAAGCGCAACCTCATCCTCCGCGATGGCGTCGTCGTCCGCGACGCTCCCGTCGAGGACCGTTCCATCGCCGCCGCCGAGATGCAACGCATCCAAGCCGCCGAGACCGCCGCCAAACTCACTGCTCACCCCGCCGCCTGAGGCGACTACGCCATGCGCTTTACCAACACCCTCCTCGTCGCCCTCCGCGCCCTCCGGCGCAATACCATGCGGTCCATGCTCACCGCCTTGGGCATGATCATCGGCGTCGCCGCCGTTATTACCATGGTCAGCATCGGCAACGGTGCCAAAGCCCAGGTTGAGGCCCAAGTCGCCTCCCTCGGCCAAAACCTGATCACCGTCATGCCCGGCAGCTCTTCAAGTGGCGGCAGCCGCGGCGGCTGGGGTAGCTCCACTTCGCTTACCCCAGAGGACGCCGATGCCATCCTCGCCGACGTAAAAGATATCGACGGCCTGAGCCCCGAAATCCGCGACCGGAACCAGATTCTCGCCAACGGCCTCAACTGGAACACCAATGTCAACGGCGTCGGTCCCGATTACGGCTACGTCCGCAACTGGCCGATGGCCTCCGGGTCCATGTTTACCGAACAGGACGTCAAGTCCCTCTCCAAAGTCTGCGTCATCGGAAAAACTGTCGCCGATCAGGTGTTCCCCAACGAAGATCCCGTCGGCCAAACTCTCAGAATTCGCAATCTCCCCTTCCGCATCCTCGGCGTTATGACGCCCAAGGGATTTAGTATCTTTGGCTCCGATGAAGACGATGTCGTCCTCATCCCTTACACCTCGCACATGAAGCGCGTCTCCCGCCGCACCAACATCAGCATGATCCGCATCCAGGCCGATCTCCCTGAAAACATCGCGAGTGTTAAGCTCGCCGTCGAAGACCTCCTCACTCAACGCCGGCGCGGCCGCGAACCCGACTTCGCCGTCCGCACCCAAGAAGAACTCGCCACCGCCGCCACCGCCACGGCGAAAACCATGACGGGATTGCTCGCGGGCATCGCCGGAGTCTCCCTCATCGTCGGAGGTATCGGCATCATGAACATCATGCTTGTCTCCGTCACCGAGCGCACCCGCGAAATCGGTATCCGCCTCGCCATCGGTGCCCACGGCCGAGACGTCCTCACGCAGTTTCTGATCGAAGCCATTCTCCTGAGCTCGCTCGGCGGCCTCATTGGCGTCGGCGTAGGAATCGGAGGCTCTCAACTTCTCTCGGCCTACAACGGCTGGCCGGTGGTAGTGCCCACGATGTGGATTGTGATCTCGGTCGTAGGCAGCGCGTTCGTGGGGATTATCTCAGGCTTCTACCCCGCCTACAAAGCCGCTCAACTCGACCCGATCGACGCCCTCCGCTACGAGTAACCTCGGCCCTAGCCGGCGCTTCCGTCGCCCCGCGCACTTCACCACGGGCTTGAAATTTTTCCGCGACCCCGCAGTCGTAAAGAGCCGATGTACTCGCGTCCCTTTCGCTCTGCCTTGCTCACATTTGCGCTGATTTTCGGCCTCGTCATTTCAGCCGCCCAAGCGGCTTCGCTCAGCGCAGCAATCGAGCTTTACGCAGCGAAGAAATACCCCGAGGCCCGGCTCGCCCTTGAAAAAATCACTGCTGCCGAGCCGAAGAACGCGGCCGCAGCCTACTACTACGGCATGACCATCCGCCGACGCGGCGACACCACCGCCCTCGCCGACGCTGTGCCTTGGCTCGCCAAAGCCGCCGAACTCGAGCCCACCAACCCCACCTATCTGGGCGATTTCGGTGGCAGCTCCCTCCAACTCGCCGGCAAAACCCGCTCGCTCTCCGCCGCCACCCGCGGCCGCGAAGCTATGATCCGCGCCGTCGAACTCAACCCCGACTACCTCGAAGCCCGCGAAGGTCTCATGCAGTATTACTCCCAGGCCCCCAGGATCGCCGGCGGCAGCAGCAGCAAGGCCTACGCACAGGCCGAGGAGATCCGAAAGCGCGACCCGGCGCGCGGCCTGGCCGCGCTGATTTCACTCAAGTCCGGTGAAAAAAAATTCTCCGAAGCGACCGAGCTGTGTGAAGCAGCCTTAAAGGAAAAACCCGACCACTACCTCGCCCTATATCAAATCGGCCGCATCGCCTCGACGACCGGGGTCAACCTCGACCGTGGTCTCGAGACCCTGCGTCGCTGCCTCGAACTGACCCCGCCACCCAATCAACCCGGTCACGCCGGCACCCATTTTCGCATCGGCGTCATCTTGGAAAAAAAGGGCGACAAAGCTGCAGCCCGCACCGCCCTCGAAGCCGCATTGAAGCTCGACCCAAATTTGAAAACCGCCGCCGACGCCCTCGCCAAACTGTAAGCTCGAACGCCGAGCGCGTTTCTCAACCCCTCACCGAGCCTTCGTTCGGTGCCGCCGACTCCGGAAAAACACCTGAGCGTAAGTCCGCCGGCCAACTCGCGGGGTCCACGGATAACGGCGAAACGTCGGAGCCGGTAGGTGCACGACGTGAACTCGCCCATTATCCCAACGTCCCTTGATCAACAGACTGTCATTTCGAGAAGCGCAGCGACGAAGTAATCCAGTGGATTGCCACGGCGCGCTTCGCGCACCTCGCAATGACAAACGTCTATAAATTAAGGGACGTTGGTATTACTTCGAACCTCTATTCCGACCTTCACCCACTTTCCCCCTTATCGACGGATCGGCGCCGCACTCACCCGAGATGGCCTAGACCGGAGCCCTAGAAAAGCCTCATTGCGCTGACAGGGTGGCCACCAAACGGCGGCACAGTTGCAGAAAGCCCGCGCGACCGCCGAGTTCATCGGTCGCGCGGGTTCGTTTTCTCGATAACGTTCGATCGCCTTTGCTTTAGATGGCCAAGCCGCCCCGCAGTCCGCAGCGTTGCGCGATGCCCATCATTCCTGCTCGCGCCCGCTTTTTTGAGCTGCTGTCCGCCGCCCTGACCGAGGGAACGCTCATCAAACTCACCCTCGGAAAACCCGCCTCGCCGCCCGCGGACCCCACCCTCCAAAATATTTTCATCCGTCCGGTCGCCCTCAAAACCGGTCCGCACCTTACCTTCGTCTGGCGACACGCCCAACGCGACATCACCAAAAACTTGGTCCCGGCCGAGGGGCTCAACCTTATCACCTATCTTCTCGGCCGCGAATTTCTCGACGCCCACCTTTTCACCGCCACCCACGCGATCCAGCTCGAAACAAAATCCGACGGCTCCGCGCGCGTCCGCTCGAAAACCACTGCGCCCGCCCCTGCGCCCTTTCCTGGCTCCCATGATCACACCAAGCACTACCCGATCGCGGCCAACACTCCTTGGCTACGCGCACTCGGCGTCACCAACGACCAAGGCCAACCCCGGGCTGAACAGGCCGCCAAGTTTCGCCAGATCCAGAAATTCGCCGAGCTGATCAAGCCTTTGGTCGCCGAGACCTTTGGTCCGTCTGAAACGCCGCTCCGCATCGCCGACATGGGTTCCGGCAAAGGCTACCTCACCTTCGCGGTGGCCACGCTGCTCGGTTCACGTGCGACCGTCGCCGGCCGCGAAGTCCGGACCGAACTCGTCGATCTCTGCAACCGCGTCGCCCAGGAAACCGGCGTCACCAACCTCATTTTCACGGCCGGTCCGATTCCCGCGCCTTCGATCGAAAATCAAAAACCGGAGATCGAGGAATCCCCCCACGTGCTCATTGCCCTACACGCCTGTGATACCGCCACCGATGACGCGCTCGCCTTCGGCCTCAACGCCGGTGCCCGCTTGCTGATCGTTTCCCCCTGCTGCCAGAAGGAAATTCGTCCCCAACTGGTTCCTCCCCCCGTGCTCGCCGACGCTCTTCGCCATGGAATCTTTCAAGAGCGTCAAGCCGAGTTTGTGACCGATGCTCTCCGCGCCCTGCTCCTCGAGTGGGCCGGCTACAAAACCAAGGTTTTCGAATTCATCTCCACCGAGCACACCGCCAAAAATCTCCTCATCGTCGCCCAACGCTCCCGTCCTGCCGCCGCGTCCGACGACCCCATCGCTGTGCGGCTTCGCGACTTCGCCCGCTTCTACGGTATTCGGCAACAACGGCTGGCCACTCATCTCGGTTTTGTGCTCTGAACGGACGAAAACGCCCGACGCGCAAACGAGGTTGAGTCACCCCACGCCCTCGTTTTGCCTTTTCCACGTGTCGATTCAGACGCATCTACTTCGACTTATCCTGTTCGTTTTGTTCAGCGCAGTTGGCCGAGGGGACCACCCGCCGCTTCCCCTCGCGCTTGAGAATCCCGACGGCCCGTGGCGCCTGCTCCCCCGCGAGCGGGCGTTCGACGACGGTCTTAAACTCGTCGCCGTGCTCACGCCTCGCTCGGCTGCCCCGGCCCGTGCGCTCATTTTCAATCGATCCGCCTCCGATTCAGATCCCGGGCCACTGCCGGCGTTCGTCGACCAAGTCATCGCAATCGTTCTTTCGGCGCCCATCACCGCTCTGGAGACACACGCCGCCGAGCGTCTTGGCTACCTAGGACAACTCACCCGCTTCGAAGCCGGGGCCACCGACGGAGTCTACCGGTGCGAAATCTTCGCGTTCGCCACCGGGGCGGAGCGATGGGGCATCTTGCAGATCATTCGCGAGGAACTCACCGCCCTGCCCTCCGCGTTTGCATCACTGGTCGCCGCCAAACCGGTCGCCGCCGGGGCCGTCGCCGTCGCGCCGTTCCGCGTCAAAGCCGAACCGATCACCAGTTTTCCGCTCAGCCTGAAAGTCATCGCCGACTCAAACACTGACCGGATCGCCCGGATTCTGGTGACCGAAATCCCGGCCGATTCTTTGACCGAAAGAGCCGGCGTGAAGGTCGGTGACGAAATCCTCTCGCTCGATGATCGGGCGGTCCGATCGTTCGCCCAAGGGGTCGGCCGGCGCAGCGAGCTGGGTTCGGTGCTCATCGACCGGCCTCCCGGCACGCGCCTCACACTGGAGATCCTTTCGCCCGGGGATTCCGCCCCGCGCCGCGTGACCATCGAAAGCGCCAAACCGACCGGCGGATTTCGTTGGTGGTAACACTCCGTTGCAAATCATGACCTGGAACGAACTCGACTGGCCTGCCCTCGACCGCCTCCGCACCGGCTTCCTTTCCGGCACCGCCGCCGCCGGCCCCTACTGGCAAACGCGCTCCGCTCTCGCCAGCTACGACTTTACCTATGGCGCTCGCATCGGTTGGAAGTGGGACGCCGTCCTGGCCGAACTCCGCCTCCGTCGCTGGCGCCCGGCAACGCGCACGGTGCTCGACTGGGGCTGCGGCAGCGGCGTCGCCGGTCGTCGCGTTCTCGCCCATTTCGGTGCGGAAAACTTCGACTCCCTCCAGGTTTGGGATCACTCGCCTCTCGCCATCGACTTCGCCGCCGAAGCCGCCCGTCGCGAGTTCCCTGCGCTCAACGTCTCTAGCACGACTCCACCCGATGGCGCCATCGGGCTGCTCATCATCAGCCACGTGCTCAACGAACTCGATCCCGCCGCTCGGGCCGAGCTGGACGCTCTCGTCGCCCGTGCCGCCGCCGTCATCTGGGTCGAGCCCGGCACCCACGAAGTCAGCCGCCAACTTGGCACCCTCCGCGAGACCCTTAGCGCCTCCTTTACCACGATCGCACCCTGCACTCACACCGGCCCTTGCGGCATGTTTCTGCCCGAGCACACGCGCGATTGGTGCCACTTCTTCGCCGCCCCGCCCTCTGAGATTTACGCCATGCCCGATTGGGTAAAATTCGGCCAACGCGCCGGCATCGATTTGCGTAGCTTACCTTACGCCTTCTTCGCGCTCGATCGTACACCCGCGGTTTCCGCTCCGGCTGACCTTTCCCGGATCATCGGCCGACCTGAACACTTTAAACCCTACGCCCGGTTCCTGAACTGCGACGCCCAAGGTCTCACCGCGTTGGAGCTCATGAAGCGCTCCGACCCCGCGCTTTACAAACAGCTCGACCGCACCCGCGGTCCCCTGATCTACCGCTGGCAACGCGACGGCGACAAAGTCCATGGCGGCGCCCCGTTCGCACCCTAACTCTTCCGCCCCAAGGACTCTTTTTCGCTCGCGCCGACCGGCGTATCTTTCTCGCTTCGAAGGATGATTCTCCCGCGTTTCGCGTTTTTATTTCTCGCGCTGTTCGTCCCGCTCACCGCCTCCACGCGCAGCAAGCCTACGCGCCCCGACACCAGCGACCTCGGCACCTACAAAGGAGCCATCGTCACCGACGCCGCCACCGGCGCAGTGCTTTTTGAAAGCAACCCCGACGTCGTCACGCCGCCCGCGAGCATGACCAAGCTGATGACCTACGCCGTGCTCCACGACAAACTCGCTGCCGGCGCTCTCACCCTCGGCACTCCGGTAACGGTATCGGCGGCCGATTCCCGCATCGGTGGCACTCAAGTTTACCTCAAGGAAAAGGAGATCTTTACGGTCGAGGAGCTGGTTTATGCTCTCATGATTCAATCGGCCAACGACGCCGCTCACGCGCTGGCCATCGCCGCCGCCGGCTCCACCCAGGCCTTCGTCGAACTGATGAACACCAAAGCCCGCGCGCTCGGCATGACTAACACCACCTTCCGTTCGCCGCACGGATTGCCGCCCACCAGTCGCCGCCTCACTGAAGGCGATCTCGCATCACCTCGGGACTTTGCCGTCCTCAGCCGCCATCTCCTCCAACAAACCGATGTCCTCACCTACACCTCCGCCCGCGTCCGCGAATTTGGGACTAGCCGACCCAACGGCGCCCAGCGCATGGAGAATCACAATAAACTCCTCGGGAAAGTGGAAGGCGTCGACGGGCTAAAAACCGGCTACACCGCCGGCGCTGGCTACTGCCTGAGTGCGACCGCCCAGCGCAACGGCCGGCGGGTGATTGTCGTCATTATGGGTTCCTTCGGGAAGAACGGCGAAGTCGACAAGGGCCGGACCCGCGACCTCAGGACCGCCGACCTCATCGAAAAAGGCTTTGCCGCTCTGCCGACCGATTCCCCGCCCTTTTCCCGGTCGGTCGCGACGAGCGCCAAAACCTCACCCGCTTCGAATTTTAGCCCCGCGCCCCTCACGGCCGCGGAAAAAAACTCCGCTGCCACCGCCGAACCGCTGATCAAATTCAGCCTGCCGGCCGCCAAGAAAAAATAATCGCCCGGCTTAATGCTCGTGTTTCAAAACGAGCATCAGCCCGCCGAGCACGGTGAATATAATCCCGAGCAAAGCGGCTTCGTAGCGTTCGAATTGTTTCACGGAGAACCGTTCGAAGCCCAACAAGGTCAGCCAGGTGAAGAGCAGCATTCCGCACAAGGTCGCGACCGCCAGAATCCCGCTGAGCACAAAAAATCCGGTCCAACCAAACTGCACCCCCGATAGATAGACCGGCAGGAATCCTTCGCAGGGCGAAAGCGTCAGCATCACAAACAAGCCGCTGATCGCAGCCCAATCGCCCGACTTGCGTGAAGCCAACGGGCTCTCCTTCAGTTCTGTGTCCCAATGACTGTTGGCCTCCGCCTGATCATGACCGCACGCCGCGCTCGGCCGATGTTGACCGCCGATAAAGTGATGGTGCCGCACGCCGCCCCCCCGCACTTGTTGCCAAAAATAGTAGGCCCCGATCGCGATCAGCAGTCCTCCTACAATCCAAGTGAACATTTCACCGGCATGTTCATCGAGTTGGAAGCCGAACCACGCGATCGCCAAGCCCAGCAAACTCGTCAGCGCCACATGGCCCATTCCGGCAAAGACCGTCACCGCCAGCGTCTTCGCGCGGCTCCAGCCTCGCGCACGCGACACGAGCACAAACGGTAACCAGTGCGTGGGAATCGCCGCGTGGAAAAATGCCACCGAAAAACCGGTGATCGCGATGGTCGTAAGAACGGGAGATTGCATGAGCGGAAAGGACAGCCAGGACGGGTCGTGCGGCAGTGTCGAACGAGAACCCTATCAGAGTCGTCAAGGGCCTAGGACCCGTTTCTCACGGTGGACCGCCGACGTTGCCCCATCCCGGCCGAGGAGGTAGAGCGAACCAGCCCCCTTAAAATCTCGGATTACCGCTGCGTTCGTTGGGGCAGCCCTGAAGCTAAACCACCGTGCCCGGGGGCAAAGCGATGCCCTTCGGCACGACCAGCACGCCGTCGCGAATCACGACTGATCCGCCGACATAGTTCCCATCCCGCTTGCCGGTGGCATCCAGCACGCAGCCATCACCGATTCGGGCATTCTTATCGATAATCGCACCCTTGATGCGGCAGTTCTTACCGAGACCAAGATGCGGCCGATCTTTGGCGGTGTTGACGGCCAATTGGGCCGCGGTCTCGTAAATATCCGATCCCATCACGATCGAGTCTTCGAGGACGCAGCCTTCGCCGACGAACGACCGGATGCCAAACACGCAACGCTTGATCACGGAGTCAGCGAGAATCGACCCGTCGCCAATGACGGCGTGATCGATGCGGCAGTTGTTCAGCTTCGACGCCGGCAAGTAGCGGTCCTGAGTGTAAATCGGGGCCGAAGGGTCGAAGAAATTAAACGGCGGCAAGGGCTGTGCGAGCGCTAGGTTGGCCTCAAAGAAGGCCCTGACCGTGCCAATGTCTTCCCAATAACCCTCAAAAATATGGGCGCAGAGTTTCTTCCGCCCAAGCAAGCTGGGAATCACTTCCTTGCCAAAATCGGTCATCGGATTGTCTAGCGCCTCGGCCAACGCTTCGCGGTTGAACACGTAAATACCCATCGAAGCTAGGCAGCGCGGCTCGGCCGAAGGAGTTTTCAGTGATTTCTCCAGAGCCGGGCTGAGGGTCAGACTGGCGATCACCGCCGGGTCTTTGGGCTTCTCGACAAAACGTTGGATCGTAAGGTCGTCGTTGACTTGGGTGAGCCCCAATCCTTCGACCTTGCTGACCGGAAACGGAATCACGGCAATGGTCACGTCAGCCTTCGTTTTGACGTGCTGATCGATGATCTCGCGGAAATCCATCCGGTAAAGTTGGTCCCCCGACAGAATCAACACGAGATCGTGCTCAAAGGAGCGGAAGTGGACGAGATTGCGCCGCACCGCATCGGCGGTGCCTTGATACCAATCCACGCTTTTTTCCGTCTGCTCGGCCGACATGATGTCAACGAAGCCTCCGCCGAACGGATCAAAATGGTAGGTGCCCTGCACGTGGCGATGTAGCGACGCCGTTTGAAACTGGGTGAGCAAAAAGATGCGGTTGATCTCGGAATTAATGCAGTTGGAGATCGGGATATCGACGAGCCGATACTTGCCGGCCAATGGAACCGCGGGTTTGCACCGCTCCAGCGTAAGGGGCGACAACCGGGTGCCCCGGCCTCCACCCATGACCACAGCCAAGGTTTGTTTGCGTCGTTCGGTCATAGTTCAAAGTAATTTTCGGGAAACGCTTGCGAGAATTCGGCGCCCAAACAGGGTCGCAATTCAATAATCAAATCTATGTGCGGAATCGTCGGCTACGTTGGAAAACAAAAAGCATCCCCGTTTATTCTCGAAGGCCTTAAGCGCCTTGAATACCGGGGCTATGACTCGACCGGTGTCGCGATCCTCCAAGGCGGGGCGTTCAGCCTCGTCAAGAAGACAGGCCGAGTGGCGAATTTGGAACGCGAAGTGGCTAAGTTTAACCTCAACGGCACCTTCGGAATCGGCCACACCCGTTGGGCGACCCATGGCGGCGTCACGGATGCAAACGCCCACCCCCATGTGAGCAGCGACGGGAAAATCGCCCTCATCCACAACGGCGTGATCGAGAACTACTCTTCAATGAAGAAGTTTCTGGTTTCGAAGGGTTACACCTTCTCCTCCGAGACCGACACCGAAGTCCTCTGCAATCTGATTGCCTACCACTACGCCAAGGAGCCCGAGGTCGTGGGCGAGAACCGCTTCTTCGCCAGCGTCCGAAAAACCCTGCTCCACGCCGAAGGCACCTACGGGATCGTGACCATGTGCGTCGATCTCCCGGGCGAAATGGTTGCCGCCCGCAAGGGCTCGCCGCTGATTCTTGGCTTGGGCGACGGCGAAAACATCGTGGCGAGCGATGTGTCCGCGATCGTCGCGCGCACCCAAAACGTGGTGTATTTGAAAGACGGGGAGATCGTCCGCCTCACTCCCAAGGAATTTCAAATCACCACGCTCGACCAAGAACCGGTGTCGCCGTTTGTCGACCAAGTCACCTGGAGCATTGCCGATGCGGAGCTTGGGGCTCACGCGCATTTCATGGAGAAGGAAATCTTCGAGCAACCACTCGCGCTGGAGAATTCCATGCGTGGTCGTTTCTCGGAGGACAGCAGCACCGCCAATTTCGGCGGGTTAAATCTGACTGCGTCCGAGCTGCGCCAAGTTGATCGGTTTATGTTTTGCGCTTGCGGCACCGCTTGGCACGCCTGCCTCGTGACCGAGCATCTGATCGAGCGCTTTGCCCGCCTTCCCGTCGAGGTGGATTACGCCTCGGAGTTCCGCTACCGCAACTCGCCGCTCGATCGCAACACGCTCTTTTTTGTCATGAGCCAGTCCGGCGAGACAATCGACACCCTCGCCGCGCTGCGCGAGGCCCAGCGAAAAGGTTACCGCGTGCTCGCCATCAACAACGTCGTCGGATCCACCATCGCCCGCGAGGCCAACGGCGGTATTTATCAGCATGTCGGCCCCGAGATCGGCGTTGCTTCGACCAAGGCCTTTACCTCCCAGATTCTGCTCGGAGCCATGCTCGCTCTCTACATTGCCCGTCTGCGCGACATGAGCTTCAGCGACGGCGTAACTTACGTGAACGCTTTAAAAGGGGCTCCGGATCTCGTGCGCGAGGCGCTCAAGCAAGCCCCTCACATCAAGGCCATCGCGAAGCGCTTCGCCCACCATTCGGATTTTCTTTTTCTCGGCCGCCTTTCGCTTTTCCCATTGGCCCTGGAGGGCGCGCTCAAACTCAAGGAAATCTCGTACATTCACGCCGAGGGCTACCCGGCGGCCGAGATGAAGCACGGTCCGATCGCGCTGATCAGCGAGAAATGCCCGAGCGTGTTTTTCGCACCAAAGGGAGAAATTTTCAACAAGGTCGTGTCGTCCATGCAGGAAATTAAGGCGCGCAAAGGCCCCGTGATTGCGATCATCACCGAAGGCTGCGAACTCCCGCCGGGCCTCGCCGACGAAGTCATCACCATTCCCGACTGCCACGAGGCGGTCTTGCCCATCGTCGCGGCGATCCCCGTGCAGTTGCTCAGTTACTACATCGCGGTCGATCGAGGCTGCGACGTCGACAAACCGCGCAACCTCGCAAAATCCGTCACCGTGGAGTGACCCCCAGCCGTCGCCGACCGCGACGTCGAAACGGGTCTCCCGCCGGGCTGAACAATCTGCGCGACGCGGAATCCGCCTTGCTCGCACCCAGACCGCTACGCATAAGCCCAAGTTCTCGCCGATGAACATCCACCCGAGCCCTGAAGTATTTGCCCGTCTCGCTGCCCAAGGTAACGTCGTTCCCGTTTACACGGACCTCATGGCGGATTTTGAAACTCCGGTCTCGGCTTACGCCAAACTCAAGGAAGCCGGTCCCTCCTATTTGCTCGAATCCATCGAGGGCGGTGAACGCCTTTCGCGCTACAGTTTCATCGGCTGCCGTCCGCGCAAGGTGCTCGTTTGCGGCCCGACGACCACCGAGATCCGCATCTCCGGTCAGCCGACTCAAACCGTCGCGACGCCTAGCGATCCGCTCACTCTCGTTGAAACCGAGATGAAGGGTTACCGCCCAGTAAAAATTCCCGGCCTGCCTCCTTTCACGGGCGGAGCGGTGGGTTTCGTCGGCTACGAATACGTCACGCGCATTGAACCGAGCGTGCCAGCTGCCGCGCACGACGAACTCAAGCTGCCTTTGCTCTATTTCATGTTTTCCGATTCGCTGCTGATCTTTGATCGCGCGAAACAAACCCTGCGACTCTGCGTCAATGCCCACATCGCGTCCGACCCCGCCGTCGCTTACGCCTCGGCGGTCGCCGAACTGCGGGCGCTTTATGAATTGCTCAAACAACCGCGCGAACTGGCGCCAGCCCCGTTGATCGACCCCGGCCCGCTCACCATTCCACCCGGCAACTTCAGCCCGGCCCAATTTGAGAACACGGTCACGGCTGGGCAGGAATTCATCCGCTCCGGCGACATCATTCAATTTGTCCCGTCCCAACGATTCACCCTTCCGTTTGCCGGCACGCCGCTCGATCTCTATCGGGCGCTGCGCACCGTCAACCCGTCACCCTACATGTTTGTGCTCGATACTGGCGACTTCGCGATCGTGGGGGCTTCGCCTGAGGTTCACGTTCGGCTGACCGACGGCCGCGTGGAAATTCGTCCAATCGCCGGCACCCGCAAACGCGGCGCCACTCCGGCCGATGATCTCGCCTTAGAGAAAGACCTGCTCGCCGACGAAAAAGAGCGCGCCGAACACCTCATGCTCGTCGACCTCGCTCGCAACGACATCGGCCGGGTCTGTCGCTACGGTTCAACCACCGTTCCCGAGTTCATGGTCGTTGAGCGCTACTCGCACGTGATGCATATCGTCTCGCAAGTGGAGGGCATCATCGCCGAGGGCCATAGTGCTTACGATCTTATGCGCGCTACGTTCCCTGCTGGCACCGTTAGCGGTGCCCCCAAAATCCGCGCCATGCAAATCATCGCTCAAAGCGAGCCGTCGCAGCGCGGATTCTACGCCGGCGCCCTCGGCTACTTTGGTTACGACGGCAATTCCGACACCTGCATCATGCTTCGAACCGCCCTGCTCAAGGGAGGCCAGCTGCACATCCAGGCCGGCGCCGGTGTCGTCGCCGACTCGGTCCCCGCCTCAGAGTATCAAGAGACGATCAGCAAGGCGACCGCTTTGCTGAAAGCCGCGGCAATCGCCTCCGAATTCTGATCGAAGGGCACGTCGTTGCCCCTTCAAGGCGGTCGTGAGCCTGCATTCGGGCCAACTCGCTCACGGCTTGCGCCAAAAATACCCGAAAATTTGTCCCGGCGGTATGCAACCAGCGTTCGTGCTCACTCGTAGGGGTAATTGGAACAGTTTCCGCTAAGGACAGGAGCAGCTCCGTCCTTTGATCCTCTCATAACAAAAGCACTTCATTATGCCCTCTAAAGCAAAGTCGCCCCGCACTTCGCAAAAAGATGACGCTTCCGCCTCCGAAGCTCTCCCGACGAGTGCCCATAACCCGGCACAGGACTCCGCCCCTTCGTTCCTCGAAAAATCCGACCGCACCATCGAGGCTCCAATCCCCCACGGCGAACGGAGCAACCTCCAGCTTTATCTCCAAGAGATTGGAAAAACCCCACTGCTCACCATCGCAGAAGAGGTCACTTTGGCTCGCCGGATCCGTCGCGGTGACAAAGCCGCCCGCGATCACATGATCTCAGCCAACCTGCGCCTCGTCGTGAAGATCGCGATGGACTACAAGGATTTCGGCCTGCCCCTACTCGATCTCATCAGCGAGGGCAATATCGGCCTAATCAAGGCCGTGGAGCGTTTCGATCCTCGAAAAGGAGGAAAGCTATCCACCTACGCCGCTTGGTGGATTAAGCAGTCAATCAAACGTGCTCTCGCCAACCAGTCTAAGACCATCCGCCTCCCGGTTCATCTCGTGGATAAAATCTCGAAGATGCGGAAAATGGCCATGAAGCTTTCCGAGCAACTCGGTCGCGAGCCGACAGACGAAGAATTGGCCATCGAACTCCAAATCCCGACCTCGAAGGTCGCTCATCTCAAGTCGGTCAGTGTTCGTCCAGCCTCGCTTGACGCGCCGATCGGCGAATCGGGTGACTCGGGAACCTTTGGCGAAATCGTTGGCGATGAAAACGCCGTGAGTCCCTACGAGGGCCTGCGGGATCGGAACCGCAATTCCGACCTCAATGAGATGGTCAATTCACTCGAGAAACGCGAAGCGGAGATCATCAAACTGCGTTTCGGTCTCGATGGCCGGGATGAGCTCACGTTGGAGGAGGTTGGCCGTCGCTTCAACGTCACCCGCGAGCGCATCCGTCAGCTCGAATACTTGGCGCTTTCCAAAATGCGGCGCGCGATGGCGAAACACGAAGCCATCCGCACCACCGAGGAAATCGACGAGGAAGACCGTAACCGGCAGCGCATGGACATCATCCGCGAATTCATCGAGAGCAAAGCCACAAAGTCTGAGCTCAACTGAACCCATTCAGATCACTTCGTGGCCACCGGGCCGGCGCAGGGGCGTCGGCCTTTTTTTATGCCCTAATTCGGCCCAACCTCAAACGTGTCGTTCATTCAAGGCCGCTTGAAACCCGTGCCGTTTTCCAAAGGCCCAAACTCTCTCGACCATTGCAGCCAACGCACATTTCCCTCCCGGATCACTCCTTGACTCCCCTCTGAGCCGACCTAGCCTCCGCCACTTTTCTTCGGCATGGCGCAAGATCTGAAAGACACTCTCCAGCTTCCAAAAACGGACTTCTCAATGCGGGCCGGCCTTGCCCAGCGGGAGCCTGGTCGGGTCGCCCACTGGGAACAGATCGGGCTTTACGCTCGTCTTCAGGCCAACCGCGCCGCGGCTGAAAAAACCTTCGTCCTCCACGATGGGCCTCCCTTCACCAACGGTGATGTGCACATCGGCACCGCGCTGAACAAGACCCTCAAGGATATCACTATCCGGTATAAAACCCTCCGTGGATATCGCACGCCCTACATTCCGGGCTGGGACTGCCACGGCCTGCCCATCGAGCAGAAGGTCACCCGCGAGCTTCGCGAAAAAAACGAGACCGTCTCCACCGGCGAACTTCGCGTCCGCTGTGATGCATTTTCCGAATCCTGGATCGCCAAGCAGACGACCCAGTTCAAACGATTGGGCATCGTCGCCGACTGGGCCCACGAGTATAAGACCAAGGCACCGGCTTTCGAAGCCGACATTCTTCGTACCTTCGCTGCGTTCGTTGAAAAGGGCTTGGTCTACCGCAGCAAGAAGCCGGTTTACTGGAGCATTCCTTTCGAGACCGCCCTCGCCGAGGCTGAGATCGAATACAAGGACCACACCTCCATCGCCATCTGGGTGAGATTTCTTGTCCCGACCGGGGAGGCCGAAAAATTCGGCCTGCCGACGGACAAGCCGCTCTACGTCGTCATCTGGACCACGACTCCTTGGACAATTCCCGCCAATCTCGCGATCGCCCTGCATCCCGATATCGATTACGCTGTCGCTGACACCGGGAACGAGCGCATCATCGTCGCAGCTGCTTTGCTCGGATCTGTTCTCGCCTCGGCCAAAATCGAGACCGCGCCGACCATCACGGCGACGCGCAAGGGATCCACGCTCGAACACCTCGCGGCCCGTCATCCTTTTATCGACCGCGCGGCCCCCATCGTTCTCGCGGATTACGTCACCACCGATAGCGGCACCGGCGCGGTGCACACCGCACCCGGCCATGGCGCCGAAGATTATCTTACCGGTCTGAAATACAAATTGGCGATTTATTGCCCCGTTGGCGATGACGGTCGGTATCTAAACGATGGTCAGGTGCCAGCGGATCTCGTCGGCATCACGACCCTCGAGACCGTTGAAGACTTGGCCGCTAAAAAGCCGTCGCCGGCCAACCTCGCTGTCCTAAAGAAACTCGCCGAAGCCGGCGCACTATTTGCCAAAGCCAAGTATCCTCACAGCTACCCGCACTGCTGGCGCTCCAAGACTCCGATCATTTTCCGCGCCGTCGACCAGTGGTTTGTGTCGCTCGACAAGGCCGACACCCGGGCAACCGCACTCGCAGCGATCAAAACGGTCCAATGGATTCCGGGCTGGGGCGAGGCCCGCATCCGCGGCGCGGTCGAATCCCGCCCCGATTGGTGCATCAGCCGTCAACGATCTTGGGGCGTGCCGATTCCGGCATTCTTCGACGAAAACAAGAACGCTTATCTTGACGCCGGTGTTGCTCGCGCCGTGGCCGGTAAAATCGCCACCGAAGGCACTAATTTTTGGTATAATGCCAACGCCGCCGATATCCTCGCCGGCATCGCGTTGCCTGCGCACTGGCCCGCGCCGACGGCTCTGACCTGCGGTCGTGACACACTCGATGTTTGGATCGACTCGGGCTCCTCCCATGCCGCGGTTCTGGGCAACGCTCAGGGCGGCACCTCTTGGCCGGCCGACCTCTACCTCGAGGGCAGCGACCAACATCGCGGCTGGTTCCAGTCCTCGCTTTGGACCGGCGTCATCGCCAACGGCGGTCCGCCTTACCGAGCCGTCCTGACCCACGGGTTCATCGTTGATAAAGCCCGCCAAAAAATCTCCAAGAGCAGCACCTACCAAAAACCCCAGACGAGCGACGCCTACATCGCAATCCACGGAGCTGACGTGATTCGCCTCTGGATCGCCTCCCAAGATTTCCGCGACGACATCCCGGTGGATGATGAGATTCTGAAGAACGTCGCGGAGTCGTATCGGCTCCTACGTAACACCTTTCGCTACCAGCTTTCCAACCTCTTCGACTACCAGTTCGCTCGGGATGATATCCCCTACGCGCAACTCGACTTCCTCGACCGCTGGGCCCTGCACCAGACCGCTACTCTCCTGCGCGAATGCACTGCGGCTTACGACGCCTATGAGTTCCATCGCGTCTACCAACTCTGCAACCAATTCTGCGCCGTCACGCTCTCGGCCGTTTACCATGATGTCCTGAAGGACCGGCTTTACACCCTCGGCACCCACGCGCCTCTGCGGCGCTCGTCCCAGACCGCGATCCATCATATCTTCCGCAGCCTGATAAAGATTCTTTCGCCTATCCTCACTTTTACGGCCGACGAAGCCTGGTCTTACGCCACGGCCAACGTGGAATACACTCAGGACTCAGTTCATCTTCAAGACTGGCCCGTGGCACCATCAGAGTGGAGCGACCCCACCCTCGAATCGGATTTTGCCGCGCTACTTCGAGTCCGCGCTCAAGTCACCGAAGCCATCGAACCACTTCGGGCAGCCGGCCACTTGGGTAAGTCGCTCGACGCCGCCGTGACTCTGGCGGCCAGCGACGACCCCACCCTCGCCGTGCTTAAGCGGCATCGCGAGTTTCTCCCCGAACTCTTTATCGTTTCGCTCGTGACCATAGAGACCACCGATACCGGATCCCCTCTATCAGTGTCGGTCCGCCCTTGCGCGGATCTTGGCTGCGTTCGTTGCCCACGCTGCTGGCGCTGGGTTCCCGTGGTGCAAAGCACGCCCAACGGTGACCTTTGCCCACGTTGCATTCAGTCGCTTGTTTCCTAAACTCCACGCTTCCCCCTAAATCCCCATGGCTAAGAAAACAAAAAAGCCCGCCAAGCCTGCTGCGAAAACTGCCAAGCCAAAACTGAAGGCTAAGCCCAAGGCTAAGCCCAAGGCTAAGCCCAAGGCCAAGCCCAAGGCCAAGCCCAAGGCTAAGCCCACCCTAAAGGCTGTCGCAAAAAAACCCGTCAAAAGTCGGCCTAAATCCGTCCCGGTTAAGCGCGGCAAGCATCCCGTTTCGGAGCAACGTGCGCCCAAGCCCGCCGCCAAACCGGCGCCGCCTTCCGCGCCTGCCAAAATTTCTACCAACATGGAAAAACCCTCTAAGAAAAACGCCTTGCGCAACAGCATCCTGAAGCGCAAAGCCACCGCCAAACCCATCGCGTTCAGCCTCGATGAAGTCCGCGCCATCGCGCAGACCACCGTCGAGAAGCCCGAAAAAGACAAATCCGCCAAAGCCGCCGCCAAAGTTAAGCCGACGAAACAGGCGCTTGTGCTGGAGAAGGCCGCGAAACCCAGCCACGTAAAGGCGGCGTCTCTCGCCGACATCCTCGGCTTCAACCCGAAGAAAGTAAAATCGATCGAAGCGGTCCTCGAGGTTGAAGTCCCGGAAAAATACAAACGCTATTACAAGCTCTTGCTTGATCTCCGCCGTCACCTGACCGCGGGCATCGAACTTCACTCCGAAGAGACGCTCAAGCGCTCCTCCAAAGACGACTCGGGAGACTTGTCGTCCTACGGCCAGCACCAAGCCGACTCGGGCACCGACACCTTCGATCGTGATTTCGCACTCAGCCTTGTCTCCAGCGAGCAGGAGGCCCTCGGCGAAATCGAAGCTGCCATCAAGCGTATCAAAGACGGCACCTACGGCATCTGCGAGGTCACCCAAGAGCCGATCGCAAAAGATCGTCTGCTGGCTGTGCCCTTTACCCGCTATTCGGCCAGCGCTCAGAAGGAGCTTGAGCGAAACCGCCACCGTTCCCGCACCCAAGCCGGCATTCTCGGCGAACTGGGCGAAGACGGTGCTCCCAGCGGCACGAGCGGCGACGACAACGGCGAGTAATTCTCTCGCCCGAGGGCCCACCACTTCGAACGCGAACTAGCCGGTGACGATGTCCGATCCCAGCAAGCCCACCGCTTCGAGTGTCTCGGCGCCCGCGCCTAGGCTCAGTCGGTTGCTGGCTTACCGCCGACTGCTCGTCATCGCAGCTGTCGTGCTGATCGCCGATCAACTGACCAAATTGGCGATCGTCGCCCATCTCCCGTTCCCGACCTACGGCGAAGGCCACGGAGCGATCACCGTGATCAGAGATTTCTTCTACATCGTCCACGTCGGCAACACCGGGGCGGCGTGGAGTATGTTCTCCGGACAGAGCGTCCTACTCGCAATTTTCGCCTTGGTCACGCTGGCTGCCATCGTCATCTGGCGTCAAGCCCTAGGTCTGCGGGAGCGCCGCTCCCAGCTATGTTTTGGTCTCCTTTGCGGCGGCATCGTCGGCAATGTCATCGACCGCTTGGCTTACGGTCATGTGGTCGATTTTATCGACTTACAATTCGGCAGTTACGTCTACCCGACTTTCAACGTCGCCGACTCCGGCATTTGCGTGGGCGTCGGTTTCTACCTCTGGCACTCACTCCGCGAGCCGAAGTAGACCGAACCGGTTACTCGACGTTGGCGATCTGCTCGCGGATTCGCTCCAGCTCATTCTTCAACTCGATCACCGCCCGAGAGATCGTGAGGTCGTTGGCCTTACTGCCGATCGTGTTAACCTCGCGGCCTATCTCCTGTAAAATGAACTCCGATTTGCGGCCAATCTCGCCATCCGACTTCAGCAAGGCGGTGAATTGCTCAAGATGACTGCGCAAACGAGTCAGTTCCTCCGTCACATCGCAACGGTCGGCGAAGAGCGCGAGTTCCTTCAGCACTCGCTCGTCGTCTACCTTTAGGTCCAATTCCGCCGTTCGCAGGCGGAGCAGGAGTTGATTCCGGTAGAGCGGCGGCACGAGCGGCGCTCGCGCGGCGATGAGATCCACTTGCCGGCGCAGCAGCTCAAGGCGGCCAATGAAATCCACCAGGAGCGCTTCGCCTTCTTTGGCGCGCATCGCCACAAACGCCCGCAAAGCCGATTCCAGCGCGGCCAGCACGAATTCCTCAGCCTCTTCCATCGATGGAAAATCATTCGCTTTTCGCTGCGACCGGGCGATGTCCCACAACAGCTCGGGGGTCGGCGTAAACACGACCCCCTGCCTTGACGCGAACGCAGCCAGTCGGTTGAGCGTCTCAACCGCGGCCGCCTCATCCCAAACCTCCTGCCGACTGCCAGCGGCACCGGTCAGTTCAATCTGCACATGGACCTTACCCCGTGAGGCATGGCGCCGGCCTTTCTCGGTGATCACTGGCTCCAGCGCCGCCCACTCCTCGGGCAATTTTACCGTAAGATCTAGCGTCTTCCGGTTAACCGAGCTCACTTGAATCGTAATCGTATCCGACCCGAGCCCCACCGTCGCCCGTCCATAACCGGTCATGGACTTCATAAAGCGACGCCGAGGATTTTTGCCACTTGGTTCACATCCTTGTCCCCGCGGCCCGAAAGATTCACCACCAGGATCTCATCTTTCCGCATGAGCTTCGCCCGCTTGATCGCGTGCACCACCGCGTGGGTGCTTTCCAACGCGGGGATGATTCCCTCCAATCGCGACAACAACTGAAACGTCTCCATGACCTCGTCGTCGCAGGCGTATGCAAAATCGATCCGCTTTTGATCGCGGTAGAAGGCGTGCTCCGGCCCGATCGCCGCATAGTCGAGTCCGGCGCTCACCGAGTGCGTGAGTTCAATCTGCCCGTCGGGATCTTGGAGGATGTAGGTTTTGGCGCCTTGTAGGACACCGAGCTTTCCGCCCTCAAATCGCGCCGCATGTTCGCCGCGGCGAATCCCGCGTCCGCCCGCTTCGACCCCGACCAGCCGCACCGATTTCTCCCCGAGAAAATCAAAGAAAAATCCGATCGCATTCGAACCACCGCCCACGCACGCAATCATCTCGTCGGGCAGACGGCCCTCGCGGGCCAGCAACTGCGTCTTCGTTTCTTGGCCAATCACCCGGTGAAAATCCCGCACCATCATGGGATACGGGTGCGAGCCAAGCGCCGAGCCGAGGATGTAGTGGGTGCCACGGACATTGGTCACCCAGTCCCGCATCGCCTCGTTGACTGCGTCTTTGAGCGTCTTCTGACCCGAAGTGACGGCCCGCACTTCAGCGCCCATTAATCGCATCCGAAACACATTCAGCGCCTGCCGCTCCATATCGACGGCTCCCATATACACGACGCATTCGAGGCCAAACTTCGCGCACACCGCCGCAGTCGCCACCCCGTGTTGATCGGCACCGGTTTCGGCGATGACCCGTTTTTTTCCCATGCGCAACGCGAGCATGGCCTGCCCCAAGGCGTTGTTGATCTTGTGTGCCCCCGTGTGCAGCAGGTCCTCGCGCTTGAGATAAATCTTGGCGCCCCCGCAGTGCGCCGTGAGTCGTTCGGCGTGATAAAGCTCCGTCGGCCGCCCGGCGAATTCCTTCAGGTGCTCTTTTAACTTCGCTTGAAACGCCGGATCGTCTCGGGCCTCCGCGTAGACTGCGCCTAGCTCTTCAAGCGCCGTCATCAAGGTCTCGGGGACAAACACTCCGCCATAGCGGCCGAAGTGGCCACCCGCGTCCGGAAGCGAATGCCGGTCCGGCGTGGCAGCGGTGTCAAAAGTGGAGGATGCGATCATGGGTGAGTTCGGACGATGCGAGACAAAGATGCGGAGGCAAGCGGACGAACTAAACTCGTTTCACCGTCACCAGAGTCAGGTCATCACGCTGCGGGGTTTCTCCCGTAAAACGCCCCACCGCGCTCAGTATGCCGTCGTTCACTTCCTGCGCGGAGCGTTGGTGCAAGGTCCGAACCACATCGGCGAGGCGATGTCCGGAGAATTCTTTACCATCTTCGTTCGGCGCTTCGCTGATACCGTCCGTATAAAGCACCAGCAAATCTCCGAGGCCGAAGGGCTCCGTATGATCGGTAATCACTTCCGAAAAAAGCGGGTCCGGCACCATCCCGAGCGGCATCCCTTCGGAACCGACAAAAATAGGCAAAAATACGCCGCTCTTGGCGTCGAGCCGCGCGAACAGCGGCAGTTCATGGCCAGCCCGGGCAAAGGTCACGCTCCGTGCGACCGTGTCGATCACCGCGTAAAGCATCGTGATGTAATGACCTTGATCGATGTCCGCCGCCAACACGCGATTCAACTCGATGAGCACCCGTCCCGGAGAATCATGGCGCGGGGCTATTTGCAGCAGATTCGTCCGACATATCGCCATGAGCAACGACGCCGGGATACCTTTGCCGGCGACATCGGCCACTACGATCGCGAGACGCGTCGGCGACAACGGGATGACGTCGTAAAGGTCGCCTCCGATCTTTTGCGCCGGTTTGTACCGCGCATCCAAATCAATACCCTCGATGGTGTCAGTCTTGCGCGGCAACAGCATCCGCTGAATTCCACTCGCGACCGAGATATCCAAATCGAGTTGCTGCTTCTCCATCTGCAGGTGCAAAAACTCGGCGTTGTGCAAGGCCAGAGCCGCTTGCTCCGCCAAAGACTCCATCAGCGAAAACTCCATCTCAGAGAACGCCCGCCCGCCGGCGGGATTGGCTACCGCCAAGATCCCAAACGAACGATCGCGAAAGCAGAGTGGCACCGCGATCACCGAGCGCACGACGAGGGCCGGATCGTCGTGCCGGACCACGCGCCGATCCCTGGTCGCGTCGGCCAATAGTTCCCCCCGGCCGGTCGTCGCCACCCGGCCCACGATTCCCTCGCTGTCGGGAAACTCTTCGGCCTGCAGCACCTGCTCGATAAACTTGGCGCGGGTTGTCAGCTTGGACTTGGCCTCATCGTCGAGCGGCCGATGGGGTGGAAACAATCCTTCTACCGCCGACCCGCGCAGCGTGCCGCGTTCGGTTCGCTGAAACAAACAAGCGCTCAGCGCTCCGGTGCAAAGAATCGACGCGTGCACGATTCGCTGGTGCAACTCGGCCCGCGTCAGGCCTTCTCCCAGCGCTTCAGCCATGAGGTGCATGAACTCAACCACCCGCTGCCGGTCCTGCGTCGCCTGCTGCCGGGCCGTTTCACTGGCCTCGGCTGCGGCGCGCGCGCGCCAAAAGGGCACCGCTACGACCGCGACCCCCACCACAAACGCAATGACGATGGCAAAAACCATGAACCAAAACTGTGTTCCAAAGCTGCCGAGACGAGCAATCGTGAAGACTACAAAAAGAGAAAAAGCGCCCGGGGCCATCCCCGGCGGCATCGGTCATATTCGGGTCAGCTTTGCTCAACGCGATTCTTCAGAAACGACAATACATCCTGAAACTTCGCCCGGTTGCTTTCATCGGCGGCCACCAGGTGCTCATGGGATTCGAGCGCCAACTTCGCGCGATCCAGTTCTCCCGGATTAGACGCCGCCAGAGCCATCTCACACTTGCCGTAGCTCATCGGCCTATCTCCGGCGTCGACCGTCAGAAGACGATGCAAACCCAAGTTGCGGATCAGCTCAAGATTCCTAACTCCCACCCGGGCAAGCACAATGCTACCGGGTGGATTGGTCTTCTTTAGCTCCAGCGCCACCCCCGCCAGCACGCCAAGAAACGTGCTGTCCATGCTCGCGCAGTTCTGAAAATCCACCACAAAGCGCTGGCGCCCTTGGCGCAGCATCTCACCGACGAAATCTCTCAGACCGGTGCTGTTTTGAAAACATGCCCGGCCCTCGATGCGCACGACCACAGGATCAGAATGAGGATCTACGAGATAAACGGAAGGAGTCGAATCAGGCATGGAGAAGAAAAACGAAACAACCTGCTAGAGCGGCACTATTCCCAGATACTTGGACCGTCGCTAGCACCGCCGAAGAGTCACCCACCAACGGTAGCTCGACGGCGGCGCGCGCAGAATTCAAAATCAATTTTGCGCGATAATCTGCCGCAACACATAGGGCAGAATCCCGCCGTGTTGGTAGTAGTCGATCTCGATCGGGGTATCGATGCGACAACGCACGACCACGTGCTCGACCGCACCGCTCTTACGCGTGATTTTCAACGTGAGGTCCTGCTGGGGCTTGATCGTTTCATCAAGACCCACGACGTCGAAAGACTCGGTGCCATCAAGCTGCAGCGTCTGCGCCGTGGTGCCGTCTTTGAATTGCAGGGGCAGCACGCCCATGCCCACGAGGTTGGACCGATGAATGCGCTCGAAGCTTTGGGCGACGACGACTTTGACGCCCAGAAGATTGGTCCCTTTTGCGGCCCAGTCGCGGGAAGAACCTGTGCCATATTCCTGACCGGCCAGGATGATCAACGGTGTGCCCGCCTTTTGATAAGCCATCGACGCCTCGTAGATCGAGGTCTTGACCCCATCCGCGCCAAGCGTGTTGCCGCCCTCTTCGCCGCCGAGCATCAGATTCTTGATGCGGACGTTGGCAAAGGTGCCGCGCGTCATGATGCGATCGTTGCCGCGGCGCGAGCCGTAGGAGTTGAAGTCTTCATAGGTCACACCGCTTTCGAGGAGGAACTGGCCCGCCGGCGAGCTCTTCTTGATCGCGCCGGCCGGCGAGATGTGGTCGGTCGTGACCGAGTCACCGAACAGGCCCAGAGCGCGCGCTCCGGTGATCGGCTTGATCGCGCCGGGGGTCATCGAGAAGTTCGTGAAAAACGGCGGCTCTTGGATGTAGGTCGATTTCGCCTCGAAGGCGTAAACATTGCCCATCGTTGAAGGAATTTCGTTCCACTTCGGATTCTGCTCGGCGAAGTTGATGTAGAGACGGCGGAACACCTCGGGCTTGAGCGCGGCCTGCAACTGGTCGCGCACCTCTTGCAGCGTGGGCCAGATGTCCTTCAAGAACACGGGGGCGCCGGCCTGATCGTGGCCGAGCGGCTCGGTCGAGAGGTCGATATCGACGCGGCCCGCGAGGGCAAATGCGACGACCAGCGGCGGCGACATCAGGAAATTCGACTTGATGTTCTGATGGACGCGCGCCTCGAAATTGCGGTTACCCGAAAGCACGGAGGCCGCAACGAGATCGTTTTTCACCACCGCCTCCTCGATCGGCGCCGAGAGCGGGCCGGAGTTTCCGATACAGGTCGTGCAACCGTAGCCGACCGTCTGAAAGCCGAGTTGGTCGAGGTAAGGCGTGAGGCCGGTCTTATCGAGATAGTCGGTCACGACGCGTGAGCCGGGCGCGAGCGAGGATTTCACCAGCGGATTCACTTTGAGGCCCTTGGCGACGGCCTTTTTGGCGAGCAGACCGGCGGCGAGCATGACGCTCGGGTTGGAGGTATTGGTGCAGCTCGTGATCGCAGCAATCAACACGGAGCCGTGGCCGAGCTTGGTGCCACCGATGTCGACGGTCACGGTCGAGAATTCTTCGGCCTTCTTGCCAAAACCATTTTCGGTGACGGGCTTGGAGAACGCCGCGACGAATTCCTGCTTCATCTTCGAGAGCTCGATCCGGTCCTGTGGACGCTTGGGACCGGCGACGCTCGGTCCAACCGTCGAGAGGTCGAGCGAAAGATCAGTCGAATACTCGATCTGACCTTTCTCCGGAATACCCCAGAGATTCTGCGCACGGTAGTAAGCCTCGTAGAGCGCGAGCTGCTTGGGGTCGCGGCCGGTGGCCCGGAGGTAATTGACGCACTCGGCGTCAATCGGGAAGAAGCCCATCGTCGCGCCGTATTCGGGCGCCATGTTGGCGATCGTAGCGCGGTCCACGACGGGCAGCGCGGTAGCGCCAGGACCATAGAATTCGACGAACTTGCCGACGACTTTGGCTTTGCGGAGTTGCTGGGTGAGCGTAAGCGCGAGGTCGGTGGCGGTGACGCCTTCGCACAGAGCGCCGGTCAGGTACACGCCGACGACGTCCGGTGTGAGGAAATAAACCGGTTGGCCCAACATGCCGGCCTCAGCCTCAATGCCGCCGACGCCCCAGCCCACGATGCCGAGACCGTTGATCATCGTCGTGTGCGAATCGGTGCCGACGAGCGTGTCGGGATAGTAAATCGCGCCCGCGTTAAGCACGCCCTTCGCGAGATACTCCAAGTTCACTTGATGGACGATGCCGATGCCGGGAGGGACGACCTTGAAGGTGTCGAACGCCTGCATGCCCCACTTCAAAAATTGGTAGCGCTCGCGGTTGCGCGAGAACTCGAGTTCGAGATTCTTCGCCAACGCATCGGCACTGCCCGCAAAATCAACCTGCACCGAGTGGTCAACGACGAGATCCACCGGCACGAGGGGCTCGATAATCTTCGGGTTTTTACCCAGCTTCGTGACGGCCGAGCGCATCGCCGCGAGGTCCACCAAGAGCGGCACGCCGGTGAAATCCTGCAACACGATGCGCGCAACGACGAAGGGGATTTCGTCCGTGCGGTCAGCCTTCGCCGCCCACGTTGCGAGCGCCTTGATGGCGGGCTCGGCGACCCGCTTGCCGTCGCAATTGCGCAGCAGCGACTCCAGCACAATCCGAATCGAGACCGGCAGCTTGCTCACATTGTAACCGGCCTTTTCGAGGGCGGGTAACGAGTAGAACGAGTGCGATTCACCGTTGGCGGAGAAGGCCTGGAGCGTGTTAAACGGATTGGGAAGGCTCATGAAGTTGGATTTTCGATACTCGATTAAAAGGGAGCTCGGGCCGCAAACGTAGCTCGGTTTATTTGGCGAGGACGGCCTTGATCGCGTCGAAGTTCGGTAGATCCTTCGGCGTGGCGGTCTGCTCGGCGTAGGTTACGACACCATCCTTGCCGACGACGAATGCTGCGCGAGCCGAGGTGTCGCCGATGCCCGCGAGCATCGGGAAAAGAACGCCATACGCCTTAGTCGTTTCCTTGTTCAAGTCCGAGAGCAGCGTGATGCCGATCTTGTTAGCCTTGGCCCAAGCTTCCTGGGCAAACGGGCTGTCCACGCTAATGGCGTAGACCGTGGCCCCGAGTTTTTCGTAATCACCGAGGCCGCTCGTCTGGTCGCACATTTCCTGCGTGCAGACGCCCGTGTAAGCGAGCGGGAAGAACAAAATCACGGTCTGCTTCACGCCAAAGTTGGCGCTAAGTTTCACGTCGACGAGACCGTCGGCGGTTTTGGACTTGAGCGTAAAATCAGGGGCTTTTGAGCCGACGGCGATAGGCATGGTAGTGATGGATAAGGGTTGGTGGGAACGAAATGAAAGGGCTGAGCTAGACTCCCGCGCAACGCCGCCGCAAACCGTTTTTCCCGATAGCTGACGTTTTTCTACGTTTAGGCGGTGCGGCATTAGAAACGCTCTTGCGCGGCCGGCGCGGCGGGCCGTTAACTTTCTCCCCCGTGATGAACTTGATCGAAGATCTCCAATGGCGCGGCCTCATCGCCGATTGCACCGACCTTGCTGCGCTCACTCAGCGCCTGAGCACGGGGCCGATCACGCTTTATTGCGGCTTCGATCCGACCGGGGACTCGCTCCACGTTGGTCATTTGGTGCCGCAGTTGACGTTGCGCCGCTTTCAGCTGGCGGGTCATCACGCGATCAGCCTCGCCGGCGGAGCTACCGGCATGATCGGAGACCCGGGCGGCAAGTCCGCCGAGCGCAATCTGCTCAGCCGCGAGCAACTCGCCTACAATTACGGCCGAATCTGTCTCCAACTCGGGCGCCTCCTCGATTTTTCTGCCGCCGGCAATCCGGCGAGGATCGTCAACAACGCCGATTGGACGGCGCCGATCAGCTTCCTCGATTTTCTGCGCGACGTCGGCAAGCACTTTTCGCTCGGCAGCATGATCGCCAAGGACAGCGTAAAAAACCGTCTCGGCAGCGAGGCCGGCATCAGCTTCACGGAGTTCAGCTACCAATTGCTGCAGGCCAACGATTTTTGCCATTTGAGGCAGGATCTAAACTGCGAACTCCAGATCGGTGGCACCGAGCAATGGGGCAACATCACGGCGGGCACCGATCTCATCCGCAAAAAAACGGGGCTCTCCGCGTGGGGCCTCACCTTTCCTCTCATCACCAAAGCTGACGGCACAAAGTTTGGCAAAACCGAGGGTGGCGCGGTCTGGCTCGATCCGGAAAAAACGAGCCCCTACAAGTTCTACCAATTCTTTGTAAACACCGAGGATGCCAAGGTCGGCGAATACCTCCGCAAGTTTACATTCCTCTCCCGCGCCGAAATCGAAGCGCTCGAAGCCAAACACGCCGCCAACCCCGGCGCTCGCGAGGCCCACAAAGCCCTCGCCACCGAGATTACGCGCACCGTTCATGGCCAAGGCGCGCTTGATGCCGCACTCAAAGCGAGCGCGATTCTTTTCGGCGCCGAGATCGGCGACACCAGTGAAGCCACCTTTGGTGACGTCGTCGGCGAAGTCCCGACCATCGGTGTGCCCGCTCACGCCGATTGGCTTGCGGGCAAGACGTTGCCATTAACCGAGGCCTTGGTGCTCGCGCAACTTGCCCCCTCGAAGGGGCAAGCCCGCAAGGACATCGAAGGCGGCGGCGTTTACGTTAACAACATCAAGGTCGCCGACTTCGCTCGTGCCCTCGGCCAAGCTGATCTGCTGTTCGGCAAATTTGTCCTCCTGCGCAAAGGCAAGCGCACCTATTCAGTCCTTTCGCTCGTCTAACCCGCTATTATCCCATGAAAACACTCCGCCTCCTCGCCCTCCTAGCATGTTCTTTCGCGCTCTCGTGGAACGCCGCTACCGCGCAGACTCCTCCGCAACTTGGCCTCCAAACTTGGACGTGCCGCAACATGACCTTCGACCAAGTCGTGGCCTTTGCGACCAAGCACGGCATCAAGCACCTCCAGTTCATCAAGTCGCACCTTGATCCCACGGCGCCGGCGGCCGAGAGCCTCCGCAAGAAGGCCGTGCTCGAGCAAAACGGACTCGTCGCCTACACGTTTGGCGTCAACGGCACCTCCATGGATAAAGAGGCGAACCGAAAGCTCTTCGAATTCGCAAAATTGATGGGCATCAAAATCATCATCGTCGAACCCCGGAACCTGGCCGAATGGGACAATCTCGAAGCCCTCGTGAAGGAATACGACATCAAGCTCGCAATCCACAATCACGGCAAAGGCTCGGTTTACGGCGATCCCGCCACCGTGCAGAAAATCCTCGACGCCCGCGACCGCCGCATCGGGGTGTGTCTCGATATCGGCTGGATCACCGCCGCCGGCTTCGATGCGGCCAAGGTGTTTCGCGATTACGGCGACCGGGTTTTTGATCTGCACCTGAAGGACAAAAAAGTTGAAATGGTCGACGGCAAGACCGTCGCCGTTGACACAGAGATCGGCAAGGGAGGCGCAAACTACGCGGGCCTGTTCGCCGAAGTGAAGAAGTCCGACTGGCAGGGCGTGCTCGCTCTTGAGACCGATAGCAAAACCTTCTCGGAAGACCCCAATCGCCTCGCCACCGAGGCCAGCACGTTTTTCTACGCTAACTTTTCTAAGCCCGCCGCGAAATAGCCGGGAAGTTCAGTCGGACTCAACCGCAAGGCTGGCTCAAACGTTCGCTTCGACTCAAAAGAACATCGCCTCGCTCAGCGCATTTTCAGGCGTGAGCAGGCTCACGGCGGCGGGCAGTTCCGTGCGGCCGGTGCCGAAGTCGGCCAGAAATAGGGCCGCGCCCGTTCCCGCATCGCCTCGCCAAGAAAAATACTTGCGGTCGGCGTAAGTGAACGTGAGCGCGAGGGCCTGCGGCGCCGCCTCCGTCGAGGAGACAAGTTCAAACGTCGCGCGGTTTTCTCCGCCTTGGCCGATGCGATCCTGCACCCAAGCGAGTAACACCCGAGCCTCGGCGGCGAGGTGGAGCCCATAGCCCAGCGTGACCGCATTCAGCCCGCCACACAGGGCGGACATCGGATAGCGACTGAGAAACTGCCCGAGCGATTGCCGCACGGGCAGTAACCGGGCAAAGGCCAAATCCCGCACGTTTTCCGGCCGCGGCCACGCGAAAGTGAGCGCGTCCGCCGGGGCGATCGCGCTGTCGAGCAACACGCGGTGCGCGCGGGTAAGCAGGTAACGATAATCCGCCAAACGCCCGCTCGCGCTGAAACGATGGGCCCAGTAGTAAAGAGGCAGATCGGTCGACAGGCAGATCGACACCTGATTCTCCAGAAATTTCCGGGCCGAGCTCGGATAACTCAAAAGGACGAACTCACAGCAGCGCGTGTCTCCTTTTGATTTCCCGAGAAAGCATTCACCGTAAATTTTCGCCCGCATCTCCGCCACGCTTGCATCATCCGATGAAGGGCAAAGCACGACCACGCGGCAGGGATAGCGGCGCGAAAAACGGACGGCGGTCTCGAACTGCTCGACCGCATCGGCGGCCGTGGAATTAAGCCCAAGATGCAACACGAAGTTAACTTGGGTCGCCTTGGTCTCGCCCTTGTCCGGCGCCGGGCCGCCGCTGGCGGCAGTATCGGCCCACATCTTCGCTAGGCTCGAGGAGATCGAACCCACGGGCAATTCGATACCCGGAAGCGCGTCGAAAATCGCGGGCATGGCGGCTTAGGGCTGACGCCAAACGTGCTGGTTTGCGGCAACCAGCGCTTCGCCTGTGGCCGGGCCCCACGAGCCGGCCGGGTAGCTATCCATGCCTTCGCGGCCGGCAATTTTCCAATGTTCGAGCACCGGAGTGTAAAGTTTCCACGACGTCTCGGCTTCGTCGCCACGGATAAAAAGCGTGCCGTCACCGATCATGGCATCGAGCACCAACCGCTCGTAAGCCTCTGGGGTGTTGGAGCCAAACGTGGTCGCGTAACGGAAGCTCATTTTCACCGGCTGGGTGCGGGTCTCGAGACCGGGAATCTTGGTGTTAATGATCAGGCTCAGGCCCTCGTCGGGCTGAATCTGAAAAGCGAGCGTGTTGGCCGCGAGGTCGAAGCCGCCGTCTTTGGCGAACAACGTGCCGGGCGGGCGCTTGAAGTTGATCGCGATCTCGGACACGCGGCGCGCCATGCGTTTGCCGGAGCGCAGATAAAACGGGACGCCTTGCCATCGCCAATTGTTGATCGAGAGCCGGATGCCGGCGTAGGTCTCGGTGGCCGATTCCGGCGCGATGCCGCCTTCTTGGAGATAACCGGGAACAGCCTTGCCGCCCATCATGCCCGCGGCGTATTGCGCGCGGGCGACGTCTCCATCCGCGCCGAGATTAAGCGGCTGGATCGCCCTGAGCACTTTGACTTTTTCATCCCGCACCGCCTCGGCATCCATGGAAACAGGCGGCTCCATCGCGGTGAGCGCGAGCAATTGCATCGTGTGATTCTGGATCATGTCGCGCAACGCACCGCTCTGCTCGTAATAACCGCCGCGGGTGCCGACACCCACTTCCTCCGCGACGGTGATTTGAACACTGTCGATAAAGTTACGGTTCCAAAGGGGCTCGAAGATCGCGTTGCTGAAGCGCTGCACGAGCAAATCCTGCACCGTCTCCTTCCCGAGGTAATGATCGATCCGGTAGACTTGGTGCTCGGCCAGCACGGAGCGGATCGTGACATTGAGCGCGCGTGCCGACTCGAGGTCTTTGCCGAAAGGTTTTTCGATAATAACCTTCGTGTGATGAGCCTGACCGAGATACTTGGCCGCCAGACCGCTGGCACCCAGATTTTGCAAAATCGGAGCAAACACCGAGGGCGGAGTTGAGATATAAAAAAGCGTCTGCACTTCGCGCCCGATCTTTTTTTCCAGCGCCGCGATGTGGGCGGCGAGACGGTCGAATGCGGCTTTTTCATCGTAGCCGCCGGCAACATAAGAGGTATTCGCGGCGACGCGCGCCCAGACCTCAGCATTCAATTCGCGGCGGGAGAATTCCTTGATCGCATCAGTGGCAAGCGCGCGAAATTCTTCATCCGGAATCGCCTTCCGGCCGTAGCCCACGAGAAAGAAATCGGCAGGCAACAGGTTGTCGTGACCAAGATTGTAAACCGCCGGGATGAGCTTGCGGGCCGTCAGATCGCCGGACGCACCGAAAATGACTACAACCGTCGGAGGCGCTCCCCGGTGTTTGCTCAGGCCTTGGAGAAATGGATGACGCGCAGATTCGGCCATAAAGGAGAATTTCTCTGCAACGCCCGGAGTTGAAGCAAGGGAAATGGCGGCGGCGACCACGGTCGACATAACGCCGGGACGCACCACTCAGGGTTGAAAGTGTTTCGGGAAGAGACGTACGTTCGCAAAATGGCGCACGTTCGCGGCGCCACCCGGTGCAAACGAGACTTCCACCACATCGAGCCGGAAAGTGACAGGAGGATGCTGCAACGTGCGGAGGTAAGCCGTCGCGGCGCGACGGAGCACCGCTTTTTTACGGGCATTAACGGAATGGAAACCCGAGACCAACGCGGCGGCAGCACGGGTCTTCACCTCCACGAAAACCAACACTTCGCCATCACGCGCGACCAGATCAATCTCCTCGCGCAGATCCCTCGGATTGCGCCAGTTCCGCGCAACGATGGAAAACGCTTGTTCACGTTGCAAAAACTCCGCCGCTGCGGCCTCACCCCGGGCCCCGGAATTCTCTTCGGCTGCGGACGGCAACCCCAGGAACTGTTTTAAGCGCGATAACATGCAGGAATATCTAGGAATTCTCACTGCGAGTCGAAGGACCAAATAGCAATCTCGCACGTGTGCCCTGTTCCTGCGCCCATAGCCTCCTCAACTATCGCCACCACTCTCCGACGCTTTGGGCCCTTAGTTACCCGTCGCGCCGCCCCGCACCGTGACGGGCAGATCGTTGCGGTAGGCGATCGCAAACACGGCTTTCAGATCCGACCCGGACGCAAGCCTCACCGCCGCCGAAGCCCGCCGACTTTCCAAACGCTTATTCAAAACCGGGGAATACCAATAACCTTCCTTCGACCTCGTCTCCGCCTCCGTCTCCGCCGTGATGACCTTCTTGTAACCGAGCGTGTTTTGCAGTTCATCAATTACGGCGGACGAGACGGCGACGAATCCGGGAGAAGTGAGTCCCTACCCAAATTTGAAGTGACGTGACCCCAGCTTGGGCGCCGCGCTGCGGTCAAGAGCAGCGAATCGTGTTCCCTGCCCCGGTCTACGCTTCACGTAGTAGCCAAATTCGGCTTTCGCCAAATTCCGCGCTGGCGCCGTCAAACTACCCCGTGGCCCCGCCCTCCCGCATTCCGGTCCGCCTGCGCTCCCGGCTCGCCCACCCTGCTGTGCTAATTTCTCCTCGCTACCCTTTACCGGCTACCCGCTACTTCTGCCCTCCTTCCCCCATGTCAACTTGGAACCGATTTAAATCCCTCTACTACCAAAACCCCGCGCTCGGCCTCGCGCTCGATATCAGCCGCATCCCGTTTCCCGACGACTATCTCGCCGCAAAAGACTCGGCTCTCCAGCAGGCCTTTGCCGACATGGCCGCCCTCGAATCCGGGGCCATCGCTAATCCCGACGAGAACCGTATGGTCGGTCATTACTGGCTTCGTGCGCCCCAGCTCGCCCCGACGCCCGCCCTCGCCGCCGAGATTTCGTCCACGCTCGCCGCGATCCAAGACTTCGCCGCCAAAATCCACGCCGGCACCATCGCCGGCCCCAAGGGTAAATTCAAAAACCTGCTCGTGATCGGCATCGGCGGCTCGGCCCTCGGACCGCAGCTCGTCCAACACGCGCTCGGCCAGCCCCGCAAAGACAAGCTCGCCGTGTCCTTCTTCGACAACACCGATCCTGACGGCATCGACTACGTTCTCGCAGGCCTTCGCGGCCAACTCGCCAAAACTCTCGTCGTCGTTATTTCCAAATCCGGCGGCACCGCCGAGACCCGCAACGGCCAACTCGAAGCCTCCGCCGCCTTCCAATCCGCCGGGCTCGATTTCACGAAGCACTTTGTCGCCGTCACCGGCGCCGGTTCAAAACTCGACCAGACCGCGGTTGCCCAAAACTGGCTCGCGCGTTTTCCGATGTGGGATTGGGTCGGCGGCCGCACATCGGAACTTTCCGCCGTCGGTCTCCTCCCCGCCGCGCTTCAGGGCCTCGACATCCAAGCGATGCTCGAGGGCGCCGCCGCGATGGACGTCGTCACTCGCAACACGACCGTCGGCCAAAACCCGGCCGCCCTCCTCGCCCTCATGTGGCACTACGCCACCGACGGTCGCGGGGCCAAGGACATGGTCGTCCTCCCTTACAAAGACCGCCTCCTCCTCTTTTCGCGTTACCTCCAGCAGCTCGTGATGGAATCCATCGGCAAAGAACACGACCTCAAGGGTAACGTCGTGAACCAGGGCATCGCCGTTTACGGCAACAAGGGCTCCACCGATCAACACGCCTACGTCCAGCAACTGCGCGACGGCGTGAACAACTTTTTTGTCACCTTCATCGAAGTCCTCAAAGACCGCGACACGAAGTCCTCTCTCGAGGTCGAACCCGGCATCACCGCCGGCGATTTCCTCCAAGGCTTTTACCTCGGCACCCGCGACGCCCTCACCGAAAAGAACCGTCACTCCGTCACCATCACCTTGAACGACGTCTCGCCGCGCTCTCTCGGCATGTTGATCGCTCTTTATGAACGCGTCGTCGGCCTCTATGCGTCGCTCGTCGGGATCAACGCCTATCATCAGCCCGGCGTCGAAGCCGGGAAAAAAGCCGCCGGCGGCGTCATCGCTCTGAAACTCAAACTCGCCGCTGCGCTCAAGGCCGTCCCGGGCACCCCGTTCACTGCCGACCAACTCGCCGCCCAAGTCGGCGATCCCGAGAAAATCGAGCTCGTCTTCAAAATCCTCGAGCACCTCGCGGCCAACAAGGGCACCGGCATTAAGAAACGCCCCAAGACCCCGTGGTATAAATCCACCTACCGCTCCGCCTAGCCCACACCGCGCGACGCGGCGCAATCTGGCCCTCGGATTGGGCCGCGCATCCGTCTTGGGATTTCTCCACATGAACCGCCTCCTGCTCGTCCTCAGCCTCTGCGCTTTTACGGTAAGCGGCTCGTTGGGCGCGCTCTATTGGCAGTCCCTTGAGACCCGCCGCGATCTCGCCACCCGCAACACCGCGCTCGATGGCCAGCTCGCCGCCTCCCGCGAGATTGCCTCCTCCTTCCAAAAACAAGCCGTCGTCGCCGGCGCCCAACTCGAGGTCGCCCAATCCTTGCTCTCCACCGCCGAGTCCCGCACCACCCAACTCGCCAACGATCTCGCCGCCTCGCGCTCCGCGCTCGTCGCCCGCGAACAAGCCGAGCGCACCCTGCGCGACGAACTCACTTCGCTCCGCCAAGACCTCGCCGACACCCGCGCCGCCACCATCCCGCCCGCCCAGGTCGAGGCCTACAAGTCCACCATCGCCGAGCTTGAGCGCCAGCTCGCCACGGCCAAAAACGGCGCCGCCGTGCCGACTGCCGCCGGCGCCTCGACCGCCGTCTTCTCCAGCCGTGCCGGCCGCAACTCCGCCGCGGTGATGAGCGTCGGCCCCGACAACGCCTTCGTCGTTCTCAACTACGGCGCCAACCGCGGCGCCCAAGTCGGCCAGCGCTTCGCTATCCGTAGCGGCTCGGATTTGCTCGCTACCGTCAGCCTGAGCGACGTGCGTTCGCAGTTTTCCATCGCGCAGGTGGAACCGGATTCATTGCGCGGCGTCTTGCACAAAGGCGATTTGGCCCTACTCACTCCTTAACTAATCTACGATGAACTCGCTCAAAAAATCCCTCCTGTTCCTGCTTCTTGCCACCTTCGGCGCCCTCTTTGGCGGCTGCGAAACCCGCCGTCAGAAAGACACCGCCATCCCATGGAGCCGCCCCGCCGGTTGGGAAGGCCAAATCCCCGGGATGGGCCAACAGGGCGGCCGCTAAGTCGCTTCCCCTTCGCCTCGTCTTCCTTCGTGGCGGACGGGGTGAAGCGGCGGGTTCGCCAAACTCCCTCGCCACTTCCCTCTCGCCATATCCGGCCTCGCGCCGGATTTTTTGTGCCCACGCATGACCGAGCCCGCTACCAATCCTTCGCTCATTCCGTCGCCCGGCACGCTCTACGTCGTCGCCACGCCCATCGGCAATCTCGCCGATCTCACCGAACGCGCCCGCGCCATCCTCGGCGCCGTTGATCTCGTCGCCTGCGAAGACACCCGCACCACCGGCGGCCTGCTCACGCGCTTCGGCCTGCACCGGCCGCTCGTTTCCTATCACGACCACAACGAGACCGCCGCCGCGGAATTCATCGCGCAAAAAATCGCCGCCGGGCAATCCGTGGCCCTCGTCAGCGACGCCGGGACGCCCGCCATCAGCGATCCCGGTTTCCGTCTCGTGCGCGCCTGCCGCCGCCTCGGCCTGCCGGTGATCCCCGTGCCCGGCGCCTGCGCGGTCGCGGCCGTCCTCAGCGCCAGCGGTCTCCCCACCAACGGTTTTCTCTTCGCTGGTTTTCTCGTCGCAAAAACCTCTGCCCGCACCGCGTTCTTGGAAAAATACCGCACCTTCGAGTTCACCCTCGCGCTTTACGAGAGCTGCCACCGGATCGACAAATTCGCCGCCGAAATTGTCGAAAAACTCGGGCCCGATCGCGTCATCTGTATCGCCCGCGAAGTGACCAAGCTCCACGAAACCTGGCACGTCGGCCGCGCCGCCGATGTCCGCGAGCGGCTGCTCAAAGGCAGTCTCAAGGGCGAATTCGTCGTCCTGATCGCCCCCGCCGACTTCGTGCTTTAGTCCCCGCTAACGCTCCGAAAGCTATGTCGGCTTTTCTTTCGAGGGTTTCGTGTATTTTGTGGCAGCCATGTCCGGTCCCTCCGTCGCCGTCATCGATATCGGTTCGAATTCCATAAAAATTCTCGTGGCGGCGCGCGACGCCGCCGGTGGACTTAGCTCGCGCCACTACCGCACGATCGACGCGCGGATCAGCGCCGGCATCAGCCGCGCCGAACCCCGCCTCACCGCCGAAGGGATGGCGCGAGGCCTCGACGCCATCCGTTCTCTCTTGGCCGACGCCGCCACCCACTCGCCGGCCAAACCCATCCTCGTCGCCACCAGCGCCGTCCGCGACGCGCTCAACGGTGCCGAATTTATCGCCCAAGTCCTCGCCGCCACCGGCCACCCGATCCGACTGCTCTCCGGCGACGAGGAAGCCAAGCTCATCGGCCGCGGTCTCACCTGTGATCCCGCCCTCGGTGATTTGCGCGACTTCTACGTCTTCGACCTCGGCGGCGGGAGCTTGGAGTGCCTCGCGTTTCGCGACCGCCGGATCGAGCAAGCCGTGAGTCTGCAACTCGGCTGCGTGCGCCTCACTGAAAAATTGGTTCAGGACCCGACAGCCCCGCTCACCACCCACCAAGCCATCGCGATCGCCACCCACACCCGCGACCTCATCGGGCGCTCCGGCTTTAAATTCTCCCTTCCGCCGACGGCCACCGCCATCGGCACCGGCGGCACTTTCAGCGCCGTGCGCACGATTCATGGCGCCCGTGATGGCCACGCCCTCGCCCAGACCGCGACAAACCTCCCCCTCGCGAGCCTGTGCACGCTCCTTGATGACTTGGGTAAACTCCCGCTCGTTGACCGAAAGAAAATCCCGGGCCTGCCCCCCGCCCGCGCCGATGTTTTTCCGACTGCCCTCGCGACCGTAATCACCTTGGCCGAACTGGGGAATTTTTCAGCCTTCGAGAACTCACTTTATAATCTCCGCTGGGGCATCGCTGCCGAAGCACTGGACTAGAAACTTAAAACCCGACCGACCGCCGGTGCCCGCGCAAAATCAGCCCGCACTTTTTGCCAGCCATGCCCCCACGTTTTCATCCCGCCGTCACGTTTTTTTGGCTGTGTATCACGGTCGTCACCAGCTCGGCGCAACCCGTCGCGACGCTCATCCCGCTACCTGAGGGCTGGAGACTCGCGACCGAGTTCATGGCGGATTTTCCCCGCGAAGGCCTGCAACTCTGCGTCTTGGAAACCGCCCCGCCCGCCCCGCCGACCAAGGTATTTTGCCTCGCATGGGATCCCACCGCACCGACCGTGGCTTTAAAGCCGGTGTTGGCCGCAACCCCTCGCACACCCACGCAGTTCGCCGCGCAGGAACCCGGCAAAGTTTTTGCCGCTATAAACGCCGGCTACTTCGGCGGCAACCAGTCGTTCTCGCTCGTGCAACACGCCGGAGTCGTGGCCTCGCCCAACGTAAAGTCGCTCACGCGCACATTTCAGGGTGCCTCTGTGCCCTACTTCCCCACCCGCGCCGCATTTGGCCTCACCAACTCGGGTCGCCCCACCACCGACTGGATCTACAGCGTCGGCACCGGCAACACCCCTGTTTTTGCCTACCCCGCACCGAGCCCGAACCGCCTCGGGGTTGCTCCGCAACCGGTGCCTACCGCGGCGTCGCCTGCCGGAGGCGTGCCGTGGATCATGGAACACGCCATCGGTGGCTCACCCATGCTCATCAAAGACGGCGAGATCCACGTGACCGATGCCGAGGAGTTGATCGAAATCAACAACACCACCTCCCGTCCCCGGTCCGCGATCGGCTACACCGCCTCCGGCATCGTGCTCTTCGTCGCAGCCGAGGGCGACAACGCCCCCGGGCCCGCCGGTTTTAATCTAGTCCAATTCGCCACGCTTCTCCGCTCCCTCGGCTGCGTCGGCGCGGTAAACTTGGACGGCGGCGGCTCGACCTCGCTCGTCATCGGCGAACAACGCACCGTGCGGCCCAGCGGCGGCAACGAGCGCGCCGTTATCTCCGCCCTCCTGCTGGTCGAGCCCGCGTCGAAAAATCCAGCCACCGACGCTCCGCAAATCACCCATCAGCCTTGGGATATTCCCGTCGCCATCGGCACGACCGCCACGCTCCAAGTTGCCGCCACAGGGGGCGGCCTCAGTTACCTCTGGTCGCGCAACGGCATCCCCATCCCCGGGGCGACGCTCGCCAGCTACACCCTCGCGGCCGCTTCCGCCGCCTCGGTCGGCACCTACACGGCGACCGTCTCCAGTTCCCTCGGCTCCGTCACGAGCCGTGCCGCTGCGGTCTCCGTCGTGACGAGTCCGCCCGGCGAACTCTCCAGCCTGTCCACGCGGGCCGACTCCGGCTTGGGGGCCGACGTGCTCATCGGCGGCTTCTTCCTGCGCACCGCGTCCGGATCGGTCCTCGCCCGCGGCATCGGCCCCGGCCTTATGCCATTCGGCGTCGTCGGTTTCCTGCCCGACCCGCACATCAATTTGCTCACCGGTGCCGGAGTTTCTCTAGCGACCAACGACAATTGGAACGCCTCTTCCATCACCCCCGTCGCAACTGCGCTCGGTGCCTTTGCCCTTTCCCCCGGCAGCTTGGATGCTGCGCTCGTGCAATCCGTCTCGCCCGGCGCACACAGCGTCGTCGCTTCAGGCCAAGGCGATAATCCGACTGGCAACGTTCTGATCGAGCTCTACATCGCGTCGCCCGCTGGCTCGGGTCAGGGCGTGCTTGCCAGTCTCTCCGCCCGCGCCCGCGTGAGCGCCGAGAACGGCGCGCTCATCGCCGGCTTTTTCATCCGGGGCCAAGCCTCGCTCACGGTTCTCATCCGCGGAATCGGACCGGCCCTGTTCCCCTTCGGCGTGAGCGATGCGCTACCCTCGACCCGGCTTTCGCTCGTTCGCGAGGGCGAAACCCAATTCATCAACACCGGCTGGGCCTCGGCGGCCAACGCCCTCGAACTTCGTGCAGCCGCCCGCCAAACCGGAGCCTTCCCACTTTTTCCCGGCAGCGCCGACTCTGCTTTGCTCGTCACCCTTGCTCCTGGCGCTTACACGGCCGTGATCGAATCCCCCACCGGGGCCGGGGGCGTCGCCCTCGTGGAGGTTTACGAGATCCGGTAGAGTCCCGTTACGCTTCCCGCACGTGCGCCGGAGGTGGCACCGGTTTACCTTTTCGCTTCACCGGCTCGGCCGCGATCAGCTTCCGCTTCTCTTCGCTGCGGGTGAGCTTACGCAGTTGCGCCAGTTGGGTTTCAAAATCTGCCGGCAACGGGGCCTTCAGGTCCAGAATTTTTCCCGAGATCGGATGCGTCACCACGATGTGCTCCGCGTGCAACATCACCCGTTCCGGTTGCTTCGGCAGACGGGGGTCGGGCTTCCATCCGTAGATCTCGTCACCCAAAACCGTGTGCCCGAGCGCCTTCATGTGGACGCGGATCTGGTGCGTTCGGCCGGTGTGAATCGTGCAACGCATCAGCGTCGCAATCTTCCCGAATCCTTCCACTACCGCCCAATCGGTGTGCGCGTCGCGGCCGCGGCCGCTTTCGTCCTCCTCGTCGATGGCCGTCATCTTGTGCCGGTGCTGCTGATTGCGCCCGATCGCCTTTTTCATGCTACCGCTCAACAGACCAGGCGCGCCCGTCACGAGCGTGAGATATTCTTTCTGCAACTCGCGTTCCTTGAACTGCTCCGCGAGCCCACGGTGCGCGAGGTCGCTCTTCGCCACCAAAATCACCCCCGAGGTTTCGCGGTCCAACCGGTGCACGATGCCCGGCCGTTCGACGCCACCGACCCCGCTCAACTTGCCTTTACAGTGCGCGAGGAGCGCATGGACGAGAGTATCGTCCCGCGTGCCCGCCCCGGGATGCACGACCATGCCCGCGGCCTTGTTGATCGCGAGCATGTGCTTGTCCTCAAAAATCACTTCCAGCGGAATCTCCACCGCCCGCACCCCCGAGGGAATCAGATCGGGAAAAGCAAAACTGATCTCCATGCCACCCGCGACTTCTTGGTCCCGTGGAATCGGCTTTCCCGCCATCCGCACCAGACCCGCGTCAAACGAGCGGTGAAACGCCACGCGGCTGTGCTCGGGGAACGCCCGGGCAAGAATTTTATCGGCGCGGTTGCGGCGGATGGTAGGCGGAATGAGGTAGATTTGTTCGGTCACGGATTTTTGCGGGCGGATCACCCGGTCATCACCATCGCCAACCGGTCGATCTCCGCGAGCCACTTCTGTCGGACCGCTCCCGGCACGTCCGCCACGGCCCAACCGTTGCATGCCAATTGAGCAAGTTCCCCGCAAGAAAATCCGGCCTCATTGAACAGCGCCAGATACTCGTCGCTCACCCGGTTCGCAAAAACCAGCGGATAATCCGTGCTCACCGTGCAACGCACACCCGCCTGCATCAGCCGTCGCAACGGATGCTCGGCCAGTGTGGGCACCACCCGCAGTTTCAGATTGCTGATCGGACAGGTATCAAACGTCACCCCGCGGTCCCGCGCCAACGCGACCACCGCCGCATCCTCAATCGCCCGGATCCCATGCTGCACCCGGGTCACGCCCAAGAGCTCGATGGCCTCGCGCACCCGGTGCGGCCCGTCGAATTCCCCAGCGTGGGCCTTCGTCACTTTCCCTGCCGCCCGCAGCCGGGCCCAGACCTTGGCCGTCCACGGTTCGGTCGGCAGCGACTCCAGCCCGTGCAAATCCACGCCCGCGAGGTCGTCCCAGTTCTCCAAGTCGTCGATCACCGCCTGCATCGCCCCGGCGTAATCCGTCCGCAACATGCCCGCAAAGATCCGCACCTCCAATCCCGGAGGCACCGCCGCCCTAATCGCCGCAATGATCTCGCGGCCGGGGACGCCGATGAACTGCGTGATCAGCAGGTGGAAACTTGTTTCCACATAGCGCACGTTCTCGACGACCTGCCGGGCAAACGTCACCCGGGCCGATTCATAGTAACGCTCCGCCGAGATGAACCACGGCAGCGCATGCCCGAGCAAAATCTCGTCGAATTTCTGGAAATTCGGAAACCGGTAGTCCGGTTCGTGGAAAAACGGCGCCGCCGGATAGGTGTCCGACTGCCACGCCCGCAGCAGGTGATACGGCAAGCCGGCCTCGATGTGGAGGTGCGTCTCGGTCTTCGGCAGCGCTTGGACGAAGTCACGCACGGCAGCTTGAGGGAGGAGCCCGCTTGCGGGCGATTAGATCGCGCGCAGGCGCGCTCCTACTTCTTCCCCAGCAGATAGTCCGGATTCAACTTGTTGAGCGCCTTCGGCACAAAAATGCCGTCCTTGCGGATCAACTTGCCGTCGAACCAGATTTCGCCGCCGCCATACTCGGGCCGCTGGATGCACACCATGTCCCAATGCACTTGGGATTTATTCCCGTTGCCGACGCCTTCGTAGGCTTGCCCGGGCGTGAAGTGGAATGAGCCCGCGATCTTTTCGTCGAAAAGGATATCGCGCATCGGTTCGAGAATGTGCGGATTGAAGCCGATCGCGAACTCGCCGATGTAGCGCGCCCCGGCGTCGCTGTCCAAAATCTCATTGAGGCGCTTCGTGTTGTTGGCAGTCGCTTCGACGATTTTCCCTTTTTTGAAAACTAGCCGGATATTGTCGAACGAAGCGCCGAGGTAGACCGTCGGCGCGTTATACTGGATCACGCCTTCGACGGAGTCCTTCACCGGGCACGAGAAAACTTCGCCGTCGGGGATGTTCCGCAGGCCGCCGCAGGGCTGCGAGCCGATGCCCTTGATGGAAAACGTGAGATCGGTCCCCGCGCCCTTGATCTGCACGCGGTCGGTCTTCGCCATCAGATCGCCCAGCGCTTTCATGCCGGGCGTGAGCAGGCTGTAGTCGAGATTGCAGACCTTGAAATAGAAATCCTCAAACGCCTCGGTGCTCTTGCCTGCCTGTTGCGCCATCGCCGAAGTCGGCCAACGCAGCACGACCCATTTGGTCTTGCCCACGCGGTGGTCGAGCACGGGTTTCATCAGCCGGGAGATCAGCTGTGTCCGCGCCGAAGGCACGTCGGAGTTTTCAAAAATGTTATCCGCGCCGCGCAGGGCGATGTAGGCGTCCATCTTCTGCATCCGCTGCAATTCGACGGCAGCGTGGGGCTCGTATTGCGCCTCAGTCGCGCCGAGCGCGAGCTCGCGCGAGACCCGCGCCCGGTGCAACTGCACGTAAGGGGTCGCGCCTCGGGCTCGGGTCGCGCGCACAAGGGCGATGACCATCGCGTCGGGCACGTCGAAAGCATCAATGAGCACGCGTTCACCCGGTTTAAGGGCGGTAGAAAATCCGGTGAGACCGGCGGCAAGCTGGGTGTAACGGGGGTCGATGATCATATAAATTAAGGACTCAGCTAACGTCACGCCGCCCGCCGCCTGCAAGCGAAAGCTACCGCATCCCGTCCCGCGGAAAACAAATGCGGCCCACGGCTTCTTCGAAGTCCGCTGCACCCCGGATGATGTCGATCTCAAGCCGCAGATAGAAGAGCGGCAACGGACACGCCCTAGTTTCCGCGATGCGCACCGCGTCTTTCTCGGTCGTCACCAAGCACTCCGCGCCTTCGCGCTTAGCCGCAGCAAACAGCTCCGCTAAATCCTCCTCCTCGTAGCGATAATGGTCCAAGTAGCGCTCGCGGCCCATGACGAGCGCCCCGAGATCACGCAAAAATTTCTCGAAGCTTTCCGGCGTCGCGATGCCACTGAAAGCAAAGACCCGGCGCCCCTTCAGCCACACCAACGGCACGCGGGCCTCCGGCGCATCGACCGCGACACCGAAGCGTTGCAGATACTGCGGCCGGTGCGCGCACTCGATGATGTCGGCCTTCGGATTGTGCTCCCGAATCAGGGCCTCCAATTCGTTGTCCCGTTCGCCGTTTGATTTCGTCAGGAAAATATAACTCGCCCGGTTCAGGTGCTTGATCGGTTCGCGCAGCACGCCGCGCGGCAGCATGTGGCCGTTGCCGAAGGGATTGGTCTTGTCCACCAGCAGCAGATTCAACCGCCCCTTGAGCGGCAGATACTGGAAGCCGTCGTCCAAAATCAGGGTGTCGCAACCGAATTTCTTGATCGCATACGCGCCGGCCTTCACGCGGTTTTTGTCCACGAGCACGACGACTCCGGGCAGGTTTTTCGCCAACATGAACGGCTCGTCGCCGGCCGTCTCGCTATCGAGCAACACCTGCGCGCCGTCGCTCACGACCCGGGGCGGCTCCTCGGCTGTATGCGTGAGCTTAAACCACCATTTTTTCCAAAACGGCGGTGCCTTGCTTTTGTAGCCGCGGCTGAGGATGGCGACCTTGCGGCCCCGGTCGCGCAGCGCCCGCGCAAATTTTTCCACCACCGGTGTCTTGCCGGTGCCGCCGACGGTGAGATTGCCCACAACCACGACGAGACAACCCAGCGGGTGGTCGTGGAAAATGCGGTGCCGATAGAGCCAAAGCCGAGTCTGCACGATCCCGTTGAACAACCACGACAGCGCCTGCAAAAACGCTCCATACACACTCGCTCCGGCATCCGCGCGCCGGTCGAGCACGATGTCCACCGTGTAGAGCTCAAACGTGCGAAACTTCTTCTTCAACCAGTGCAGCAGCATGGGGGGTTTATGGACGCGATGATGCCCGAGATGAAGGTTGACGGCCTCCGGCGCGTAAACTGTTTTCGCAACGCCCACGGGCCACTTTTATGAGCTACAAACTCTTCATCCCTGGCCCCATCGCCGTCTCGGAAAAAACGCTCCGCGCCATGGCGCAGCCCATGATCGGCCATCGCAGCACCGACTTTGTCGCGCTCTACAATTCCATCCAGCCCGAGCTCCAAGCCCTGGCCGCCACGAAAGATCCGGTCTATCTCTCGACCAGCTCCGCGTGGGGCGTGATGGAAGGCGCCCTACGCAACGTCTGCCAAAAGAAGGTGCTCACCTGCATGAACGGCGCGTTCTCCGACAAGTGGAACGATGTTGCCCTGCGCTGCGGGCTCGCCGCCACCGCCCTCAAGTTTGACTGGGGCCAACCCGTCGACCCCGAAGCTATCCGCCGCGAACTCGCCACCGGCGGTTACGACGCGATCACTCTCATTCACAATGAAACGTCCTGCGGCTGCATGAGCGATTTGTCGGCGATTATGGCCGTCCTGCGCGATTTCCCGGAGGTGATCTCGATCATCGACACCGTCAGTTCCTTCAGCGTGCTGCCCATCCATAAGGACGAACTCGGCATCGACATCCTCATCACCGGTTCGCAAAAGGCCCTCGCCCTCCCGCCCGGGCTGGCGCTCTGCTCCGTCTCAAAACGCGCCCTCGAACGCGCCGCCAAATGCCCTACCCGCGGCTACTATTTCGACCTGATCGAGTTTCAAAAAAACCATGAGAATGGTATGACACCCAGTACCCCGGTCATCCCGCTCATCTACGCCCTCAAGTCGAAGCTCGATGACATCAAAACCGAGGGCCTCGCCGCCCGCTTTGCCCGTCACACCCGCCTCAATTCCACCGTCCGCGACTTCGTTTTCGCCAAGGGTTTCAAGCTGTTCCCCAAGGAGGGCTACGGCTCGCTATCGTTGAATTGCTTCGCCAACACGCAAAACCTCGACCTCGGCGCGTTGAACAAAATTCTGAAATCGAAGCACGGCCTCGTGATCGACGGAGGCTACGGCAAACTGAAGGGAAAAACCTTCCGCATCTCCAACATGGGCGACGAAACCGACGAAACCATCGCCGCGATGCTCAAATCCCTCGACGCCGCTCTCGCCGAAACCCCGAAGTCGGCGAACCCCTGACCCCGCCGAGTCCCGCCCAGGGGCTAGCCCGGCCGTGGGGTAGCCGCACATCCGAACAAGGCACTGCTCTTTGGTGGGGTCTTTGCCTGGGTCGATACCCAAGGTCGGCAACGTGAGTTAAGCGGTCACCTGCGTCTTGGCACCGCCGCTCGCGCCGATGAGATCCGCAAGGAGCGGATTCGTCCATCCGCCAAGTGGTCACTTGGCCCTCCACCGCCCTCGCGCTCTTAGCAACCTGAATACTTGGTTAGACGGAACCTATCATAGTGCAGAGCCCAAATATCTTCAGCGCTACGCCGCTGGGTTCGTCTTTCGATTCAACCGGCGCAATACTCCGATGGCGGCCTTTCACTCCCTTACGGGTACCGCAGTTAGATTCAGCCGTGCTTAGCGGCGAAAATTAGCCAATCGGACTTTACGGGATAAGCATATAAAAATTAATGCCGAAGGTTTTTGCCCTGCGGCCGGATCCCAAAACGCGTCAGGTGAGTCCGGCCACGCTCCAACTCAAGCCCAAGTATCTGCACTCACTTCGGCCCCAGCAAAGCATCTCCAACTTCGGGCGCGGCAAACATCCCCGCCGCATCGTGATCGATACCCGGCGCTTCCACTTTGCGCCACCCAAAAGTCCAGCCCCGCTCCTTCGCCATCGCCTTAGCGAGCGCGTAGCAGGCGAGGTTGCGGGCATAACGATGAGGCCCCTGCTTCATCCCCGCCGCGCTCGCATCAAAGCGACGGCGAGGCGTCGTGTCTGCCGTGCCCAGATAAAGGGTCAAAGGCGCCGCAAGATACTGACGTAGCATCGTATCATCCCGGAGCTCGACCGGCAGTCCGCCCAGCCCGTAGCCGAACCCATGGTCCGTGCTCGGAAACAAAAGCGAGCCCGCGTTTCCCGCCACTATCCGCCTCGCCTCACCCGGTTGAAACGCGGCCAATCGCACCAAGAACTGCGCACCGGCCGAATGCCCGATCAGATAAAACGGCAGCGTCGGCCGATTTTCCCGCGTGCGCACATCCGCCACGATCGCGTCCACGACATTAAACATCCATCGCTCTTTGGGATTCGCTTCGCCCCCCGCGATCAGCACCCCGCCCCGTTGATACCATTCTTCGTCGGGAAACGCGCCCTCGTCCAACCGCGGCGCGACCAACATCATCCCGAATCGCTCGGCCATCGGGATCGCGAACTCGAGATACTGATCCGCATTGCGCATCACCCCGTGAAAAACAATCAGCAGTGGTCCGTCGCTGTAGCCGACCGGTTTGTAAGTGTAGAGCGTGACCGGCGCGCCGCCATACTTGACCTCCGCTTGCCCGCGCCCCGTCGGCAACGGTGCCGCGACGGCTTCCACCACTACGAAACTCAGCAAAACCATTATGCAAGTCCCTCGTCGCATCGGGCCCAGCATACCCCCATTCGAGTCCGCCGCAACCGCCGTTTATCGGCTCATAGGCGAGGTTCCGCGGACGCGGTTAGCCGACGCTGTTTTCAAGGCACAAGTCCGCCACTTCCCATCAGCCAGCCGGCGTCACCGGGAAAACCCGGCGTCGTTTTGACGAAAAACGCACACCAGCGGAGGAAGGATCCGGCGGATTCAGCCGGGGCGGTCGCCGGTCACTGTGAAGCGCGTTCTCCGCCGCGCGGCGGATTTGGAAGTCCTGCATGCGGTGAAATAGATCGATGAGTTGCGTCGGTTGAGAATACACGTCGAGCCCCGCACGATCCAAGGCGCCGAGCAACTCGTGCGTCGCTTCGAGCGTCGAAAGGCACCCCGGCTCCGGCTGGCGTTTGATGATATAGCGGCTCGGAGCGGCGTTGGTAAACATGATGCGCGGCAGCCGTTGCAGACTGAGGCTGGTGCGAAACATAGGGCGCACCAGTCGCCACGTCGCATCGAGCAAGCAGACCACCAGCCGCCGTCCCGCCAGATCGGCGACGGGCAACTCGCCCTTCGAAAGATCCCGCGACTCACGTCCCGGGTAGAGCAGCACCGGAAAATTCTGCGGATCGTTAATCAGCGCCTGCACCGCCTCGTGCTCGTCGAAGCCGATGCCGAGGTGCAGCTCGCTGTCGGCGAGACACAGATGAGTGAGCCGGCCGGTGCTCGCCTTCACCCGCTTGTGTTCATACGGGTGCATGAGGATTACAAACTTCGTGCGCGTCGGCATGGGCGTAATCGACCCACACCAGCAATGCGGTTGCGGCCAATTGCAGCGGTAGCACATCACCCGGCTCATGGTGCGGCGTCGCTCGCAACGACCGGCCACTCCAGGGCCCGAGCGCTGGCAAAGCTGCGCGCCTCGCCGCTGATCGGATCTGCAAAAGCAATGTGCTTAGCGAGGAGCTGCAGCGGCTGCCCGAAATCGTCGCTGTTCTCCGGCAAATGCACCGGGTAGATTTGGTCATTGCGAATGGGGATGCCCAGTGCCGCACAGTGCGCGCGCAACTGGTGTTTGCGGCCGGTGATCGGGTTGAGGCCGTAGCGCGCCCACTTGCCATGGGTCTCCAACCGCTCGATCCGCGTTTCGGCGTTGGGCTCACCTTCCACTTCACGCATCTGCATGAATCGCTCCGGATTTTCTTCCAGCCGGCTGCGGTGATTCAACGGCAACCCAAGTTCCGGCCGCCACGGCGCAATGGCTTCGTAGCACTTACGAATCGATTTTTCCAAAAAGAGATTCTGGTAACGGCCGCGCGTCGCGGGTTGCACGCTGAAGACCACGAGCCCGGCCGTCTCGCGATCAATCCGGTGAATCGGCGAGAGAGAATCGAGACCGAGCCTGCGCTTGAGGCGCACCAGCAGCGTTTCCTGCAAATAGCGTCCCGAAGGAATCACCGGCAAAAAATGCGGCTTATCGGCCACGACAAGTAACTCGTCTTGGAAGAGCACGACCTCGTCAAAGGGGATGCGGGCTTCCGCCTCGATCGAACGGTAATAGTGAATGCGTTGGCCGGCGGCGTAAGGCAGGTTGGCGGGCACGGCAACGCCGCTCTCGTCCAAGACTTCGCCTTTTTCGAACCGAGCCACCCAAGCCGCCTCCGGCACGCCCGGAAATCGCTGCAGCAGAAACTCACGCAAGGTCGTCCACGGGCCGACCGGCAAGACGACCGAACTCGGACTCACTCCATCGCGGGTGAGTCTTGGCGTCAGCGCATTGGCGGAATCGCGAGATTGGAGTTCGTTTGAATTCAAGGGTCGTCGGACGTTCAGCGCCTGCGACTAAGCCGAGGCCACACCCCCGGAGCGTGGTCAGCCGAGGCGAACCATGCGAACCACCTTTTCTGAAATCTTGCGAATCGGCTCGCCCAAGCTCGACGCCTTGGCACCGCAGCTGCTCAGGTTGGGCGATGACCCTGTTCAACCGCCGCCAATTGATCGCTCGCTGCGCCCTGCTCGCCGCAACCCTGCTCAGCCCATTCACGCCAAACGTGGTCGCCCAAGCCGCCACCCCGGCGCCCGCTATCCGCAAGCCGCTGATTGCCGTGCTCAACGCCTATCCCCCTGAAATGGACGCGATGGTGAAGGAGTTTAAACTGCTTGAGGGCGGCTTCACTGAGAAACGCGTCAAAGGATTTCGCTACTATATCGGCACCGTCGAGGGAAAGGACATCGTCGTATTTGAAACCGGCATCAGCATGGTCAATGCGGCTATGGCCTTGCAGCTCGCGCTCGAGCGCCTGCCCATCAGCCACGTCCTGTTCGCCGGGGTCGCGGGCGGTACCGACCCTGCCCTGCGCGTTGGCGATGTCGTCATTCCCGAGCAGTGGGCTTACCACAGCGAAGCCGCTTATTTCAACCCGACGCCCGACGGCAAAGACTGGATGAAAGCGGATTATTTCACCAAACGTTACCCCAACTACGGCATGATTTTCCCGGCGGACATGTTTGCCGTCCGCGCGAGCAAAGAACGATTTGAGCGCGTCGCCTACTTCCCCGTCGACGCCTCCTTGCTGGAAGTCGCCCGCCGCGCCGTTGAGAAACTTGGGCCGGTCATCAGCGCCAAGACCGGGCGTGAAATCACCGTGAGCGTCGGCGGCGTCGGCGTGACCGGCACCGTTTTTCTCGACAACCGCGATTACCGCAAATTCGTCCACGACACGTGGGGTGCCCGCTGCGCCGATATGGAGACGACCGCTTACGCTCACGTCTGCTACACCAACGAGATCCCGTTTCTCGCGGTCCGAGCCCTCAGCGATCTCGCCGGCGGTCAGGACCACGGCGAACTGAACGTCATCGACGCCAATGAAGGAATCTCGTCGGCCCACGCTGTAAAAGTTCTCCGCGCCATTTTGCGCGAGATGTGAAGCTTGTAATGCGACGGGAGCTTTAGCTCCGAACTCCGGCCTGCGTGAGTCACACCTCTAATCTTGCGTGCTTAACCCCGCGCTCGGCGCACCTCATACCAATGGCTGTTGATTTTTAGACTGCGGGTTCCGAGGTAGCACCGGCATCTGGCCCGTGGATTTGAGGATGCAACTCAACCGCTATTGGTATCACACCATCGGCTGCGAAACTCACTTTTTTGATTAACCCTTGAATCCGCCGCAGCCCAACCCTCCAAATTTATTAACCACTGCTGCTCCCGAATTAACCCGGATAAAGCCGGGGAACCGGCTTCACCTCAGGGGTGAGTCGTTCGCTGCTCCCATCGGTTTGGGATCCGGGTCCATTCGGGTCTATCCGTGGTTCAACTGCCGTTTTTAGATTAAACCAAGTTCAGCGCCCGACCGGCTTGTCCTTGGGTTGCGGGGTGGCGAGACGTTGGACAGCCGGAGCCAAGCGGCTCAGCAAGATGCTGGGCGGAGGCGTCGAGTCCACGATCGCAAGAAATTTCTCCCGGCGCTGCTTCAAAAGCTCGCGAGCTTTTGTCTGCTGCTCGGCATCGAGCTTGAGCTCCTTGACGAGCGAATCGTGCTTCATCGTTGGCGCCACCATCCAGAGAACGCCTGAAAGCGATCGTTGGCGAAGTTGATCGATTTCATCATCCGTCAGGGGCTTAACTCCCGTCGCTACTTCCGCCAAGCCCTTGGCCATTCGCTCGGCGCGACGCTTCTGACCTGCCGCGTAGTGAGTGCGCTGTTCGGGCGTGAGCATCGCCGCAAGTTGTCCGTCAAACTCTGCATCAATTTGATCGAGCCGTTGGCGATAGCTGTCGATTTGAGGACGCAGGCGCTCGATCTCGGCCACCAACTGGGCGCGATTCTGAGGAGAGCGGGCGGGCGCAGCTTGCGGCCCGCTCGGCTTGGCGGCTGTCGCGGTTGCGGGCACGGTCGCCGCCTTGCTGGTAAATTCCCCCATCAAGGTCGCCGGCGGGGCCGGAACCGGGCGGGTGCGTTCGGTGCGCAAGCCAGCGATATAGCCAATGGCAAAAACCACGACTGTGAGACCGGAGATAACAAGTGCGCGCTTCATCAAAGATTCACTGCAAATTCGTCGGCGGCGTCAGCGATTTTTTGCCAACCCGCCAAATTAAAATCGTTTTCGGCCGCATCTCGCGCGGAGTCCCCGCTTAGGGCCACCACGAGGAAGCAGACGGCAACGGTCACCGCACTCAGGGCAAAGATACTCGTCAATGAGGGCACGGCCTTGGCGCCCACTCTGGCCGCACGCACGACGCGGTCGGCGAAGCCGGGCCGGAGTTGGGTGGCCGCGTGGCGGCGAAGGTCAGACCAGACTTGGGTTTCAGTTCTCATGGTTCGGTTGGTAATGTTCTCGAAGGTGTTCTCGGGCACGGTGGAGGCGGGCCTTCACGGCCGCCACGCTGGTGCGCAGGGTAACTGAGATCTCCGCATGACTGCGCCCTTCCTGCACGAGGGCGAGTAAGGCCCGGTCCTGCGGCCGGAGCTGGGCGAGCGCATGGCGCAAAGCGTCGAGCTCTTCGGAGCCGACCGCGCCTTCGGGTTCAGGGACGTTTTCGTGTTCCGGCGCAAACGGCGTAAAGATGCGTCGCAGTTTTTGGCGGCGGAGGTGATCGATGCAGGTGTTCCGCGCGAGCCGGAAAAGCCAAGACTCGAACTGGGCCGGCGCCTGAAGCCCCGCCAGCGCGCGGACCATCTTGATGAAGACAAGTTGAGCGATGTCCTCGATGGCATCACTGCGGCCGATGATCGCGTAGATAAACCCGGCAATGCGGTGCTGGTAAGCCACGATGAGCTCGCGCTGGGCATCGGGCTCGCCGCGTTGCGCGCGTCGAACAAGATTGACCGAAGGAGTCGGTGAAGTGGATTCCATGCAGAGTTCATTGTGCTATCCGGGAAAGACGCGGGACGTCAGCGAAAGATACACCGCTCCGCGATGAACGGCGATCCGCCTTGAGGCAAACTTTACCTAGGCAGCACGCCAAAAATTGAGCATCGCCTGCCGTTTCGCCTGCTCACCACGTCGGCGGCGCGCCGCCGCCCAGCATCCGCACGCGTCGGTCTTTACGGGGAAACTGGAGTGTAACCACCGTGCCCACACCCTCCTTGCTCTCAATCCCCACTTGCCCCCCATGTTCGCGCAGGATGCGCTGCACGATCATCAATCCAAGCCCGTGACCGCCCGGTTTTGTCGTATGGTAGGGTTGAAACACCCGCACGAGATCCTCCTGCTTGATTCCGCTGCCGCTGTCTCCGAAGAGCAAAAACACCGAGTCGTCGTCGGCCCGCGCACGAATCTTCAAACGACCGCCCGGCTCCATCGCATCCAACGCGTTCTTCGCGAGGTTGAAAAAGACCTGCTTGAGCTGGTTCCGATCGGCCATCACCAACGGCAGATCGCCCGAGGCCTCCACTTCAACGGCGATTCGACGGTCGGCGAACTCCCGTTGCTGAAAGCGTAGCACTTCCGCCAGGACTTCGGCCAGATCGAGCTCCGCCAAATCCGGCGGTTGAGGGCGGATCGCTTCAAGGAAATGCGCGATGATCCCGTCGAGTCGTGCAACTTCCGCGCGACAGACATCGACCGATTCGACGAGCGAATCCGTGTCTTTTGACGCCTTCAATTTCTTCAACTTCCGCGTGATCAACTGGAGGTGGATCGTGAGCGAGTTGAGCGGGTTTCCGAGCTCGTGCGCGACTCCTGCGGCCAGCAAAAGGATCGAAGAAGTGCGTTCATCCTCCAACTGCTGGGCCGTCGCGTGTTTATCCCGGGTGACATCGGTGAGGATCACCGCAAACCGCCGAGCGTCGCCGCGGGCTTCGCCCCGGAATGGCACCATGTAGAGCCGCACCGTCCGCGGTTCGGGATACGTCAGCTCAAACTCCCGCGCCACCACCGGCAGCGCCGCTGCGGTATCATCTTCCAGCGTCCCGCCTAAAGACGGCCGCAGCCCGGGAATGAGTCGCCACAAAGTTTGGCCCGCCAGTTCGTCCTCCCCGAGCCCAATCAGTCGGTGCGCCGCGTCGTTCGCGTAATCAATCTCTCCGTCGAGAGTGATCACCAGCACGCCTTCTTGGAGCGTGTTAAAGATCTCTTCGAACAGACCGCGTTCACGGGCCAAGCGTTGGACCAGATTCGCGAGGTTGACCGAATCGAGCGTGTCGAGCCGACCTAGCACCCGATCAAGCGAGAAGTTTTTCTTACCGGCCATAAAAGGTTTTTGAGACATGGGGCCCGCGCGGTCAACGGCCTCCGTCGCCCGTTGAATTCATGGGTCACTGAGGAAATCCAACTGCGTGGGATCGACCCGCCCGGCGAGCAGCTTGCGCAGAAACATCTCGCGATGTTGGGCCGTGCGACCGAGCCGAAGTACGGCCTCGCGGTGCTCCTCGGTGCCGTAGCCTTTGTGGGCCCCGAATCCATAACCGGGGAACGTGCGATCAAGCTCCTCCATCTGCCGGTCGCGGGTGACCTTCGCGATGATCGACGCCATCGCGATGCAGAGCGAGCGGGCATCACCGGAGACGATCCCGGTGTGCGGGTAAGGGAAATTGCGCAGGGGCAAGCCGTCGACCAACACCCGCGCCAAAACCGTCGGTTTAAAGCCGGCAATTTCCTCGGGCGCGGAGAACAAGTCCGGCTCCGTTCTCCGTTCGAATGCACTCGGCGGATAAATGCCTTCGAGCGCGCGGCGCATGGCCAGCTTGGTGGCACCGAGGATGTTGAACTGCGCGATCTCACCGACATCCGCCGAGCCGAAATGGGCATGGATTTTCCCTTCCGCCGCCAGCGCCTCAAAGTCCAACCAGAGGGAATCACGCTCCGCCGCCGTGAGCTGCTTAGAATCGTTGATCCGGCGGGCATTGATTTCGGCCCACCGGCTTTCGAGAAAGTCCCGCGTTACCAATACCGCGCCCGCCACCACCGGACCAGCGAGCGCGCCGCGGCCCGCTTCATCGACTCCGATCAGACTGGCCACGCCCTCGATCTGCTTGAGATCGAAACCGCGAAGTTGGCGCCGTTTGGACATGCTGGGCAAGAATCAGGATACGCCGCGTCGAGACCGTTCACCACTCCATCTTCGGCGGCGGCGGCTTTAACGGCAATTCGTCGAGCTTCCCGGCGGCGGCGACCACTTCGTAGGCGGTGCGAAAGTGTAACTTGGCAAAATCGCCGAGTGCACGCGTGCCGAATTTTTGCATGATCTGGTCGGCCTGCCCTTTCACCAACGGCCCTGCGCCCTTTTGGAGCTTTTCACCAAACTGCTGCGAGAGCGTGTGCATGGCCCGGATAAATTCCGCCCGCGCCACGACCGACGCGGCGGCGACGACCGGATCCGACTCCGCCTTGGTGCGCATCCTGAGTTCAAAATTTTGCACTCCTTTCTTCGCCAGTTCACGCTGCACCAGCGGTTGTTCGGTGAACTGGTCGAGCAGCCCCCAAGGCACCGGACGTTTCGCGAGCGCATCGCCGAGCGCCGTGGCGTGCTGCCAAGCGAGCAAACGGTTCAGATTCGCCCCGGGGCGTCCCATCAGCTCGTTGTAGCGAGCCATAGTCCGGCAATAACAGACCTCAACCACCACGCCTTTGGTGCCCCGGATCAACGCGTCGAGCCGGACAATCTGGTTGTCCACGATTTTCTTCGAATCCTGCACGCCGGCCTCGCGCCACGCGTCGATCATGCCTTTGTCCGCGATCACGGTGGCCGCGACCACGGGACCGAAGAAATCTCCCTTGCCGCTTTCGTCGAGCCCCGCGTGCGCCTCGAACCAATCCGGATGCAGCACCTCGTCGTAACCCAGCTTCGCCGCCATCGTGACTTCGGGCTCCAGCGTCATGGTGACAAACTCTTCGGTGCCCTTACCGGCAATTACTACGACCTTGCGTTTGTCGTAAGCAGTCACGTTCACATTGCCGCCGCGAAAAGCGAAACGCGCGTAGGGCACTTCAAAGGGCTCCCACTGGCGCGCGGCGCATAAAGCACGGAGTTTCTCCATCTGCGCGTCGTCGAGCTTGATGGTATAGGTACTGAGCTTCTTGGGTTTTTCCTCGGCAGGTTCGCCGTGCTTGGCCATGGAATGCGAAGTGTTACCAAAACTCCGCCGATGACACGCAAAACTTCCGCCTCAACCCATGCCGCCGCCCTGACCGGAAAGCGGGCCGAATTCTCAGCGGCGCTGCTCGGTTGGTATCGGGTCAACGCACGCCGTTTACCCTGGCGGGAAACGCCCTCGCTTTACCGCACGGTGGTCAGCGAGTTCATGCTCCAACAGACGCAGGTAAAGACCGTCCTCCCCTACTTCGCCCGTTGGCATGATGCGCTACCGGACTTCGCCGCACTGGCCGCCGCTCCGGAGGCCCAAGTGCTCAAACTCTGGGAAGGCCTCGGCTACTACTCACGGGCCCGAAACCTGCACCGGCTCGCCCAAGCGATCGCCGCCCTGCCCGCCGCGCCGCGCACCCCGGCCGAGTGGCAAGAGCTGCCCGGCGTCGGGCCTTACACCGCTGCCGCGATCACCAGTATTTCTTTCGGCGCGCCGGCTGCCTGCGTCGACGGCAATGTTGTGCGGATCCTCGCGCGTTTGACCGCCGATGCCACCGAGTATCGCGACAGCGCAACGGCGGCGAAGGCGTTCAGGCCTCTGGCCGACGCCCTGCTCTCCGCCAGCGCAGCCGGGGACCACAACCAAGCCATGATGGAGCTGGGAGCCACCGTTTGCTCCCGGCAAAACCCGCTCTGCCTCACCTGCCCCGTCCGCGCGTTCTGCGCCGCCTCCGCGCGCGGCGAACCGGAGGCGTTTCCCCGGCTTGCACCAAAAAAATTCGAACGCGTCGCCGTCACCCGCATTTGGTGCGAACGCGACGGGGCCCTGCTGCTGCACCGCGCCGCCGCCGATGCCCGTCGTCTCGCCGGTCAGCACGAACTGCCCACCGCCGCCCAGTTTGGCCTCACCGAAACCGCTGCCGCCCGCGGCCTGCTCCTCGCGACCCATCCGCGCGGCATCACGCGATTTCGGATCACAGAGTCGATCCACACCGCCGTCCCGCCCCGGGGAAAGCTCGCTCCCGGACTGATCTGGGTGCCGCGCGCAGAGATCACTTCAATTACCCTGTCGGGCCCGCATCGGCGCTGGATCACCGAAATTTTACGACGGAGTTGACCTCGTCAAAACCCCGGCGCCGCAGCCAACAAAGCCTCGACGTTCTCTTTCGATCGGAGCACGTCTTCCGGCTTCACCCGCGGGCTGAGTTCCAAAACCAGTTCCTGACCCGGGCGCCAAAATTCGCTCACCCTCTTAATATCGATGTGACCGGAGCCAATCGGTTGGTGGTCCTGCCCGCTTGCACTCACATCGCGGAGGTGAAACCCAATCAGCCGCGGCGCATTTTTCGTCAGGTGGACGCGATGATCGAGCAATCCCATCGTCTGCTTGATGTCGGCGCGACCCGGGTCGTGCCAGTATCCCGCCGGGCTCCCTTCCGGCAAACCCGCGACAAAATCCGCGTAATCGGCATCAAGCGGCAGCTCCTCAAATTTCGCCCGAGTCTCGAAGCTCAGTTTCACGCCCTTGACCTCAGCAGAGTCGAAAACTTCGGGCGCGCTTGCCTGCGTTTGCGCCCAAAACGGCTTCATCCGCTTCCGCAGTTTTTCCAGCGCCTTGGCCACGAGCGCCGCATCCTTCGGGTCCCGTCGCGACCGGCGCTGGGATTCTCCCTGAGATATTTCTTCAGCTTCCTCGCTGGAATCGGCCCGAAAAATGAAACGCTGCTGAGGTGATACACCGCCACTCGGGCCCTGACTTGGGCCGCGAAATCGATCGAGCGCTTGGTGTGACGCACCCACTGCTCAGGCTCCTTATAGTCTGTCGCCGAAGGCTAGAAAAAGTTCGCCGCGGCCTGCACGACTCCGATCGGCAGCGGGCAAACGTTGTGGGTCGAGCCCACCTTGATCATGCCCTCCTCCACCGCTTTCAGGATACCGGGGACCAGCACGATCCGCACACCATGGCTCAGTTCAACCTGCTCGAATCCAAGATCGGCCATCTCCCGCAACATCGCATAGCCATCTTGGTGACGGTGTGAACACCAACAGCTTGAAACGGAAAATTCGGGCGCACCGTCAGAGCACGAACCAACCCGACAACGCGTTAGGCCAAAAAAAGACCGCCGCCTGAAATTAATCGGGCGGCGGCCTTTTTGGGGGAATTCTAATCCGGGATTAGTCGGCGTGGCGACGACGGAGCATGTCCGTAAACTTCATGACCTTCTCGCGGCGGCGGCGCTTCTCGCAAGGCTTCTCGAAGTAACGCTTGGCGCGGGTGCCCTTGATGATGTTCTCGCGCTCGAGCTTCTTCTTCATGCGACGAATCGCACGGTCGATAGGCTCGTTTTTGCGGATTTTGATTTCGATAGGCATACTCGGGAGTCGTTTGGTGAAGGAAAAGCCCGCTACCAAGCCAAGCCGCATCGCTCGCGTCAACGGCTTTTTTCCAACCCGCTTTCCCGCAATTTTTCAGCTCCCGAGGGCGCAAAACGGGCCTTTCGCCTTGCGCGATCCCGGCTCCGCCTTTGCCTTCCTCGTCTGTGCCGTCCGCCGACCTGAATTTCGTCCATCTCCACGTTCATTCGGACTACAGTCTGCTCGACGGCGCTTGCCGCATCGATCGCTTGACGGACCGGGCAGTCGCCCTCGGCATGCCCGCCCTCGCGCTCACCGACCACGGAAACCTTTTTGGCGCCATCGAATTCTACAACACCGCCAAATCCAAAGGCATCAAACCGCTCGTCGGTTGCGAGCTCTACCTCGTTGAGACTTCACGCCTTGAGAAACACGGCCGCTCCGACGACGACGGCAAAAGCATCTTCCACCTCGGCCTGCTGGCAAAGAACCTAACCGGCTACCAAAACCTGCTCAAACTCGTCTCCGACGCCCACCTCAAGGGCTTTTACTACAAGCCTCGCACCGATCTCGATACCCTCGCCAAATACGCCCCCGGACTCATCGGCTTCACCGGCTGTCTTGCCTCTCTCGTTCCCCAGCACCTCCTCCACGACCGCGAGGAAGAAGCCCGCAAAGCCTGCGCGCGTTTCGTCGATATCTTCGGCCGCGAAAACTACTTCGTCGAGATCCAGGATCACGGCATCCCCGAGCAGCGTAAAATTATCCCCGGCCTCCTCAAACTCGCCGAAGAGTTCAACCTGAAGGTCATCGCCACGAACGACGTTCACTACGTCAACTCCACCGATTCCGGCCCCCACGACGCGATGCTCTGCATCCAGACGGGGGCCAAAATCGAAGACGAGAAACGCATGAAATTTTCGGGCCATGAGTTCTACTTGAAGTCCCGGGCCGAGATGGAGAAACTCTTCACCGAGGTCCCCGAATCCATCACCAACACCCAGCTCGTCGCCGAGATGTGCGACCTCGCGATTCCCTTCCCCAAAGGCAGCGAGCGCTACCCCAAGTTTCCCCTGCCCGTCGAGGTCTCCGCCAAGACCAACCGCGCCGGTTACCTAAAGGACCTTTGCATCGCCGGGCTTCGCCGTCGCTACGGCCTTGATTATGACCGCCCCGCCGCCCACGCCGATCCCGCGCTCGGCCAGACCCTAGTTGATCGCCTCGATTTCGAACTCAGCATCATCGGCAAAACCGGCTTCATCGACTACTTCCTCGTCGTTTGGGACTTCATCGATTGGGCGCGCAAACATGACATCCCCGTCGGACCCGGCCGCGGCTCCGGCGCCGGTTGCCTCGTCGCCTACGTCCTCGCGATCACCAACCTCGATCCGCTCCGTTTCAAGCTGCTCTTCGAGCGCTTCCTGAATCCCGAGCGCGTCTCCCCGCCCGACTTCGACATCGACTTCTGCATGAGACGCCGCGGCGAGGTCATCAACTACGTCCGCGAGAAATACGGCAAGGACTGCGTCGCCAACATCATCACCTACGGCACGCTCGGCGCCAAGATGGTCATCCGCGACATCTCGCGCGTCCACAACCTCGCCTACGCCGACGCCGACCGGCTCGCGAAGATGATCCCCGACGAGCTCAACATCACGCTCGAGGACGCCCTCAAGAAGTCCACCGAGCTGCGCGACGAAGTCGCCCGCAATCCCGTCACCAAAAAAATCTTCGACCAAGCCCGCGTCCTTGAGGGCATGGTCCGCAACACCGGCAAACACGCCGCCGGCATCATCATCACGGACCGCCCCCTCGACGAGTTCGTTCCGCTCACCCTCCAGGAAGAAGACGTCACCGTGCAGTTCGACATGAACGCCGTGGGTAAGCTCGGCCTGCTGAAGATGGACTTCCTCGGCCTGAAGACGCTCACCGTCATCGCCGACGCCGTGGACAACATCCGCCGCACCGCCGATCCGAAGTTCGACATCGAGACCATCCCGCTCGAAGACGCGAAGACCTTCGCCCTGCTCAACTCCGGCCGCACCACCGGCGTATTCCAGCTTGAATCCGGCGGCATGCAAAACCTCTGCCGCCAGATCAGCCTCTCCACGATCGACGAGATCGTCGCCCTCATCGCCCTTTACCGCCCCGGCCCCATGGAGTGGATTCCCGACTACGTCCGCGGCAAAAAAGACCCGTCCACCGTCACTTATCCTCACAAGCTCCTCGAAGAGGTCTGCCGCGAGACCTACGGTATCATGGTCTATCAGGAACAAGTCATGGAGGCCGCCAAAATTATCGCCGGCTACACCCTCGGCGGCGCCGACATGCTCCGCCGCGCCATGGGTAAGAAAGACGCCGACGCCATGGCCGAGGAGCGCACCAAGTTCGTCGAGGGCGCCAAGCGCGTGAATAACATCGAGGAAAAAACCGCCAACTCGATCTTCGACATCCTCAACAAATTCGCCGGCTACGGCTTCAACAAATCCCACTCTGCCGCCTACGCGATCCTCAGCTACCAAACCGGGTTCTTAAAAGCCAACTACCCCGTCCAATTCATGGCCGCCATGCTCAGCTCCGAGCTCGGCAACTCCGAAAAGGTCTCTCACTTCGTCGCCGAATGCGAAGCCATGGGCCTCAAGGTCCTCGGCCCCGATGTGAACGAGTCCCGGGAGATGTTCACGCCCGTCGCCGACAAAATCCGCTTTGGTCTCGCCGGCGTCAAAGGCGTGGGCGAGCTCGCCGCACAAAAAATTATCGCCGAACGCGACGCCAAAGGTCCTTTCGCCTCCTTTGAGGATTTCATCTCCCGCGTCGACGGCCGTGCGATCAACAAGCGCGTGCTCGAGCACCTCTCCAAGACCGGTGCCTTCGATTTCAGCGGCGCTCTCCGCAAGAAGATATTCGACCGCATCGACGGCGCCATGGCCACCGCCGCCAATAACGCCCGCGACAAAGCCGCCGGCCAGCACAGCTTCATGGCCATGCTCGCCGAGCCCGCCCCGGCGAAGAAATCTCCCGCCTCCACCGCCGTCTCGCGCACCGCCCTCCCCTCCGCCCCCGGCTCCGCCGACATCGAGGACTTCACCTCCGCCGAGCGCCTCATTTTCGAAAAAGAACTCCTCGGCTTCTACGTCTCCGGCCATCCGATGAACGTTTACGCCGGCATCACCGACGCCGTGGACACCTACGCCGTGGACGACCTGCTCAAACAGGGCGACCGCATCGAATTCCGCATCGCCGGCATCGCCAGCAACATCGTCAAACGGCTCTCGAAAAAAGATAATCGCCCGTGGGCGATGTTCACCCTCGCCACGAAGAACGCCTCCGTGGCGCTCAACTTATTCGCCGACGGCTATGCCAACTACGGCACTATCCTCGCCGAAAACGCGCCCATCCTCGTCCTCGGCAACATCATCACCGGCACCGAGGGCCCACGCATCAACGTCAAGGAGTGCTACCCGCTCGACAACGAGGTCACCCGCCTCGTCAAAAAGGTCACTTGGCTCCTCGACCCCGCCCACCCCGAGCTCCCCTCGTTTCTCCGCCTCCTCCGGGAGATCTTGAATAAGCAGGTCGGCGACACCCGCGTCGAATTCGCCTTCATGTTCGAGAAACGCATCGCGCCCTTCGCCGAGGCCAGCACCGCGCTCACCTGGAAACTCAACGGTGCCACCTTCCAACAGCTCCGCGCCCATCCCGCCGTCGCCGGTGTCCAGCTCCAAACCCGCGCCCTCGAGTTGAAGCAGGACCGCAAATGGTCGAAGAAGTCCTGACCGCACCGTCCGGAAATAACATTTCCCCTTTTCCCGTCTTTCGTGTGTTTCGTAGCGACACATGATCGACCAGGCTCTGCTCAATCACGCCGCCGGCGTACTCAAAACCATTTCCGCCGACCAACGCGCCGACACCGCCCTGCGCTACTATTTCGAACGCCACGGCTACATTCAGCCGCCCGCCCGCCGCGTGATCAGTCATGCGGTCTTCGTCTATTTTCGCTGGTTTCAATGGCTCGACGAAAAAGTCTCCCCTCAGAAACGGCTCGAACAAGCCCAAGGCTTGCACGAGCGCTTCACCGCCGATCCGAAATCCGTCAAGACCGAGGCCCTCGCTGCCCTCGCCGTGCCCGACTGGCTCAAGACTGAGCTCACCGAACTCCCCGCCGACTATTTTCGTCAACTCCAGCGCGATCCCGCGCTCTGGCTCCGCGCCCGGCCCGGCCAGGTCCACCGTCTCGCCAAAGCCCTCTTCTGCGGCGAGCTCACGCCCCAAGCACCCGATGCCCTCCGGTTCACGGGCACCAACGATCTTTTCAAATCTGAGCCCTTCAAAGCCGGCGCCTTCGAGATCCAAGATCTCGCCTCGCAACTCGTCAGCGTCGCCGCCGCCCCTCTGCCAGGCGAGACATGGTGGGACGCTTGTGCCGGCGAAGGCGGCAAAACCCTCCACCTCGCCGATCTTATGATGAACAAGGGCCTCGTCTGGGCCACCGACCGCCACGAGAAGCGGATCGAGACTCTCAAGCGCCGCGCCGCCCGCGCGAAACTCTTCAACTACCGCACCGCTTTCTGGGACGGTTCTGCCCGTCTTCCCACCAAGGCCAAGTTCGACGGCATCCTCCTCGATGCTCCCTGCAGCGGCGTCGGCACGTGGCAACGCAACCCCCACGCCCGTTGGACGACCACCCCGACCGACGTCGCCGAACTCGCCGCCACCCAGCTCGCGATGCTCAACCACATCGCCGGCTCGCTCAAACCCGGCGGTCGCCTCGTTTACTCCGTCTGCACCCTCACCCGCAGCGAGACCACGGCCGTTGCCGCCGCCTTCACCGCCCTGCACCCCGAACTCGAGCCGCTCCCGCTCGCCGCGCTCAAGTCGACCCAGCCCGCTCTCTTTCTCTGGCCCCACGAGCTCAACGCCAACGGCATGTTCATCGCCACGTGGCAGCGAAAAAAATAACGCCAGCCACCGTCCGCGCCGATTTCAACGATCCCGTCGCGGTCATCCATTACGCCCGCGCGGCCCACTTCATGGGCTTGTGGGCGTCCGAGCGTGTCCTCATCGGCCGGTATTTTACCGACCTCACGGCGCCCCTGCTCGAAGCCGGTTGCGGCGCCGGCCGCGCGACCCTCGGCCTTTGGGATGCCGGCTACAAAAATCTGACCGCCTTCGACTTTGCCGCCGAACTCATCGACCAAGCCCGTTCCCTCGCCACCACCCGCGGCGCCGCCGCCATCCGCTTCCTCCACGCCGACGCCACCAAACTCCCTCCGGAAATTTGTCATCTAATGGATGACGAACCTCGGATTTCTCCTCTCAAGAGCACGAAGGACAATTGTCATCTATTAGATGACAAACGTTTCGGCGGCGCGCTTTTTCTCTTTAACGGCCTGATGCAGATTCCCCGCCGTGCGCGGCGCCGGGCTGCGCTCCGCCACCTCCACCGCGTGTGCGCACCCGGCGCGCCGCTCCTCATCACGACCCACGACCGCGAGCAAAACCAAGTCGAGCGCGCCCTCTGGCGGCTCGAAGCCCTCCGCTGGGAACGCAGCGAACAGGACCCGCGCCTGCTCGAATTCGGTGACCGCTACTTCGACGAGGCCGGCGTCGGGCGCACCTTCATGCACCTGCCCGACCGCGCCGAAATCCTCGCCGATTTCGCCGCGACCGGCTGGACGCATACCTTCGACGCGCTCCGCAAAACCATCGCGACGGAGGCCCGCGCCGTGCGCGATTTCTCCGACGAGTGCCGCTTCTGGGTCGCCCACCGCGGGCCTTGATCTCGGCTTTGGGCGGGGACGGTTCGCCGGCGAGCCGTCCACCACGCTCCGTCCGAATCACGTTCAAAAACCCGTCTGCACCGACAACGAGAATCGGCTCGCGAGCTTGTCCCCGCTCCGGATGTCGCCGGCGTAACCCAACGAACCGCTCCAATTCTTAAAGAGCGTCACCGTCGCCGCGCCGCCGAGTTCAAAGCCGCTGCCATCGCCGTCTTCCACTCGAATCGTGGTCGGCCGCGTGACGTTACCCGCTAGCCGCCCCGTGATCGACCGATCCGAACTGCTGATCTCACCGTGCCACGCCGCTCGGAAATCAAAACGGACCGCGCACTCGGCGATCTTTGTATCCTTCGAGAAATCCACGCCCACGCTGCCTGCCGAGCTCTTCACGTCTTGCGCCCCGAAATCCATCGTCACCACGGGCACGTCCTTTTCGGTGTAACCTTCGAGCTTCACGCGCTCCGTGCGCAAGCCGAGCCACGGGCGGACATTTAACCCCTGCAACGGATCGAGCGCCCAGATCGCCTTAACGCCCGCGCCCAAATGTTCGCCGCCCGCTTTGCCCGAAGTGCGATAACCGGCGAATCCCGTCGTCCGCTTGATGCCCTCCACATCCAATCCGCCATACGCGACGTCGAGCACGAGCGACACCGGACCTCCGCGCCAAACACCATACGCGCGACCCGTCAGATCACGGATCGAGTAGCCGCCGCCACCACTCACCTCAGCTTCGAGCTTCCCGGAATTCAGGGCGGCGCCCGCCACGAAGTTGTCGCCGAGACGCACGTCACCACCGGCGGTCACCACTTGGGCGGTGTAGTTGAACTTCCGCTGCCAGCCATCGGCCGAGCGGTTGCCGTCACTGTAGTTGAAAGCCGCATAGATATCAGTCCGGCCCTTCGCGCGGTTCGTCGTGGCGACCTGCGCGATCCGCGCATCGAGCGCGGCCACCGAGATCGACTGCAACGCCAACGCCGCGTTACCCTGCGTGGCCGCGAAGCCGACCACCGGCTCCGGATTGAGCGCCTCGACCACGGCCCCGGAGAGGAGCGCATGGGTCTTGGTCGTCGGGTGGATGTCATCGAAGAAAACGTAGCCCGCCGGATCACCGCCGCCCCCAGCTGAGGCCGGCGCAATGGCAAACGAGGTCGCATTCGTAAACCCGAGTGCCCGGAAATCCAGAATCACACGATCCAGCAACGACTGCACGTCGATGTAGACGAGATTCACATCCGCGGCCGGCGCGCTGGCGGCAATCGCTCCGAGGCGCGTCCGCAACTCCGCGTTAAACGCCGAACTCACGCGAAGCCCGAACGCCTGAGCCGTACTGCCGAGCGCCACCGAGCGCGCCGTCGCGCCCAGATTCGGCAGGCCCGCCACCACGATATTCTTCGCGCCCAGCCCAACGAGCGATTGCACGCCGCCCGCCACCGTCGCCGCCGTCGCGGCCCCCGCCACATCAAGGTTCGCGGGATTCAATGCCGTCGTCGGCGCGGAGAGCACGGGGATCAGGTCGTTCGCCCCGAAAAACACGGTGAACAGGTCCGTCCTCGTCGGCGTGATCGCCCGAGCTTGGTAAAGACCGATCTGCACCGCCATCGATGGCGGCAGCGTGCCGGCCCCGCCTGCGGTCGCGCCGCCAAACGCAAAATTCAAACTGCTCTTCACGCTGGCGGGCGAAGTCGCCACGAGCGCCAGATTGTTGCCAAGCAATTCGGTAAACACGCGGCCGTTGGCGAAGCGCCCTTGAAAATACGGTGCGCCTGGGGTGCCCGCGCCGAGCGCGCTCGTCGCCGCGAACAGGTTTCCACTGTCGCTCAAGCTGTCGCCGAACGAATACTGGTTGGTAAAGGTGCGGTTCTGCGCCGTCGCGACCGACAGCAGGGCAAAGAGACACAGGGCGACATGGCTGGGCTTAAGGCGGGTATTCATAGGATTTAAACGAGGTTTTGCCCAAGAAACCGCGCCCACCGTCGAGCGCAAGCCACAAGCCCGGATCACCCCACCCGACACTTGCCCCGCTCCTAGGCGGCCCTAGCGTGCCCGCGCGATGTTTCCCGCCGCCTCTCTTCCATGCCGACTCCGTCCATAAACGGTCCCGGTTTCTTTTTGCTCGGCGCCACCCATCGACGCACTCCCCTCGCCGTGCGCGAACGACTGGCTCTGAGCGCCGAAAGCACCGCCTCCCTTTACGCCGCGCTCTCCGCGCACCCAGGTCTCGACGAATTGGTCATTCTGAGCACCTGCAACCGGGTTGAATTCTACGGCGTCGCCAAGGATCCGTCGGCGGTCGCCCACGTGGAGGCGGCGTGGTGCGGCCACTGCGATTTCACCCCGGCCGAGTTCAGGGCATTTCGCGTGGCCCTCACCGGTCGCGACGCGCTCCAGCATCTGCTCGAAGTGGCGGCCGGGCTTGATTCCCAACTCGTCGGAGAGACCGAGATTATGGGGCAGGTGAAATCCGCCTACACCGACGCCCACGCCCGCGGCCGCACCGGCCCCGTGCTCAATCGCGTTTTCCAAAGATGTCTGCAAGCGGCCAAACACGCGCGCACGCATACGGCGATCACCGCCGGTCGCGTGAGTCTCGCCCAAGTCGCCGTGAGTCTGGCGCAATCCGTCATGGGCGATCTCGCCTCCGCCCAGGTCTTGCTGCTGGGCGCCGGAGAAATCGGCGAGCAGACGGCCCGGGCCTTTCTCGACCACGGCACCACAACCCTCACGGTCGCAGGGCGTCATCGCGGCCGCACCTCGGCGCTCGCTGGACGCTTAGGCGCGACCGCACTCCCGTTCGCCCAACGCGCGGCCCGGCTAGCCGATTTCGACATCGTCGTCGGTTCCACCTCCGCGCCCGGCACCGTGCTTTCGGCCGAAGACGTCGCGGCGGCGATGGCCGATCGAACGGGCCGTCCGCTGATTCTGCTCGATCTTGCCTTGCCTCGCGACATCGATCCGATGGCCGCCCGACTTAGTCACGTTTTCCTCTACAACCTCGACGACCTCGCGCAAATTTCCACGGCGAACCGCGCCGCCCGCGTCGGCGAAGTCACCCGCGCCCGCGCCCTCCTCTCAACCAAAGCCGATCTACTCTGGCGCACCCTCGTTCGATCTGCGGCGGCCGGTCGGCCGCCATCGGATCAGCGGCAATCGGCTCGTTAGCCGGGTCGAGAGAAATATCGTCGGATCGTCGGATCCAGCGCGAGGGCGACCGCCATTTCGATTCTACGCCCTACTTCAGCCCCCGGCCAATTGCCGCCGCAACCACGCCCCCGCCGTGCCCCCCGTGGGTCGCTCGAGCAACGCGCGCAACTCAGCCGCCTGCGCGGTCGTCCGCATCCGGCGGGCCGGATCCTCCAAGCCCGCCCGTAATTGCTCCGCTAATGCCGACGGCGTCGCCGCATCTTGAATAAACTCGGGATACATCGGCGCCTTCAGCAGCAGATTCGCGATCCCCAAAAACTCGATCTTCACCAGCATCCGCCCGAGCAGATAGGTTAAAAAATTAGCCCGATAAGCGATCGCTCCGGGGATACCCGCCAGCGCACAGTGCATCGACATGGTCCCGCTCGAGGTGAGCACAACCGAAGCCGCGACCGGCGTACCCGTCGGCACGAGCTGCACTCGCTGCGACGGCCCAGCCGCGTGCAGCTCGGCCAAAATTTCTTCGCTCGGATACACCGCAACCGCGTCCCGATCCCCGCCGCCTCGTAAAAATTCCGCGTAGCCCGCAAGCAACACCGGGAAAATCCGCCCCACCGCCTGCTTCCGGCTGCCCGGTAACAACAGGACCGGCCCCGCCGGATCATAACGTACCGGCGGGACATAGTCGGCCGCCAGAAACGGATGCCCCACGAAGTCCACTGGCAGCGTGGTGTCCGCATAGCAGGCGAGTTCGAACGGGAAAATGACCGCCAGCGCGTCGAGATCACGCGCCATCGTAAAACGGCGCTTGGCCTTCCACGCCCAAATCTGCGGGGAGATATAAAACAGTGTTTTGATTTCCCCGCCGCCCTTCACCGAGAGCCCGCGCTCCCGCAGCGCCGCCGCCAGCCGCAGATTCATCCCCGGATAATCCACAAACAACACCGCGCGCGGCCGGTGTTCACCGATCCAACGCAGCGTCTCCTCCATCAGCGCCTTGAAAAACGAGTAATTCTTCAACACCTCGACCAGCCCAACGACCGACGACGCCGTGAGATCAAAAAGCAATTGCGCGCCCGCCCCCGACAGCTCCGGTCCACCCAACGCGGCGAACCTCAGGGTCGGCTGCGCCGCCCGCACGTCGCGCACCAACCGCGCCGCGTGTTCGTCACCCGAATGCTCGCCGGCGATGATCAGCACATCGACTGGCCCGCCCTCAGGCGCCGGCAATCGGAAGGGCAGCGACAATGCGCTCATCGTCACCGCTTCTGCGCCCGGATCTGCTCCGTGATCGTGATCGCCACTTCGAGCGCCGATTTGCCGAGGGCCGCGCCGACCTTGGGTTGCCGCGCCTGAGTCACGCTGTCCACAAACGACGCCAGTTCGAGCGCCAGCGGCTCGCCTTTCTCAATGGGAATTTCTTTCACCGGAATCGAGCTCACATCACCCGCTTTCACGAGGCCGATTTTCATTTTTAACCCGTAGGCGATGATGTCGCTCTTCTTCACGAGGTGCCCTTTCTGCTCCATGAAATTGAGCGAGAGATACGCGTTGTCCTGAAACACCCGGATCTCGCGCGCCTTTTTTAGGCTCATGCGGCTCGCGCTCAGGTTGGCCACCGCACCGTTCTCAAACTGGATGCGCGCGTTGGCGATGTCTTCCGTTTTCGAAAGCACGCTCACGCCCACGCTGTCGATTCTCACAATGGGGGATTTGATCAACGCGAGGGTGATCCCGATGTCATGAATCATCAGGTCGAGCACCACGCCGACCTCGGTACCCCGCGGTTGATACGGCGCCAGCCGCTCGGCCGTGAGGTATTGCGGGTGATCCACCTGTTTCTCCAAAAACGCCATCACCGGGTTGAAGTGTTCGATGTGCCCGACTTGCACGATGCACCCGTGCTGCCGCGCCGCCGCCATCACCTGCTCGGCTTCTTCGAGCGATGCGCAGATCGGTTTTTCAATCAACAGGTGCGTCTTCTTCGCGAGCAAGGGCAACGCGACTTCTGCGTGACGGTCCGTCGGCACCACCACCGAGACCGCATCGCACGCGTCGCCCAATTCCTCGATCGTCGCGAAACGCCGGCAATTGAACTTCGCGCAGATCTCCGCCGCACGGGCGTTGTTCGGCTCAAAAATCCCGGCCAGTTCCGCCCCGGGCAACGTCGCGTAGATGCGCGCGTGGTGTTGACCGAGCGAGCCCACACCGGCGACGCCGCAACGAATTTTGAGTTTAGCCATGGACCAAGATTCCGCTCCGCAAAACCAGTTGGCGATGCGTTTTTTGCGCGTGCGCGACGTTGTGCGTCACCAGCACAAGCGCCGTCTGCGTCTCGGCGCACAGGCCGAGCAACAGCTCAATCACCGCGTCGCCCGTGCGCTCGTCGAGATTGCCCGTCGGCTCATCGGCAAGGATGAGGCGCGGCGAATTCATGAGCGCCCGCGCCACCGCCACGCGTTGCCGCTCGCCGCCCGAGAGCTGCGAAGAGAGGTGCTTCGCCCGTTCGGCGAGGCCGACCTTTGCCAGCAAATCGTCCGCCCGTTTCCGCGCCGCCGCATCAATCGACCCGAGGATGCGGCGCGCCATCAGCACGTTCTCCCGCGCGTTCAGTTCCGGGATGAGATAGAACGACTGAAACACGATGCCCAAAAAATTTCCCCGCCGCGCCGTGCCCGTATCGCTCTCGCCCGCCCACGTGAGCGTCCCGGCATCCGGCGCATCAAGGCCAGCGAGGAGTTGGAGCAACGTCGATTTGCCCGAGCCCGATTCGCCGCGGATGCTCACGCTCTCCCCTGCCGCCACATCGAGGTCGACTCCCGCCAAGACTTCGAGCCGACGGTCACCGCTCATAAACGTCTTGCACAACCCGCGCGCCGTGAGGATGGCCTCATTCATTGCGCAAGGCCTCCACCGGTTTCAGCCGCGCCGCTCGCCACGCCGGCAACAGACCCGCCAGCGTCGAAATCACCACCGAGCACGCCACGATCAATCCCACATCTCCGGGCGCCGTGTGCGCCGGCAGCTGACTGAACTGATAAAACCGCACGAGCACCTCTTCGCTTGCCGTTAACCGCGTGAACCCCGCGACCAGTTCGTTGCGGAAATGCAGCGTGCCGAGCCCGAGCCCCAAGCCCGCCAACGTCCCCACGGCGCCGATCAGCAGTCCTTGAAAACAAAAGCACGCCGCCACTTGAATCGGCCGCGCGCCGAGCGCCCCAAGCAGGCCGATCTCGCGGGTCTTCCGCACGACCGAGATCAGCAGCGAACTCGTCACGGAAAATGCCGACACGATGATGATAAACGTTAGCAGGAAAAAAATCATGTTCTTCTCGAGCTGGAGGATGAACAGGAAATCTTGGTTGGCCTCCATCCACGAGCGCGCCCGCGCCTGCGCCGCCGGCGGCAACGCTCCGTTGATCCGCGTCGCGACCACATCCGCATCCAGCTTCGGCGCGATCTTCACATTAACGCCGTGGATGGCGGCGCCGAGCCCGTAGAGCTCCTGCATCGACCGCAAGGTCACGAGCACCACCGAGCTATCGAGTTGCTGGTGCCCTACCTCGAAAATCCCCACGACCCGCAGCTCGCGCGGCAGCAGCACCTCATCGTTTTTCAATTTCTCCAAGAGCAGCGGCGAATAGATTTCCACCCGGCTCCCGATGCGCGCACCAAGCGAAAGCGCGAGTTTCGAACTTAGGATGATGGAATCGTCGTCGAGGTCGTCGAGGCGGCCCACGCGGATGAAGCGCTCCAGTGGGACCACCAAACTGACGCGGTTGATATCGATCCCCTGCATCGCAGGAATCACAGCTTTGTTTTCAAATTTGATCTGGACCACGCCCTCCGCGAATGGCGTCGTCGCCACCACGCCCGGCACCGTTGCGAGCCTCGCCTGCAAACCGGCAGCATCGGCGATCAGCCCTTCACCCCGCACCTGCACTTCACCCTGCGTATCGACGATCATACGGCGGATCTCGTAGCCAAATCCGCCCATCACGCTCGTGGAAATCACGAGCAACGCCACCCCGAGCGCCACCCCGAGCACCGATATCGCCGTGAAGAACGGAAACTTTTTCCCCGTGGGGAAAAGCTGCTTCAGGGCGAGATAGAGATACCAGGGCATATTAGCCGGCAATGGCCTTAAGCCCCACTACCCGGCCTGAGTTGGGGAAACAAAATCACATCCCGGATGCTTTCCGCGCCCGTGAGCAAAATGCACAGCCGGTCGATGCCCACGCCCATACCGCCCGCCGGCGGCATCCCGTGCTCGAGGGCCAACAGGAAATCGTGGTCGATGTTTTGCTTTTCCTCGCCGGCCTGCGCTTCGAACATCGCACGCTGCACGTCGGGATCGTTTTGCTCGGAGTAGGCCGGCGCGACTTCCATGCCGCCGATTGTCAGCTCGAAGACGTCGATCGTCGTCGGATCATCGAGGCTGATTTTGGCCAGCGGGCACAGCTCCTTGGGCAGCTTCATCACAAAGGTCGGCTGGATCAGCGTCGGCTCGATTTTCTTGGAGAAAATCTCGTTCGTGATCTCGAACTCTTCCCACGCGGGACTCACGTAGAGCCCCAGTTTTTCGGCGCCCGCGACTTTCTCCGCCTTGCTCCGCGCGAACCAATCAGCGTCGCCCGTCGCCTCGCGGATGAGATCCTTGTAGTTCACCTCGCGCCACTCACCGGCGAAGTCGATCTCCTGCCCGCTGGCGGCGTGCTTGATCTTCGTCGTCCCGAGCACATCGCGGCAGAGCGACGTGAGCAGGTCTTTGATCAGCGTCATCATGCCGCGGTGATCGCTGTAGGCCTGATATACTTCGAGCATCGTGAACTCCGGGTTGTGCTTCCGCGAAACGCCTTCGTTGCGGAAAATCCGGCCGATCTCGAACACGCGATCGTAGCCGCCCACGAGCAGCCGTTTGAGCCGCAACTCCGTCGCGATGCGCAGGAAAAAGTCCACGCCGAGGGCGTTGTGGTGGGTCTTAAACGGCCGCGCCGCCGCGCCGCCCGCCGTGCTTTCCAGTACCGGCGTTTCCACTTCGATGAACTGCTGGGCCTCAAGAAAACGCCGGATGTGCGACACCACGCGCGAGCGCAGCATCAGCCGCGCGCGCGACTCGGCGTTCACGATCAGATCGAGATAACGCTGCCGGTAAACTTGCTCCGCATCGCTCAGCCCATGCCATTTTTCCGGCAGCGGCCGCAGGGCCTTCGAGACCAGCGTGCAACGTTCGACGCGCACGGTGATTTCGCCCGTCTTGGTCACAAAGAGCGTGCCCGTCGCGCCGAGAATGTCGCCGAGGTCCAGTTTCTTGAACGCCGCGTAGGCCTCGTCGCCGATCACGTCCTTTTTGACGTAGAGCTGCACCTGGCCCTGCTGGTCGAGAATCTTCACAAACTGGCTTTTTCCCATGTCGCGGATCGTCACGAGCCGGCCGGCCACACTGACCGTGAAGACGTTGTCCTGACCCGCGACGTGCAACTTCATCGCGTCCGCGGAGAAATGGCTCTGCGTCACGCTCGCGCGAAACGGGTCGAAGCCGCCGGCGCGCATTTCGGCCAGCTTGTTGCGCCGCACGGCATGTTGGTCGTTGGAGATATCAACCGGAGGGGTGTCGCTCATGGAGGGAACACGAAGCCACGCCGTCTCCGAAGGGGCAAACGGAAATTCCGCGACCGCTTTTCTCCTTTCCGTCCCCTCGGGCCCCGCCAAGCCTCGCGCCATGAACCCCTTCAACCGCCGCCAGTTTCTCGGTGCCGCCGCGCTCGGTGCCGCCGCGCTCTCGACTCTCCGCACTCGCGCCGCCGACGCGCCCGCCACGCCCGCTCCCCGCCCGGTAAAACTTGGGCTTATCGGCTGCGGTTGGTGGGG
>CAMCWW010000003.1:0-89190 GCA_945882935.1 Opitutus sp. GAS368
AGGTTTCCCAGAGGCCGGGCAGATTGCGCGGCGGGACTTCCATGTCGCCCTTGCTCAGGTAGTCACCGAGGCCGTAGCCGACCCGACTGCAGAGGAGGGCGCCGGGTTGCGTCTCGCGAACGAGAGCGGCGAGTTTCTCGGCGTGCTCCTTGGGCATGTCGCCGGGCGTGTCGAACCACACGAAGTTCAGCGGACCGTATTGGGTGCAGATTTCCTTCACCTGCGGGTAGCATTTCTCGCGGAAATACTGATCGAACGAGGCGGGCGTGCCGTCGGCGTTTTGCTTGGGGCCGTTGTTTCCGCCTGGGCCGGTCCAGTCTTGGTTGTGCGAGTAGTAGAAACCGAAACCGAGGCCGGCCTCGCGGGTCGCGTCGGCGAGTTCCTTCATGGGATCGCGGGCAAACGGGGAGGCATCGACGATGTTGAACGGGTGGGCGGACTTGAACAGCGCGAAGCCGTCGTGGTGCTTCGAGGTGATGATGATCCATTTCATGCCGGCGGCTTTCGCGACACGGACGATTTCGCGGGCGTCGAAGGCGGCCGGGTTGAAGTTCTTCGCCTCCGCCATGTAGTCGGATTCGGAGATTTTCATCTGCCGTTTGATCCACTCGCCGATCCCGTAAAACGTCTGACCCTGCCACTGACCGCCGAGGTGGGAGTAGATGCCCCAGTGGATAAACATGCCGTAGTTGCCGTCGCGAAAGAGGGCGACGCGATCGGTGGAAGCGAGGTCCGCTTTGACCGTCGTGGCGCCCCAAATCTGGTCCATCGACAACTCGGCGGAGGACGCGGGGGCTTTGGCGGGAGCGGTGGCGGCGTGGCTGGGAGTCGCGGTGAGCGCGGCGAGAGCGAGCAGGAGTGCAGTGCGAACGGGGTGCGAAGAGATCATGGCAAAGGTGCGGGGCGCACAAGGGCGAGTGGTGGAACAGCTATTTTACCGACGGCGTAACGAACTCTTCGCGGCTCAGTTTCCCGTCGCCGTTTTGGTCGAGATTCTTGAAACGCGATTCGACGTTAGCCGCGCCCTTTTGGCCGGCGACGTATTCGTCGGGCGTGAGGAGGCCGTCGCGGTTGGTGTCCGAGCGCGTAAAGGCGGCGGCGCGGTCGGGTGCGGCTTTTTTGGCGGGCGCGTTTGGTGCAGCGGGTGCGGGGACAGGCGCGGGTGCGGCGGCGCGATCCGCCACGCTGATGCACGAAGGATCGACGGTGGTGGGGAGAGTGGCTTTCCACGCGAGCGCGAGCTGGGTGAGGCGGGCGACGATCTCCGGGTGGTCTTTTGCGAGGTCGATGGCTTCGGCGCGGTCGGTGGTGAGGCGGTGCAAAGCGAAGCGCTGCGCGTCGGCGGTGAGGAGGAGTTTCCAATCGCCATCGCGCACGGCGAGACGGGGCCACCAGTGGGGATCGGCGGCTTTGCCGGTCCAGTCCCAAAAGATGGGTTTCGTGCGTTTGACGAGCTGGCCCTTGAGTGCGGCGAGCAAATCTTCGCCGTCGCCGCGGTAGTCGGAGGGCAACGTGATGCCGGCCGCGGCGGAGAGCGTGGGCAAGAGATCGACCGCGGTGAAGGCGGTCGTGTCGTTGATCGCGCCGGCGGGCGTGCGGCCGGGCCAGCGCACGAGGAAGGGCACGCGCACGCCGCCTTCAAAGAGGCTGCGTTTCTCGCCGCGCAGGCCGCCGCTGGAACCGACGCTGTAGTAGCCGCCATACCCGGCGGCTTTCGCGTCGTTGTCGCGGGACTCGCGTTGCGCGGCGGGCGCGGTGGTCTCGGGGCCGTTGTCGCTGGAGAAAATCACGATCGTGTTTTGTGCAACTCCGGCGGCCTCCAGCGCCTCGAGCAAGCGGCCGACGGCGTTGTCGCCATCGGTGATGACGGCGGCATAGACGCGTTTTTGTTCGTCGAGGTGCGACCATTTTTCGAGCGACGCCTTGGTGGGCACGTGGGGCAGGTGGCTCTCGTGGAGCCAGACGTTGAGGAAGAACGGCCGGTCTTTGTTCGCGGCGATGAACTTCACGGCGTTTTCGGGGGTGGCGTGCAGATCGGCGGAGGCGGTTTCGGCGCCGCCGTTGAAGATGGCGAATTCATCGAAGCCGTAGGCGGTGGGTTCCGGGGCGCCGTGGGTGTTGCGATTGGTGAGATGCCACTTGCCGAAATGCGCGGTGCGGTAGCCGGCTTGCTGGAAAAATCGCGCGACGCTGGGCGCGCGGACGTCGAGCCAGTCGGGCATGTTGCGGGCCAGATTTTGCGCGGGCGCCGCGAAGTGCTGAGAGATGCCGAAGCGGGACGGAAACATCCCGGTCATCGCGGCCGTGCGGCTCGGCGAGCAGACCGGATTGAGGACGTTGAACTGGTGGAAATCGGTGCCCTCGCGGGCGAGCCGGTCGAGGTGCGGGGTTTTCAGCCACGGATGGCCGTGCGAGGAGAGATCACCCCAGCCCCAATCGTCGGCGAAGATAAAGACGATGTTGGGGTGGGGGGTTGGGGTAGCGGCCGGCAGCGAGGCGGAGAGGGAGAGAAGGAGGGAAAGCGAGAGGGGGAGAAGGGTGCGGAGGTGGTGCATGGGGCGGATTGAAGAGGACGGCGCGGGCTCTGACCTGCTATGCGTGGGCGTGGGAGGGCGGGTCGGAGACCCGGCCCCACTTAGGACTTAAAATTCGAACGTGTTCGAAAGCACGAATTCACGAGGCGGGGGAATCTGGGCGCGCGCGGGCGAACCATCGGGCTGGACTTGGACGATAATGGGGTCGGTGTCGGCGAAGACGTTGCGGACATTCAATTGGATTCGCCACGTGATCTTATTGCGGAAGAGTTTTTGTCTATAGCCGACCCAGAGATCGATGAATTCCGAGCCCTGGTCGAAGAATGGGCGGGTGACGGCTTTGATCGGAACGGTCGCATTAGTGCCAGTGATGGTTCGGCGGGCGACGGGATATCCGATCGCGGCCTTATCTTGCCAGCGGAAGGCGGTGCCGAGGTTGGCGCCTTTTAACGGACCTCGGGAAAAGGAGTAATTGCCGAGAACGTTCGCCCGATATTTGCGGACTTCCGGACTGTCGGAGCCCGACAGCGCCTCCAGGGTGTAGTAGGCTTGGCCAGCGCCGCCCCGCAGGGTATCCCCCGCGCCTGTGCCCGTGGCCAATGGGGCCGCGAGCGGAGTGGTGAGCGGGTCGTTGACTGCGATGCGGGTGCCGTTCGAAACGACGGAATAGTTGGCGATCGCTTCTTCCAGTAATCGACCTAACCGCGGACCGACGTTGGAACGCACTGAGCTTTGTTGGGCGGCATTAAACGAGAGACGCAGGTCTCGAGTAGGGTTGTAGGTCAGCTCGAATTCATAACCCTCCGCGACGAGATCAACCGTGTCGGTCAGGACCGACGACAACCCGCCGCCGCTTTGAGCGGCCGCCGGAGCGGTCTCGGTTTTCGGGGTCAAAATCATCTCGGCTTTCTCCCGCGCGAAGGCGTTCCAATATTTGTCCCAGGCTTCGTAGACTTTTCGGTAGTCGGCGAGCGACATGTATTGCGCTCCGGGGACAAAGTTGGGGCCGCCGGCCTCGTAGTTGTCGAGGAAGCCGTTTTTGTTGCGATCGGGATCGGTCAAGGCACTGGGATTGCTTGGATCGGCCACGAGGTCGAAGACGCCGTCGCGGTTCGCGTCGTAGTCCTGCATATCGACAAACATGGTGCCGAAGAAGCGGGCGAGAGTGTTGACGTAGACGCCGACGGGTCGGGTCACGCCGGAGAAATTTTCGTTCTCGACGGCGCCGCGGTAGCGGTTGAGCCGGGCGACGACTTTGTTGTTCATCAGGCTGATGGTAACGCCGTAGTCGGTCGTCGAGCCCGACGCACTCGGCACGGAATTGCCGTAGAAATCGAAGCCACCGGGATTGGCGACAAAGTTCGAGGAGGAGCCGTAGTGCAACGAGACGCCCATGCGGTCGCGCAACCAACGGTCTGGCACCTTGAGGACGATGCCATAGCCGAAATTTTTGTCGCGCTTTACGCGTGGTTTGACGTCGTTCAGGTTGAAGACATCGGGTGTCAAGATCGCGATGGATTCGGAGCCACGCGGCGGAGTTGTGTTGCGATAGAGGCTGACCTCGTCGCTGCGCCAGCCCAAATTGGCGATGAGGTGGTCCTTGAGGAAGTAGCTCTGGGTGTTGAATGCCATCGAAGTGGTTACGGTTTTCGTCAATGTGCCGCCGAAGGCTCGAAAGGCTGGAGTGTATTGACCGATTTGGGTGGTTTCGTCGCCGCGCACCGTCGTCGCGGAGGCTTGGGTGGCGGGGTTGCCCACGTTGAGATAAGCGAGGGGTATTTGAAAGCCGTTCGGGAACTCGACTTGAGTGTTCGGCCGGGCGCCGTTGGTGCTGAAGTCGGCCAATTTGAAGTTGGGGTTTTCAAAAGCCTGAAGGTAGGGATCGCTGATGTAGAAGATGCCCGACCATTGGCGCTGGAAAATGGTGGCGTCGTTGTTTTGCAAATGAAAACCCGCGTCGTTGCCGAAAACATACGGCTTGGTAATCGCGCGGTTGGTATTGATGTCGTTGCGATCGACCAGGGCGGAGAGATTGTGCCGTCCCAACCACTTGAGCGCGGAGCCGCGAAATTTTTCTCCGAAATCAAACTTGGCGAAAGCCGTCCCGCGCATCGCCGCGCGTTCGTCGTTGTTTACCTGCCGTTCCGACGACGCGGCGTAGTAATAGAGCCGGCCGAAATTGGGATTGGTCGCGCCGAAGAGAGAGTTGGGGCCGATCGGAAAGGTGTAGTTCACGTCGATATCGATGGCCGGAAGGCTCTCGGCAACGAAGCTATCCCGCTGCCAAGTCTCTTTGGCGTAGCCTAGTTCCAAACCAAAATTTCCGCTCTTTGAAACTGCTTCGAGCGAATACATCTCGCGCCGAAACCGGTTGCGGGCGTGATCGCTGGAACCGGTGAGGAGGTGTCGGCTGTAGTCGAAGACGTCGTAGTCCAGCAGGCCTTGGCGGGTGAAGCCGTCAAAGGCCGGCAGGGGAATTTCGGTGAAATAGAGATTACGCGAGATCACGGCCTGACTCACGCCCGACAGATTCCGATCTGGGTCAAAGGTCGGGCTGCCCAAGGCAACTCTCCCGCCGTTCCACCCCGTATGGACCGCCCGGCCCGGGAGCCCGTCGGCGGTCATAGTTGCGTCGTAGACGGAGGCCCAGCCGTTGCGTTTGAGAAATTTATCGTAGGGATTTTCGGGGATGATCGTGCCGTTGGCGAAGCGCCCGAGGTAGCCTGCCGCTCCACCGATATTGTTCTGTAAAACCGTTCGGAATGGGTCTTGGACGCGGCGACCGGCGGCGTTGACGACGCCGGGCACGCCTTGGAACGAATTCACCCCGCCCCATTTGTTGCCGTAGGGATCTTGCAGAAAAGTATCGAGAGTGTTCAGAGGCCCAAGTCGATCGACGGGAATCGAGGAGATTTTGCCCGCCTCAAGGTTGGCGTTGAAGGTGATCTGGTGAGCGACGAAAGGCTTGAACTTGATCGCCCCGTAGTGGCGGGACGTATCGGTGCGAGCGGGCTGCTGCCTGAACTTTTTTTTGTCGTCCATCAGGGCGACCCGGAAACCGAGTTTTTTGGGAACGACTACTTTGTTGAGAGCGAGGGAGCCGCGCTTCGAAATATTGTTTTCAAAGTTCTCGGTTGAGAGGCGGTATTCGATCTTAACGGAGTCCTTGTTCAGCTCGGCCGTGGCTAGGCTGTTATTGACGATGCCACCGGGCGAACCGAGGCCGAAGAGGAAGGAGTTGGCTCCGCGGTTGATATCGATGCGGCCGGAGTTGTAGCTGTCAAAGGGGATGGCCGACTCGAAGTAGTTGGTCGTGCGGGTGGGTGCAGCCAAGCCGCGCACGCGGTTGGCCGAGGCTGGATCCTGGCGCGCCGCCGATTGGTCGAGCGAGCCGTCGCCGAAGCTGTCGGACGCCGTCGTGAAGGTGCTCATCGAACCGACGGCTTCAGTATTGGTGGTGTAGGCGAGGACGTCGTTGAGATTGGTTGCTCCAAGATCCTCCAACATCAGCTCGGTCACGATCTGCACGGAAGTGGCCACGTCTTTAAGCTCCGAACGGATGCGCCCGCCGGCGAGAGTTTGGGCGGAAAAGTAACCCTGGTCGGCCGCCTCGCTCACCAAGAACGGCGATAGTGCGACGACCTCGGATGGCGAAGCAGGTTTGGCGGGGGTTTCCGGGGTAGGTGGAGGTTGGGTGGGCGCGTTTTGGGCGTGAAGCGATGCCGCAAGCAACGCGGTGCAAAAGAGCGTCGCTAGGCGGTGGGGCGGATGGCGATGGAGGGACAAGGTTTTTTGGGGTTGTTGGCGGAGGCGAGAAAGCGCGGGGGCGCGGGCTGGGGGAGGCCCCGTTCTTCGAGGGTTTGGCAGGGCGGGTCGGAGACCCGGCCCCACTTAGGAGTTAGAATTCGAAGGTGGACGTAAGGATGAAGTTTCGGGGTCGGCGGAGCTGCCAGTTGGTCCCGACCAGCGCGTTGGTGGTGCCGTAGATCGCGTTGGTGTCGTATCCGGTCCTTACGAGCTGAGGGGTTTGCCAGTTAGGCAGATTCTGAATGTTGAGCTGCAGCCGCAAGTTGACGTTGCCGAAAATGCGGCGCGTGTGGGCGATCATCGCCCCGACATCCCAGGACTCTTTCCCGTTGAGCGGGCGGGTCACATCAAGGTTGCCGACGGGCGCACCGGTCGCGTTTTTGATCCGCTCGTAGCCGATGTTGCCGGGACTGCGCCAGCGGAAGTTGACGCCGGTGCTCCAGCCTTTGAGGCGTCCCTCAAAAAAGGATCGCGTGATAAGTCCGTTGAACGCGTGTTTGCCTGCGCGTGAGGTCGTCACGCCGTTGAGCGCCTGATCATCGAGATAAGACCCCTCTTGAGCGGCGATCTGTTGTTCGAGGAAAAGCGCGTCGGCGGCGGCCAGCGTGACATCGGCCGGGAGGGTCGGATTGAGCGAGAAGATCGAGGAGCGCTGGCCGGCCTCGATCTTGCGGAGCTCCGCCGCGAATTTTTTCCATGTGCCCAGGCCCTGATATTTCGAATCGGTATAGAGGTAGGCGCCCACGGCGAGCAGATGGTCGCCCAGCACGTTTTGATTCTCGCTGCCAGAAAGGGAAATGCGCCAGTTCCGGGAAGGGTTGAAGACGATATTCATCTCGTAGCCCGTGGCCACATAGCTCCAGGTGTCCGAGACGTTACCGGTATCGACGGGATAATCGCCCGCCGCTGCTAGGTCGGTGAAGTAGGGATCGCCGGCGAGTTTGTAGGTCCGCAGGCGCGTAAGGATATTGCGGGTGGGGCCCACGCTGGCGTTGGCGTTGCGCGCCTGATTGGCGGCGGAGGTCTCAAATTTACTCAAGCCCACGGACAATTTGTTCTGCAAGAGGGCCAGCCGGAAGCCGTAATCTACCGTTTTGCCCGCCGAATTCGGAGCGGGCTGGCCCAAGGCGTTGACCCATGAGGCATTGGTCACCGGCAGGAAATTGCTCGAACGACTGTAGGTGAGCGACAGCCAGGACAACGCATGATAGACGCCGCCATAGGTGCGCGTGAGGCCGTCTGAGACGATCGAGGGGTTGGGATTATATTCCACAGCGCTGGAAGGGGAGAAACTCCGCTTCAGCAGGTCGGTGGCCGAGCCGGGGATTTCGGGATGGACGACATTGCGCACCGTCGGCACGCCGAAACTCTTGGTCATGTCCTGCCGATAGCCCACGACCGTGACGAGGCGGTTATCGAACCAGCGGGCCTGCCAGCCGAGCGAGATCGCATCGTCGAGGAATTTACTTTTGAGCACATTCAGTCTGGTCATTGCGCGGAGATTGATCGGCGCCTGTTCGTTCGCGCTATAGCCCACGAGCTTGCCGTAGCTGTTGAGCAGCGGGATGTTGTTCTTGGCCTGGATCAGGTCGGGGAGGATGGGCATGTTGCCATTCACAAAATACGCCCGAAAGCCGACGGCGTTCGCACCGTTCAAGACATCGCCCGACCAACCGGTCGCAGCCGTAGCAGGAAGGCTGACGCTTGCGAGGTTGCTTAGGCCGGTGACTTCTTGTTCGGCATCGTTGCGGGTGTGTTGCCAGAGCCCAGAAAAATTGTGCAGGCCGAACCAGCGGTGGCGCTTGGTCAAATCGAGTTCGTAGGAAAGGGTGGCGCGGTATTCCGCCGTGCGGTTTTTGACCGGGCGCTGCTGCGCGTTGGCGGTGGCGAAGGGGACGAGGTAGCCGGGATTGAGGGTGCGGTCGGGTAGATAACGGTTCGGATCGATCGAGACGCTGATGAAGTTGGTCGTATCCATCGTCTGCTTGTGCAGCGCGAGATTGGCCCCCATTTCGAGAAAGAGATTCTCGGCCAGCTTTTGCTCGACGAGGAACTGGCTCCAGCGGCCGTGCTGCTTGTTGGAGGGCTCGTCCCAGGTGCCACCATAAAGATACGCGTCCTTAGCCAAGCCAAAGGTAGCCCAAGGATCTTTCGAATGGATAAACGCGTTGTTTTGCCCGCTGAACGTGGCGTTGGCCAGGTTGGCCTGATAACGCAAATTCATCATCGGGTTGGGCACATTGAGTCCGACGACCCACGTTTGGGAGTTACCAGTATTTTGGTTCAACACGAGGTTTGGGTCGAAGTCGGCCCGGGCATCCACAAATCCGTCTTCGTCCGCAACGCCCCGCGCCACCGGAATGCGGTTACCCGCAGCATCGACGTAGGTCGCGGTGGTGGTCCATGACGGAATAGGAACAAACGTGATGGCTGGCTTTCCGGCCGCCGCCCAGCGCAGCGCCGCACTGTCGAAGCCCCAGGTCAAACTCGCGGCGTTCGTGCCCAGCGAGTAGCCCTCATGGTTGAATGTAAGTTTGGTATCGGCCCAAGGCTTGGCCGCGACACTGAGTGTGATTCGCTCTTGGTTCTTGCCTTCATATTTCCGAAATTCCCGGGCTTCGTCGTGCAGCGCATTGAGTCGAATGCCTAACTTATCCTTGAGCAGTGGCTGATTGAAGTCGAACGCCGCGCGCCGGGATCCGTTGGTGTCGAACTGAGTCTGAACGTCGAATTTTCTCCGCGTGAGGATAGCCCGTTTGGTTGAAGTGACCGCGGTGCCCTGCGGATTGCCCACGCCGATCAACAGCGCGTTTGGCCCGAGCGAGAGGGTGACGCGCTCTAGGTTGTAATTGTCCGCCGGGTCGAGCGCGGTGAAGAAATCATGGGAAGCGGATTGATTGCCCGCGTTGGTGTTGAAGCCGCGGATCGAGTAGGACTGGCCGGTCCCGAAACGCATCTGGTTGCCGGAGGCGCGACCGTTATCGCTGTTGTCGCCCTCGCTGGCATCGACGCTCGGGGTGTAAAGGAGCGCCTGGTCGAAGGAGTTGACTCCGAGGTCGCGCATGAATTCGGGCGTGAGGATACTGAGTGAAGCACCGATGTCGCGCAGTTCTGTGCGCAAGCGGGTGCCGGCGAGCGACTCGGTCGCCGCGTAGCCGTTATCCTTGGCGGAGGAGATTTCGAAGGGCGTGAGGACGATGGTGCCAGCACCGGCGGCCGCGACGCGTGGTTGGGGGGGCACGTTTTGGGCGATCACGGCGGAGGAGATGAGAAGCATCACGAGGGGCGTGAGCCAGGACTGCGTAGGGACGAATTTCATAGGATGGATGGTTGGAATTGGAGTGAACACTGCGCGCTAACCCGCCGAAAAAGGGGAGAGTAATGAGGCGCGGTAGGGTTATAATACCGGGTGGTGGGGGAGAAGGAGGGTGGCAGAACCCTTCGCGAAGAACAACGGCGCGCCTACCCTGTGTTTGCGGGGTGCGACCAATAGAGTGGACGCCGTGGCCACAGGATCGGCTAGACTGTTGAGACGGCCGCACGTATCAGGGGTGGATGTCTGGAATGGTCACGAGAAGGTTCATGGGCTGGTGGGCGGTGACGCTTTCCACGGTGGCCGCCGCCGCCCCGCTGGAGCATCTCTCTCTGGCCGCGTTGGAGCACCGCGTGCATGAGATCGACGGGCAGTTGGCGCAGCTGGCGAATTACAACCTCAGCGGCGGGGTCGGGGCCATTGGCTCCCGCTCCAATGGCTACGATACCGCCGAGCAGGACGAGTGGATCGAAATCGAACTGGGCGACGCGGTGATCCTCGACCAAGTCGTGTTGGTGCCCGCGATCCGACGGGATGGAGTTAATGGCTTCGAAGCGGACGGCTTTCCCCAGTCCTTTCGTTTGCGGGCCGGGACCGGCGCGGACCGCACCGGGAAAATTGTCGGCGAATTTACTGGCCGCGACGGTCTGCTGCCCCGCATCGCCCCGGTGGTCATACCCTGCCACGGCGTAAATGCTTCTTGGCTGCGCATTGAGGCCACGGTCCTTTCCGGGCGGGAATTCGACGCGAAGTTTGTCCTCCAGTTTTCCGAGATATTGGCCTTCAGCGGCGAGGAGAACGTGGCCCTGCACAAATCCGTGCGCTACCCCGGCAACCACGAGCGCAGCAGTGCGCCCGGCTGGCCGGATGGGGCGGTCGTGGATGGGTTCCTGCCCTATTTGATGGTGGCCGCCATGGGCAACAAAAGTGTGGCCTATCTCAGCTCGTCGGAGCTGGGCGATCAGCCGGCCCTGACCGTCGATTTGGGCGCGAGTTTTCCGCTCTCCCGGCTTCATCTTCATGCCGTGGACCAAAGCGACACGGTGCCGCAGGCTTTCGCCGGCGATGTGGGCATGCCACACGTGCTCCGCGTCGAGGCGGCGAGCGCGCCTGATTTCGCGGATGCCCGGGTCCTGGTCGAATTGCGTCGCGACACCCTTTACGAGGTGGGCCCGATTTTGATGAAGACGTTCCCCGTCGCTCATGGCCGCTACGTGCGTCTGGTCGCGGTCAAGATGAACCGCGACCCGAACTTTCCGTCGGTCGCCCCGCGGCTGGGTTTTGCCGAGATCGAATTGTTTTCGAACGGCCGCAATGTCGCGCTGCATCAACCGGTCGTCGCCAACTTCAAGACCGAGGATCCCGCCCGCCTTCTCTCCAGCCTGACGGATGGCCGGAATTTTTACGGCACGATTTTGCCGATCCGCACTTGGTTGAACCATCTGGCGGAGCGGCACGAGCTGGAGCGTGAGCGGCCGCTGGTCAGCGCGGAACTCAATCGGCGCTATGCCCGGCAGAAAATAAATGTGGCGCGCTTGGCCGGGCTGGCGGCCGCGCTCGCCTGCGGTGTGGTGATCATCGTCCTCGTCAACCGTGGCCGCCAACAACGCGCGATTGAGGAGACCCGCAAACGGATCGCGGCCGACCTGCACGACGAGCTTGGGGCCGACCTGCACGCCATCGGCCTGCTCAGCGATCTGGCGCTGTCGGCCCGGAAGGCGCCGGAGCGTTTGGACGATCTGTTGCGGCGGATGCGGTCGCTCACCGAGCGCACCGGCCAGGCGGCGCGCCATTGCACCAACCTGCTCGAAGCCGAGGATCTGCACGAAGATCTCGTGAACGACGTGCGCCGCGCCGCCACCCGCATCTTGGCGGATTTGGAGCATCACATCGAATTCAAGGGCGAGGCCGAGCTGCGGCGGCTCAGTCCCCGCAAGCGAATCGACCTGCTGCTGTTTTATCAGGAAAGCCTCATCAATATGATCCGTCATTCCGGTGCCACCTGCGCCCGGACGCGGCTGACTGCGGTCGAGGGCGTAATCACGCTTGAGGTGACGGACAACGGTCGCGGTCTGGACGGTCGGGTGCCGGCCTCATTGAAGCGCCGGGCGCGCTTGCTGGGAGCCGAGGTCGAAGCCGGTTCGTCGGAGGGGAAGGGGGCCCGCATCGTGTTGCGGCTGAAACGTCGCCGGTTCGGATTTTTGCCATGAAAAATAAAATCCGGGTCATGCTGGTGGAAGACAACCCGCGCTATCGCGAAGTGATTGCCCTCGCGCTGAAACAGGAGCCGGACATCCAGCTCGCCAGCGAATTCGGCACCGCCGAGATCGCTTTGCGCAGTTTGAAGGATCGGTCGGGCGGGGAGTGGCCCGACTTCGTGCTGCTGGACCTGCAACTGCCGGGCATGGGCGGACTCGAGGCGCTGCCCCAGTTTCTGGCTGCCGCGCCCGAGGTGAAAGTCATGATTCTAACTCAGTCCGACCGCGAAGCCGATGTGTTGCGGGCGATTTCCTTGGGCGCCTCCGGCTACCTGTTGAAATCGTCCACCGTCAGCACGATTACCGACGGAATCCGCTCCGTCATGAAGGGCGGCGCCTCACTGGATGCCGGGGTGGCGCGCTTTATCCTGAACACGCTAAAAACTCGGCTGCCCAAATGCGACGCCGAAGGCCTACTGACCGAGCGGCAGAGGGAGATTCTCGGGCTGCTGGGCGAAGGCTTGCTGAAGAAGGAAATCGCCGACCGCTTGAAGATCAGCTACGCGACCGTCGATGAGCACGTTGCCCATATTTATGAACGACTCGGAGTGCGCAACGCACCGGCCGCGGTTAACCAAGCGCACCTGCTGGGCTTGTTTCCGCTCGCCCGGCCGCGGAGTCGTTAGGCCGGTTACCCGCTCCCGCGTCAGGGGCATGGCGGAGGGGCTTGGGCTAGCGCACGAGCGGAGGTGAGCGGGGCGGGAGACATGCTGGTTGAGCGGGGTGGCGGGGCTCGACCACGCCGGCGCGGGCGGACACGAGGTCCGCCCCAACAAATCGGAAAGCGGCGTGGGCGGGGCGCGTTGCGGCCTTGCGTCGCGCGGCGCGGGGAATTTGCCTCGGCGCATGGTCAAACCTCTCGTTGGAATCATCATGGGCAGCACGTCGGATTGGGAAACGATGCAGCACGCGGCGGCGCAGCTCGAGGCGCTCGGCGTGCCGTATGAGAAGCGCGTCGTATCGGCGCATCGCACGCCGAAGCTGATGGTGAGCTATGCGGAGGGCGCGGAGAAACGCGGGCTTAAGGTGATCATCGCGGGCGCGGGCGGCGCGGCGCATTTGCCGGGCATGACGGCGTCGCTGACGACGCTCCCGGTGCTCGGAGTGCCGGTGGAATCGCACGCGTTGAAGGGGATGGATTCTTTGCTCTCGATCGTGCAGATGCCGGGGGGAGTGCCGGTGGCGACGTTTGCCATCGGGAAGGCGGGGGCGATCAACGCGGCGTTGTTTGCGGCGTCGTTGTTGGCGCAGAGCGACGCGGGCACGCGCGCGGCGTGGAGGAAATTTCGGGCGGCGCAGACGGCGAAGGTGTTGAAGGCGCGGTTGCCGGACCCAAACGCGCGTTGAGGCTTGAGGGCTGAGAGTTGAGAGCCGATGGAACGGGACCAACGAGGAGGCGAAAGGCGGGGCCGGAGCGCGGGCTTGCCGCTCTCAACGTCCGACGCTCAACTCTTAACTTCCTCATGATTCTTCCGGGAGCTACGATCGGCGTGTTGGGTGGCGGGCAGCTCGGGCGCATGTTCGCGCAGGCGGCGCAGTCGCTCGGGTATCGCGTGCACGTGTATGAGCCGCAGGTTGGATGTCCGGCGGGCGCGGTGGCGAACCGCGAGGTGAACGCGAGCTACGAGGATGCGGGCGCGTTGCGGGAATTCGCGCGCGGGGTCGATGTCGTCACGTATGAATTTGAAAACATCCCGGCGGCGGCGCTGGCGGGGATCGCGGCGGTGGTGCCGCTGCATCCGCGGGCGGACGTGTTGCACACGACGCAGAACCGGCAGCGCGAGAAGGCGTGGTTGCGCGCGAACGGGTTTCCTCATGTGGCCTACGCGGAGGCGCTCGACGGGGACATCGCGGCGGCGGTCGGACAGGTGGGATTGCCGTGCGTGGTGAAGACGGCGGATTTTGGCTACGATGGAAAAGGCCAGATGAAGCTCACGACGGCGACGGATCTCGAGCAGGCGGTGGCGATTTTTCGCGGACGGCGCTGCGTGGTGGAAGCGTGGTGCGAGTTTACGTGCGAGCTCTCGGTGATCGTGGCGCGGAGCTCGGCGGGGGAGACGCGGGCGTTCCCGGTGGCGGAGAACATCCACACGCATCACATCTTGGATTTCTCGATCGTGCCGGCGCGGGTCACGGCGGAGGTGGCGGTGCGCGCGGCGACCTTGGCGGAGCAGATCGCGGCGAAACTCGGGGTCGTCGGGCTGCTCGCGGTGGAATTATTTTTGACGACAGCGGGCGAACTGGTGGTGAACGAGCTGGCGCCGCGGCCGCACAACAGCGGGCACTGGTCGCTCGACGGGTGCGAGACGAGCCAGTTTGAGCAGCACGTGCGCGCGGTGTGCGGGCTGCCGTTGGGCGGCGTGGCCGCGCGCGAGCCGACGGTGATGGTAAATATTCTGGGCGACGCGTGGTGTGCGCCGGCGGCGGACGAAGCGGGCGCCGGGGCGGTGGGCGAGGGGGCTGGAGCGAACGATGCGGCGCGCGGCGATAAGAAGGGCGCGGGCGAACGACCACGTTTACCGAACTGGGCGGCGGTGCTCGCGGAGCCGCGGGCGAAGTTGCATCTCTACGGCAAGAGCGAGCCGCGGCGGGCGCGCAAAATGGGGCATTTTACGGTGCGCGCGGCGGACGTGGAGACGGCGCTGGCGCGGGCGCGGGAGCTTAAGGCGAGATTGTAGGAGCTCGCTGGCGAGCGATGGGCCCAATGGCGGGAACCTGCGGCTAGGTGGTGAAAATCGCCCGCGAGCGGGCTCCTACGGCGCGGACTTAACTGCGTCGTAGTCGGCGGGCGTGTCGAGGTCGTGGGCCAGCGCGGGCAGATCGACGGCGGTGACTTGGGCGGGGTCGCCGTTGAGGAGATCGCGCGCACCGGCCTCGCCCGTGAGCGCGGCGAGGGCGGGAAAATGGGAGCGAAGCAAGAGAGCGGGTGCGCCTTGGCGCGAAGCGTAGCGGGCGGCGACGATGCTGCGGCCGGTGGCGCTCTGGGCGGCGAGCAGTTGCGCGACGACGGCGGCGGAGAACGCGGGTTGGTCGCAGAGGGCGAGCAGGGCGGCATGGAGGGTGCGGGAGAATTGGCCAAGCGTGGTGATGCCGGTGCGGATCGACGCGGCCATACCCTCGGGCCAGGCGGAGTTCTCGACGACGAGCACGGGTAAGCGCGAGAGCACGGGGCGGATCTTTTCGGCGTGGGCTCCGAGGACGACCACGACGGGCCAAGCACCGGCGTCGAGGGCGGCGGTGGCGGCACGGACGACGAGCGGTTGCCCGTCGAGGAGCAGGAGTTGTTTCGGCGACCCCATGCGCGTGGAGGCGCCGGCCGCGAGGATGATGGCCCCGAAGCGAAGGGCGGGCGGGGCGACGTCAGTCATGGATGGGGCGGGTGCGGTCGCGGAGGGGGCGGGCGTCACGGCGGGTGAGGGCGGCTTGCATCTCGGCGAGGATCGCGAGGGCGACTTCGGCGGGGCGCTCGGCCCCGAGGTCGAGACCGACGGGGGCGTGGAGCCGGGCGAGTTGGTCGGAATTCAGCGTGAGGCCGGCGCGGGCGAGTTCGGTGAGGATGCGATCGGCGCGTTTCTTAGGGCCGAGGAGCCCGAGGTAAGAAAGGTTGAGCGGCAGTAGATCACGGAGCAGGGGCACGTCGTGCACGTAGTGGTGCGTCATGACCACGGCGAGAGCGGCCGGCTCGGGCGCGAGGCGGGCGACGAGATCGGCGGCGGGCGCGACGACCAGAAGGTCGGCGGCGGGGAAGCGGGCGGCGGTCGCGAAGGCGGCGCGGGGATCGGCGACGGTGACGTGCCAGCCGAGTTGGCCGGCGAGGGCGGCGAGGGGTTGGGCGTCGTCGCCGGCACCGAAGATGAGGAGCGACGGCGGGGGGCGGAGCGACTCGCGGAAAATCTCGGCGTTGACCGGGGCAAAGCCCGCTGGGAGCGCGGCGGCGAGGTAAGTGCCTAGGGCGAACGGTGGCTCGGACGCGGGGTGTTGCCAGACGACGGCGAGTTCGGTGGGCCGGCGGGCGGCGAGATTGGCGGTGACGGTCGCGACCCACGCGGGCGCGGGGGAAGAAATCGGCTCGAGCAGGACTTGGACGACGCCGTGGCAACCGAGACCGACGCCCCAAACGAGATCGTTCTCCGCCGAAGTGTCGTAGGTGACGAGCTCGGGCCGGCCGGTGGTGGCGACGCGTTGGGCGCGAGCTAGGACGTCTTCTTCGAGACAGCCGCCGCTGATGGAGCCAAGGCGTTCGCCGGCGGCGGTGACGAGGAGCCGGGCGCCGGGGCGCCGATAAGAAGACCCCGCGACGGCGACGAGGGTGGCGAGGACCGCTGGCCCGCGACCGGGGCCGGCGAGGTGGGCGACGATTGCAGCCAACTCGGGCATAGAGGTGGCGATGAGGGCGGGACTAAACGTCTTCGGCTGAAGGCTCTGAAGCGGGGGATCAGTCGGCCTTGGCCGGTTTGACCACGGGGGTGCCGACTTTTACGCGGCCCTCCGGCGTGTTCATGTTGCGGGCCAGGAAGCCCTCGACCCGCCGATAAAATTCGAGGCGGTTTTCGAGTTTACGGAAACCATGGCCCTCGTTTTCGCCGACCATAATCTCGTATTCTTTGCCGTATTGTTTGAGGCGCGTTTCAAGAGTTAGCCATTGATCAAAACGGACGCGGGGATCGTTTTTTCCGTAGGCGGAGAAGAGCGGAACCCGGATGTTAGGGACATGCTCGACAGGATTGGTGGCGCGGATGATGGCGACGTCTTTGACCGGATCTAAGTTGCGGATGGCGTTGCCCTCCCTAAACACGCGCGGTCCGGCGTAGGTGCGTGAGCCTTGGCGGCCCTCGATGTCGGAAACACCGACGTAGTTGATGCCGCAGCAATAGAGTTCGGGGGTTAGGGTGAGGCCGGCGAGGACGGCGTAACCGCCATAGCTGGCGCCGTAAATGCCAACACGACTCGGATTAGCGAGGCCCTGCTCGATGCACCACTGCGCGCCGTCGGTGAGGTCGTCTTGCATCTGGCGGCCGTAGCCTTTGTAACCGCCGAGTTGGAACTTGAGGCCGTAACCGCCGCTACCGCGGTAGTTGATTTGGAGCACGGCGTAGCCGCGGTTGGCTAAGAATTGGACATCGGCGCTGTAGCCCCACGAGTCGCGGGGGCCGTAGGGGCCTCCGTGCGGAACCACCAGCATGGGCATGTTTTTGTGCTCACGGCCGGCAGGGAAGGTGAGGTAGCCGGGGATTTCCCAGCCATCGCGGGCTTTGAACCGGATGGGGCGCATCTCGCTCATCTGCTTCGGGTCGATGGCCTTGCGAGCGCGGCCGATTTCTGAGAGTTCCTGTTTGGCGGCGTCGTAGAGGTAGTAGCTGCCGGGGTCGCGGTCGCTGAAAGCGCGGACGACCATGAGGTTGCCGTCGGCGGTGGCGCTGTCGATCGAGTTGGTGGTGCCTGCGAGGGCCCCGTTGAGCTCGGCGGAGAGTTGGGCGAGCTTGGGATTGAGCCATTTGACTTCGGGATATTCGTCTTCGTAAGCGATGCCACCGAGTTCGCCGTTGGAGTCAAAGATGAGGCCGTCGAGGGCGGCTCGGGAGGAGAGGCCGCCCCGGCGGTAATTGGCGAGGCGATTGCCGAGTTCGACGCGCGGGTGGGTAAAGATAACCGGGCCCCATTCTCCGGTCTCGGGGTCGAGGGTGCGGAGCGCGGACTTATCGTGCTCCATAAAGCTTTTCACATAAAGCGTGCGGTTGTCTTTCGCGAAAACGCTGGGGCGCCAGTGGGGTTCAATCGGGGCGGCTTCCTCCAAAAAGAGCGACGTTTCCTTGGAAAATTCGCCGATGGTTCGCCACTCGCTCTTGGCGGTAGAGCGGTATTTGACGCGGATGGGTTCTTCGAAATCGGTGCAGATGGCGACGCGGACGACGCCGTTACGGTCAGCGATCCAAGTACGGGCGTTGATGTAGTTGCGCTCTTCGATAGTTTCTTTGCCGTTGCGGATGTTGACCTTCACGACGTCCCCGAGGAAAGAGCTGCCCCGGATGCGATTCATGAGGATGTGATCCGGATCTTTTGGCAGCGTGCTGATGAGGTTCTTCGGTAAATCGCGTTCGCTGCTGGGGGCGTCGGCTTGGCCGGCGCCCTCGGCGTTGGCTTCGACCCGCTCAAGCTTGTTGATGACCACCAGATTTCCACCGTCGGGATCGCACGCGAACATGCCGAATTGTTCGCGGCCACCCCACTGTTGGGCGAAGAGGATGCGGTCTTTCTTCACCCATTGGTAGGCGGTGATGCTCTCCTCTTTCATATTCGTGAGCCAACGAACCTGCTTGGTCTCGCGGTCCATGATAGCGAGGTTGATGCGCTGATTTTTTGGCGCGAGCCACGTGAGGTAACGGCCGGTGGGAGAGATGGCGACCGCGGTCATGTCGGCCTCGGCGAAGAGGGTGTCCAGCGGGATGAGCGGAGCCGGCGCGGCCTGAAGGCCGGTGATTGAAAGGAGCAACAGTAAGAGGAAGCGAGGGGTTCTCATGAACGGATATTTTGGCGAAATCAGGCGGATTTGTCCGACGAGTCAACCCCGGTAGCCAGATGTTATGAAGGTTACGTTCTTGAAAATTCGCGTTGCCAAAATGCACCGGGTGACCCACAGCTGAAGAGTTATCGAAACGGAATCGCGTTACAACCGAGGTTTCGGAACCACCACAACCAACAAAACTGCTATGAACAAATCGATGTCCGCTGCCGCTTCTGCGGCCTTGCGTCTCACGACTGCTTTCCTCCTCGGTGCCGGCCTCTTGGTCGCGCAAACGACGGTGAAGCCGGTCGTGGAGACTACCACCGCCGCTAACTCAGGTCCCCAGAAACTCGAGAAATTCGAGGTTACGGGGTCAAATATTAAGCGTGTCGACCTTGAGGGCCCTTCTCCGATCAAGGTGATCTCCCGGCAGGAAATCGACGCCACCGGTCGCACCAACTTGACCGATTTGCTTCGCGATCTGCCCGAGGCTGGTCAAATCGGGATCAACGAGGGAGGCACAGTTGCAGCCGTTCGTGGCTCCACCGCTCTCGACCTTCGCGGTCTGGGTGCGAATAACACCTTAATTATCGTCAACGGCCGTCGGGTCGCCCCGACCGGCAACAACTCGGGCGGCACGGTCTTTGTTGACCTCAACCGTTTCCCGATCGCCATGGTCGAGCGCATTGAAGTCCTCAAAGACGGTGCCTCTGCCATCTACGGCGCTGATGCCACTTCGGGCGTCGTTAACATCATTCTCCGCAAGGATTACACCGGTGCCGAGGTTGGTCTCAGCTACGGCAACTCTTTCAATACGGACGTTAGCGAGAAGTCTTTCTCGTTCTTCGGCGGTGCTTCCAGCGGCAAGGCCAGCGCCACGGTAGGCATCTCGGTATTCGAGCGCGGAGCGCTCAAGGCCTCTGACACCTCTTTTGCAAAGACGGCAGATCTGACCACTCGATTTGCTGCGTTGGGAGGCGACTACGTCGCTGATTCACAGGCTGGCTATTTCGACCTGCGGTCTGGCACCGGTCCGCAAGCTCGGGTGAGCCTGTCGGGATTCGCCGCTGGCCAAGTCAACGGCGTTAATGGAGTTAACATTCCCGGTTTGGCTCTGGGGACTCCGATCACCCGTCTGCCCGGCACCGGTGGGGCTGTCGCCGGCACCTTAGCTTCGGCGACCCCGAGCTTCACCAGTCCTTCGAGTATCGGCACCGGTGGCGCGTTTAATGCCGCTGCGGCTGCGACCTATGAAGCTCAGCGGCTTTCGCCCGGTGGCAATCCTTCCAATCTCTACAATTTCCAGGAGTTTGTTTGGCTCACCCCGGAGACCTTGCGCACGGGTATCAACACCACGTTCCGCTACGATCTGACCACGAACACCAGCCTCTACCTCGAGACGGCGTTCCAGCAGAACAAATCACACATCGAGCTGGCGCCCTCGCCGATCTCGACTGCGGGTGACAACAATCTCCTCCTGCCGAAGACCAACTATTGGAATCCCTTTGGTGTGGACCTGAACTTCAACTTCCGCCCCGTCGATATCGGGCCGCGTAAGGCCGATATCACCAACGATTCCTACCGCCTCGTTGCCGGCGTCAAGGGCACGATCAGCAGTCGCTGGAACTGGGACACCTACTACTCGTATGACAATGACAAGGTGGTCGACGTGACCTCCAATGCGATTTCCGAGAGCCGTCTTCGCGCGTCCTTGGCTCGGAGCACCCCCGACGCCCTCAACATCTTCGGCGGGGCCAACTATCGCAATCCGAAGTCGACGCTCGATACCTTCCGTGTTACCACCCAAAAGGGCGGGTATTCGACCCTCGATCTATGGCACGGCCAAGTTTCCGGCGATCTCTACGAATTGCCCACCGGCACGCTCGGCGGAGCCTTCTTGCTTGAGGCCCGCAAGGAGAAGTTCGGCGAAGCCAACGACGCGATCTCCACAAAGCTGGATGATATCATTGGCCAGGTTAGACTTGCCGATTCGACCGATGCCCGTCGTACGGTTGAGTCCGTCGCCATGGAGTTGACCGCGCCGCTCGTGAAGACTGGCACCGTCAAGTTCCTGCACTCGCTCTCGCTGACCGCGGCCGGTCGCTTCGAGAAGTTCAGCGAAGGCTACGATTCCGGCGTGAAGCCCTACTACGGCATCCGTTACCAGCCGTTCAAGTCGCTCGTGCTCCGCGCGACTTATAACGAAGCCTTCCGCGCTCCGACTCTGCCCCAGCTCTTCGGCGGCGTGCGCGAGTCCCTACCTAACGGTCTGCCGGACCTTCGTCGTCCCCAAGCTCTCACCGGCGACCCGTTTGACGGTGCCTCCACCCAGCGGCTCGTTCGCGCCGGTGGTAACGCAAACCTCACGCCCGAGCTCGCGAACGGCATGCAGTATGGATTCGTCTATGAAGTTCCTTTCAAAAAATTGCAGGGCCTTTCCTTTGGCAGCTCATATTTCCGCATCGAGCAAGAGAACGTCATCACGACGACTGGCACCGGCTTCATTCGCCAGAACGAAGTGGGCGGCGGCACGGCCGGCTTGGTCACGCGCGCTCCCGGCACGGAGAGCTACACCAATACCACGGCCAGCCCGATCAACGTGTTGAGCGGTCCAAACAACGCGACGACCCCGGTTGCTCCTGGGCAGACGGTGACTGTGCCCGGTCGCATTGTTTCAATTCTCGACGGCGTGCTCAACCTCGCCTTCCAAAAGGTCGAGGGGTACGATATCGAGGTGAATTACCGTAAGCGCACGACCGATTACGGGCAATTCTCGCTCCGTAGCAGCGCCTCCTACCAAAAGTTCTACGGTTTCACCCGTACGACCAATCCGGCGAATCTTGCCGGGCGCGATGGTTTCCCTCGCGTCCGAATTCAAAGCAGCGTGCTTTGGACTCGCAAGGAGCACAGCGCGGGCCTCACCCAAAATTTTGTCGGCCCCTACGGCGACTACGTGCGTGACGGTTATGAAGTTGAATCTTATTACACATTCAACGGCTTTTACGGCTGGGATATTCCGACCGGCCTCGTGCCATTCGCGGAGAATACCCGGCTGACGGTCGGTGTGGATAACGCATTGGATAAAGAGCCTCACCTGTACTACGATAGCGTCGGTTACGATCAAAGCTTCGTATCACGTCCGGCGGGTCGTTTCTTCTACGTTTCTATCCGCAAGACCTTCTAAGCGGCCTTTCGTAGATTCTTAGCTTCTAATCGAGGCGGCCGAATTATTTCGGCCGCCTTTTTTGTATCCTTCGGGCGAACTCGCTCATACCAGCGCCGTTTGGTTTTTAGACTTTCCGTCGTAGGTAGCCTGCTTGCAGGCGCTCGGTGCGTCCGCAAGCGGACGGCCTACAAAAGTCCAAATCTCATGTGACGCTGGTATGAGAGATGGCCATCCCCTTGAGCGACTCCGGCAAAAGCGATGGGCCAACCAGCGACTTGAAGGTGGGCAAAAAAAGAAGGCCGTCTACCCCTAGACGGCCTTCAACCTAACCCTAACACCAAACAAACCTTGAACTACGGAGCGGAAGACGCGGAGGCATTCAATGTGTTCAAAAAATTTCGGCAGAGTTTTACGTTCACGCGTTTGTAGCATTCGGCGCGATTTTTGCCTCACGAAGCTTGGCTCCGGGGACTGGGAATCGCGGTAGACTGCTTGGAGCCGACGTCGTGAGGTGGCGGGCGGGCGGGCAGCGCGGCGCATGCGGCCTTCTGACCTCGGCCGCTACGGGCAAAAAGGATAGCGGCGATGTGCGCCGTTTAGCTGCGATCGGCTTTGGCGGGAAGTCGCGTTGCCAAATCGTCGCCGCCGTATGAACTCGAGGGATGCGTTTTGAACGTCGTCACCCGAGCCGGGCGCTCTGGCCTCTGCTTCTGCTCTTCATCGCCAGCGGCGGCGGTTGGTGGGCGCTGATGCCGGGGCCGCGCGGTTCTGCGCCGATTGCAGCAGGAGCGAGGGCGAAAGAAAGAGCCGCGAAGCTGCCGTTGGCCGCAGCCAATGAGTCCGAGCCTCGGACAATCACAGCGGCGCCCGTGGTGAATTCGCCTGCACGCGAACGGGATCTGTTCAGCTATGCGGCTCCGGCCGATGGGCCCGCGCTCACCCGCGCGCTGCCGGCGCCGACGCGGACGATGCATTACGTGCGGCTCAACCGGGAGCTGTTATCGGGAAAATCGTCGCCGTTTTGGGCCCGGGCCGGCGAGGGTCGTCTCGATGTGCCGCTACCCGGCGGCGCTACGCTCAAGGTCATGATCGCCGAAACCACGACGCTCGGACCGGATCGCTCTACGAGCATCGGGACGATCGAGGGCCGGCCGCAGAGCCGGGCGTTGTTCTCCTACAACGACGGCTTCCTCCACGCCACGATCCAAGACGTGGAGTTGGGCAACTATGCGCTGCGCACGGCCACCGCCGAGTTGTCGCAGTTTTACGAAATCGACGACGAACTCGTCCCGCCGTGTGCCCAGATCGATGCGCCGCGCCCCGTCCTTGACGCGGATGCGGTGCTCACGCTCGCCCAGCGCAAAGCGGCCGGCGCGGCGACGGGGTCGGTGGCTCCGGCGGGTGCGGAGCCCGCGCCGCCCTTTGGAGCAGCGGCCAGCGCGGGCGCGGGCGTCGTCGTCGATGTGATGTTTGCCCATACCCAGAGCGTGTTGCCCACGCTGAAGGGCGCGGCCCGCACGGCCGCGCTGCAGAGTCTTTTCGACAACGCCATGGCGAAAACCAACAGCGATCTCGCCGCCAGCCAAGTCGCGGCCCGGGTGCGGCTCGTGCGCATCGCCGAAGTGCGCTACGACGAATCGGTCAGCACCGGCCTGACGGTTCAGAGCGAGGCCTTGGATGCGCTCCGCAAGACGGCGGATGGTCAAATGGACGAGATCCACGCGATCCGCGATGAAGCCGGGGCCGATTTGGTGTGCCTGATTCTGCAACGCTTGGATTCATCGAGCAGTGGCCTCGGCTACGTGCTCGAAGCACCCGCCGAGAATACCAATCCGCTCTATGGTTTCACTGTGGTCGAATACGCCTACGTCTCTGGGACCGAAGTGGTCTCGCACGAGTTGGGGCACAACTTGGGCTGTGCCCATGACCGTAACAACTCTCGCAACGCTATCGGCGCGCTCTCCTACGGAGCCTATCCTTACAGCTTCGGCCACCGGTTTCGCGGTCAGGATGGTCTCACCTATCGCACGATCATGGCCTACGCGCCGGGCACGCGGATCGGTTATTTCTCGAATCCCAATGTGATCGCGCCCGCGCCGATCAGCGTGCCGGTGGGCGTGCCGCCCGGGGAATCCGGCGAGGCGCATAATGCCCTCACCATCGACCAGTGCGCCTTCGAGGTCGCCAATTTCCGCCTGCAAACCCGCGTCGCCTCCAACACCGGCACCTTGCTCAACGTGGCGACCCGCGCCTTTAGCGGCCTCGGCGAACAGCAACTCATCGCTGGCTTTGCGGTCGGCGGCACCGGCCCGCGGCGCGTGTTGCTTCGCGCCACCGGTCCGGCACTCGCGGCCGCGCCGTTTAACGTCCCCGAGGTCCTCGCCGATCCGCGCCTCACGGTGTTCAACGTCGACGTGAATCCGCCCGTCGTCGTCGGCGTGAACGACGATTGGGGTACGCCCATCGGAGCGGCCTCCGGCCCGGCGGCGCTCGCGGCGGCGGCGGCGCAGACCGGCGCGTTCCCCCTCGTGGCCGGCAGTGCCGACGCCGCGCTGCTCACCACGCTCGCGCCCGGCAACTACACCATCAACGTGACCGGCCCGGCGCCCGGCGTCGCCCTCGTTGAAGCCTACGGGGCCGAGGCGACGGACAACCGGTTTCTGAGTCTCTCGACGCGCGGCTTCGCCGACCGTGATCGCAAGATGATCGCGGGTTTTGTGGTCAAGGCGGGGGCCGGCCCGACGAAGCGAATCCTTATTCGCGTGCAAGGTCCGTCGCTGGCCAGGTTTGGCCTCGACGCGATGGACGATCCCACCATGGAAATCTTCAATTCCGCCGGCGAGCGGATCATGAAGAACGATGATTGGAGCACCGGCGCCGCCCGCGTGAACGGCGTGCCGGACGACTTCCGGCCAGACGTGACCTACTACAGCGAACGGCAGATTTTCGCGACGGGCTTCGCCCCCGGCAACCGCCGCGAACCATGCATTATGGCCGACCTCGCGCCCGGAAACTACACGGTCACCGTGGAGCCATTTGAATTGTTGCCCAGCCAGCCCGCGCGGCCCGGCGTGGCGATCGTCGAGGTGTTTGAGGTGAATCCGCGGTGAGTTAGGCCAATTCGCAGGGTGAAAAACGGCAACGACGTTGCCAGATTGCACGAACGGTTGAGCGGGCCGTTTACCTCCGTCGGACCCGCACCGGGTTAAAACGCAGTCTGGTGGTGGCCCTGCTGGGCCCTCGTCAATGCGGTAAAACCAAGCGAGCCCCGCGCCGTCTTCGACGGCTTATACCCGCGTCCTTTGAGAAACAGACTGTCATTGCGAGAAGCGTAGCGACGAAGCAATCCAGCTGGATTGCCACGACGCGCTTCGCGCACCTCGCAATGACAAACGTCTAGAAGTTAAGGGACGTTGGTATTACCCAGTCTCGGCAGCTCAGCGCTTCACGCTTGGCGGTTTTGAGGGGAGGGGATTGGGCGAGCGCCGCCGGTTAAGGGGGTTGGCCGCCCTCAGGATCACGTTCTAAATCTGAAGGGCAGGGCGATTCGCGATGCCGACGAATTCTTGCTCGTCCCTTTTTTATAAAAACTCGTCAGTTTATCGGGATTTCGGGAGTCTATTTATGAATCGCCCTGCGTCTGCATGTTACCCCCGATGCCCCTTCCTACTAGTGAATCGCAGGCCGACAGCTTCATGCAACTGCTCGCGCGTCACGAGCCGGTGATTCGCGGGTACTTGCGGTCGCTGGTGTCGCGGGCGGCGGATGTCGATGAGCTGATGCCGGACGTCGCGCTGGTGGCGTGGCGCAAATTTTCCGAGCTGCGCGAGCCCGAGGCCTTTCCCCGCTGGGCCTGCGTGATTGCTCGCTACGAGGCGCTGCGGTTTCGGCGCGACCGGGCCCGCGACCGACTCGTGCTCGACGAGGCGGTGATCGCCAAGCTCGCCGATGAAGGCGCCGGCGAGACGCCGCTGCGGGCGCGGCAGATGGCGGCGCTGGAGGTGTGTGTGGAACATCTGCCCGCCGAGCGGCGTGAATTGCTTCTGGCGTGTTATGCGACCGAGGCCGCGATCAAGGATGTCGCGGCCCAGACCGGCCGCACCGTCGATGGACTTTATCAATTGTTGCGGCGCATCCGCGTGGATGTGCAGCGCTGCGTCGAGGGCACCCTGAAACAAGAGACATTATCATGAACACCGATCATTCCCCACTGATCCTCGCTTATCTCGACGGGACGATCTCAGGCGAGGAGCTGGCGCGCCTCAATGCAGTGTTACTCGAGAGCGCGGAAGCGCGGGCCGAGTTGCGCTCGTGGGCTGCGGCGGATGTGCGTCTACGTGAACTTGCGGCTGACGGCGCTTGCGCGGCGGCGACGGGGCCGAGGGCACATCAGCCCCCGCCTGGGACCACGGTCTCGTGGCTCGACCGTGGGTTGCTGCGCGGCTGGCGCGCGCCGATCGCGGCGGGATTGGCGATCGGTGCGGCCTTCACGTCCGTTGTGTGGGCCTACGTCGCGCCGCCGGCGGCCGAAGCGATGCAGCATATGGCCACGTTGGTAGCCGACAGTTTTGAGACGGGCGCGGCGCCCGGTAACCGGGGCGTCCCGCAGGAATTCAGGATTTGGAGCGGCGATCACGCCGAGCTCGCGCCTGAGAAGGCGGGTCTGGTTCCCCGCACCGGTGCATGGATGTTGCGGCTCTTGCGCTCCGACTGGGAAGGCGAGAATTCCCCGCTCAGCCATGTCGGCGACCAATTGCAGGTGATCGACCTCGCGGCGCATCGCGCCGAAATCGAATCTGGGCGAGTGGTCGCGCATGCCGAGGCCTGGTTCAACCAAGTGGCACCGGAGACCGAGGAGGAGTTGGCCGGCGGCGTGACCTTGTTTGCCTTTGCCCGCGATCCACGCCCCTACCGCGGCGAAAACTGGAAGGCGTGGTATGAAGGCCACCTCGGCCTCAGCGGGCAACAGCAGGAGCGCACCGATCTCGATTCTGCGACCTGGGAACGTGTCGCGGTGAACATGGCCCTGCCCACGGCCACCCGGTTTCTCGTCGTGCACATCCGCATCAACCGCACGAAGCCCGAGCCGACCGCGGTGCCAGTCACGTTTGCCGGTTCCTATGTCGACGACGTGAAAGCGGAACTGCTCCTCCGTCCAGCGGCCAATGTCGCTGCGGAGAATCCCGCGCAGTGACGCCGTAGCCCCGCGCGTTTTATGGCTCCCGTATTTTCCATCTGAACCTCAATCCCTCCTCAACCAAACCGCTCATGATAACCTGCCGTTACGTTTCCTTGGCCCTGTCTCTACTCTTCCTTCCCGTCGCGGCACTGGCCCAAACCGCGCCGCCGGCTTCCGGTCGGAGCCGGGCGACGCCGGAGCCGGAAAGCACCGTGGTGCTCTCGCCCTTCGAGGTGCGCACCGAGAAGGATCAAGGCTACGCCGCTTCGAACACGCTCTCCGGCACCCGCCTCAACTCCAGCCTCGCGAACATCCCCGCCTCGATTCAGGTGCTCACCAAGGAGCTGATCCTCGACCTCAACGTCACCGACTACGAGGGCTACCTTAACTTCGCCACCAACGCCGGCCGCGACTTCAGCGACGTCACCGGCCTCGCCTCCGTGCAACAGGGCAACAACCAGATCCGCATCCGCGGCTTCACCGGCGCCGCGCAGACGCGCGACTACTTCCAATCCATCACGCGCTCCGACCGCTTTAGCATCGATCGCTTCGAGGTCTCGCGCGGACCCAACTCCATCCTGTTCGGCATCGGCGGCCCCGGCGGTGTGGTCAACGCCGGCTCTAAATTTGCCCTGCTCGGCTCGAAGCAGCGCGACGAAGTCCGCGCTACCCTCGGGAGCTGGAGCAACCGCCGCGTCGAGGCCGATTTCAACCGCGAACTCGTCCGCGGTAAATTCGCCCTGCGCCTGAACAGTCTCTTCGAGGACAAGGAAGGCTGGCGCGACTTCGAGTTCGAAAAACGTAAGGGCATCGCCGTCGCCACCGCGTGGCAGCCGTGGCGCACCACCCGCCTGCGCACGAACTACGAATACGTGGACACCCGGCAACTCCAGGCGATGCCGTTTCCCGTCTCCGACTTCTCCGATGCGTGGATCAGAGCCGGCAAGCCCCTCGCAACGGGTTCGATCTTCGAGCTGGGCACGCCCGCCCCCGCCGGCACGCAGGCGACGTTCGCGAACCAGCTTCGCTTCACGCCGCAGGTCAGCCCCAACGCGTATCGCTACGGCGACAATCTCGTCGTCGATGCGAATCCCACGCTCGCCGGCGCGCAGCGGGTGCGCTTCTTCGATACACTCAACGGGCCCAACGCCACGAGCGGCGGCACGATTACGAGCACGATTGCCGGCCTGTTGCCGGAAAGTTCCAATCTCGGCGGTCCCGGCAGCACCTCAAACAACCGTTACGGCCTCTTCACCGCGCTGCTCGAGCAGCGCCTCGGCCCGATCAATGTCGAACTGGGCTACAATCGTCAGGAGGATATGTGGCGCTCCAATTTCGTGATCCCTTGGTTCCAAATCGGCCTCCGGGGCGACGCCAACCGCGAACTCCCCGGTTACTATCTGCCCACCGGCACGCTCGGGGCGACGCCGCCCGGACAACTGCTCGCAAACCCCTTCGCGCCGAATCCGTTTGCCGGAAAATTCTACGTCGAAGGCAACGCCGGCTACAGACTCCAGCGCCGCGTGGCTGACAATTATCGCGCTACGCTCTCCTACGAACTCGACCTGCGCCGCCGCAGCAAGTGGCTCGGCCAGCACCAAGTCGCCGCCCTCGCGCAGCGGGCGGAGGACGAATTCTACAACGTGGCCTACAACGAATATAACACCGCGGGCCGCGACAACACCCTCCCGGTGAACAACGCGGCCAACACCATCATTCGCCGCACCTACGTCGATTTCACGACGCCCGGCGGCGCGCGCGGCGCCCATGACCCTTGGACCACTCCGATCAACTCGCCTGGTGTGCGCCCCGAGTTTCTCAGCCCCGGTGGGGCCGGCAGGACGTCCAATCTCACCGACACCATCATGGCGGTGATGCAGAGCAATTTCCTCGAAGAACGGCTCGTCGTCACCTTCGGCGCCCGCCGCGACCAGCAGGAGACCAACCGCGCCATCGGCAGCGTGCTGATTCCGAACGCCGAACCGTTTGGCGGCACGCGGACGGAAAACACGATCTACACCCCCGCCGGCCTCACTTGTTTCTCCGGCAATACCCGCACCTTTGGCGCCGTCTTCCGCCCCGTGCGTTGGGCCGCGGTCGTCTACAACTCCTCCGACAGCGTCCGGCCCGTGACGGCTCGCGACCTTTTGAACAACGCGCTCGCACCGCAGAAAGGTGTCGGCAAAGACTACGGCGCGCGCTTTTTTCTTTTGGACAATCGCGTCGTCCTCGGCGTGACCCGCTACGACACCGACAACGTCAACGGCATCTACGACCCCATCTCCACCCGCACGACAGCGATCCCCGCCATCGCCGGCATCTACCAGGCGTTCACCGATGCGCGGATCGCGGCCAAATATCAGTTCGCGAGCCTGTTCGCCGAGTCCCGCGACAATGGCGATTCCGACGGCGGAGGCTGGGAGGTCGAGCTTACCGCCAATCCCACGTCCCGCTGGCGCATCTCGCTCAACTACGGCCGCGCCGACCTCGAGCTGTCCAACGTCGGGCAGCGCATGGCCGCTTTCCTGCGCGCCGAGATGCCCGTCTGGCAGAGCAACGCCGCCGTGCCCTACCTCACGCGCAACACCAACCTCGAGACCTTCATCCGCACCCGCGACGGCACGCCGCAGCGCGACTTCGCGACCAACCCCGCGCGCGTCAGCGATGCGAGCCAATTTGCGTTGGATATCATCAACACCAACAACCAGCAGGAAGGCCAGTCGCCGCTGCAGCACCAACGGGAGTCGTTAAACTTCTTCAACAGCTTCTCATTCCCCAAGCTCCCGCTCCTCGGCGAGCGCTTCGGCGCCGGTTTCGGCGCGAGCTACCGCAGCGCCCCGGTCATCGGCTACAACGGCAAGACCCCGCTCTACGGCCAGAGCTTCGTGATCTGGAACGGCATGTTAAAAAAACGCTTCCAACTCCCGCAGAATCGCGCCCTCGAGCTGCAGCTCAACGTGAACAACCTCTTCGGCGAGGAAGATATTTTGCCGTTCGCCGCGACGGCCGCCGGCGTGAACCGTTGGACCTACCAACGCCAGCGCCAAAGCTGGGCCTTGCAGGCAGCGTTCACATTTTGAACGTCGCCGCCCGCGAGATCATTCCATGATTTCCCTGTCTCACAGCTGTACCCGCCTCCGACTGGTCGTCGCGCTCAGTGTTGCTGGCGCTGCGTGCGTCCCAATCGTCGCGCAACCCGCCCCCCGCCTCGCTCCAACGTCCTCCTGATCGCCAGCGACGATCAGGGGTTCGGCGACTTCGGGCTTCAATGACGCGGACCCCGGAGCCCTTATCGCTTTCTCTTCCAAAAGCCACGCCGCTGGAGCGTGCCGATGACACGGCCATTTTAATTTCAACTACCATGTATTTATCGATCCATTTTCGACCGGCGGTGTGGGCTCTGCTGCTGGCCGCGGCCGGCGGGACGGGCTTCGCGGCGAAGCCGAACATTGTCTTCATCCTCGCCGATGACCTAGGCTACTCCGATCTCGGCTGTTATGGCGGCGAGATCCAGACGCCACAGCTTGATTCGCTCGCGAGGAACGGTCTGCGCTTCACGCAGTTTTATAACTCAGCGCGCTGCTGGCCCTCGCGGGCCGCTCTGCTCTCGGGGTATTACGCTCAGCAGATTCATCGTGATGCGCTACCTGGGGTAGGTGGTGGCAATCAGGGAGTGCGCCAATCCTGGGCCAGGCTGCTGCCCGACTATCTGAAACCGGCCGGCTATCGGAGCTACCACAGCGGCAAGTGGCACATCGACGGCAAGGTGCTCGCCGCCGGCTTTGATCGTTCGCTCGACATGAAGAATCAGGGAAACTTCTTCACCGCCCGGGGCAATGCCATCGACGATGTGCCCGTCACACCGCCCCCGGATGAAAAGGGCTATTACGCGACCGTCGCCACGGCTGATCACGCCATCGCATGTCTGAAGGATCACGCCGCAAATCACGCCGGCAGACCCTTCTTTCATTACATCCCTTTTATCGCGCCGCACTTTCCGCTGCATGCGCTGCCGGAGGATATCGCGAAGTATCGCGATCGCTATCTCGCCGGCTGGGAAGTGATTCGCGCCGCGCGTTTCGCCCGGCAGAGACAAACAGGTATCACCCGCACCACTCTTTCCGCGCTGGAGCGCGAGGTCGGACCGCCCTACGCCTTTCCTGATGCGATGGAAAAGCTCGGCCCCGGTGAAGTGGCCCGACCGCTGCCTTGGGACGAACTGACCGACGAGCAGCGCCGCTTCCAAGCGACCAAAATGGCCATCCATGCAGCGATGGTTGATCGTATGGACCAAGAGATTGGGCGCGTCATCGCGCAGCTCAAAGCGATGGGCGCGTATGAGAACACACTCATTCTCTTCGCCTCCGACAACGGGGCCAGTGCCGAAATCATGGTGCGCAACGGCGGTCATGATCTGCAGGCCTCTCCCGGTAGTGCCGGCAGTTATCTTTGTCTCGGCCCGGGCTTTTCCAGCGTTGGTAACACCCCTCATCGCCGGCACAAGACTTGGGTGCATGAAGGCGGTATCAGCACGCCGCTCATCGCGCATTGGCCGAAAGGCATCACCGCCAAAAACGAACTGCGCCACACCCCCGCGCACGTCATTGATTTCGTGCCGACGGTGCTCGAACTCGTGGGCATCAAGCTGCCGACGGAGTGGAGAGGTGAGGCCATGCCCGCTGCGCCCGGCCGGAGCCTCGTGCCTGCCTTTGCCAAGGATGAGACCCTCGCTCGCGAAAGTCTCTGGTGGTTACACGACCGGCATCGCGCCGTGCGGGTCGGGGATTGGAAGCTCGTGGCCGCCGCTGGTGAGCCGTGGGAGCTCTACGATCTGAAGACCGACCGCGCTGAACAGCAAAACCTCGCCGCCGCGCTGCCACAGAAGGTGCAGGAATTGGAGCGAGTCTGGCAGCGGCAGGCGGACAGCTTCACCGAACTCGTGAAAAAAACGCTCGCCAGCCAGCCCCGGCCGAAAGGTGGTCAAGGTAAGGCGAAGGACAAATCTAAGTAACCCGCGCTCCGAATTCTTTCTGCTCACCCCATGAAGTCACTTACCCTCATCGCACTCTTTTTATCCGCGGCCGGCCCGGTGCTCTCCTTCGCGGCGAAGCCAAATATCCTCTTCATCGCCATCGACGATCAGAACGACTGGGTCGGCCATCTTGGTGGTCATCCGATGGCCAAGACTCCGCATCTCGACCGGCTGGCGGCGCGCGGCACCACGTTCCTCAACGCCCATTGCCAATCGCCTCTTTGCAACCCCTCGCGCACCAGTCTGCTGCTCAGCTTGCGCCCGACCACCACCGGCATTTATGGGCTCTCGCCGTGGTTTCGTACGTTACCCGACTGGAAAGACCGCGTGACTCTCCCGCAGTATTTCGCCGATCACGGCTATCGCACGGCGGCGACGGGAAAAATCTTCCATGCCGGCACGGGTGCGCCCGGTGCCGGAGCCGGCAAAGGCAAAGCCAAGGCGAACACCGCCGCGACCGCAGCACCGGTCCGCCCCGAGTTTCAAGTCACCGCGCCCTTCGGCGGCGTCGGCACGAGGCCACCGCAGAAACTCATCCCCGCCACCCCCATGGGCAATAACCCGCTCATGGATTGGGGCGTGTGGCCGCTCGACAACGACGATACCGGCAAAGGCGATTACAAGGTCGCGAGTTGGACGGTGGAGCAGATCAAGTCCGCCCCGAGGGACCAGCCGTTCTTCATCGCCGCCGGATTTTTTCTGCCGCACGTGCCGTGCTACGCGACGCAGAAGTGGTTCGACCTATACCCCGATGACGACAGCGTGCTGCCGCAGGTGCTGAAAAACGATCGGGAGGACACGCCGCGTTTCTCTTGGTATCTGCATTGGAACCTGCCCGAGCCGCGCCTCAATTGGGTCAAAGCCAACAACCAGTGGCGCAATCTGGTCCGCAGCTACCTCGCCAGCACGAGCTTCGTGGACGCGCAAGTCGGCCGCCTGCTCGCCGCCCTCGACGAAGCGGGCGTCGCCGAGAACACCATCGTCGTCGTGTGGAGCGATCATGGCTGGCACCTCGGAGAAAAAGGCATCACCGGCAAAAACACCCTTTGGGATCGCAGCACCAAAGTGCCGCTCATCTTCGCCGGGCCCGGCGTGACGGTTGGCCAGCGCTGCCTCCAGCCCGCGGAGTTGCTCGACCTCTATCCCACGCTCATCGACCTCACGGGCGTCCCCGCCCGCACCGATCTCGAAGGACTAAGCCTCGCGCCACAACTTAAGGATGCCGCGGCCAAACGCGACCGCCCTGCCATCACCAGTCATAATCAAGGCAACCACGGCATCCGCAGCGAGCGTTGGCGCTACATCCGCTACGCCGATGGCAGCGAGGAACTCTACGACCTGAAGGCCGACCCGAACGAATGGACCAATCTCGCCGGTCGGCCGCAACATGCCGCCGTCATCGCCGAGCACAAAAAGTGGCTGCCGAAAATCGACCTCCCGCCCGCGCCGAACAGCGCCAGCCGCATCCTTACCTACGACCAAACAACCGATATCGCCATTTGGGAGGGCAAGCCCGTGCTCCGCCGCGATCCCGTTCCCGAGTGAGTCGGCCCCGGGTCGTTCAACCTACGGTCCACCCGGCCCTCAGACCACCGATGCTCCTTCACCTTACGTTTAGCCACGGCACGAGCGCGACGCTTCGTCGTTCCACTGAAAAGTGACGTTGCACGGCTGAGGTTTGCGGTTTGGTTTTTGATCCTCTCGCGCTCTCCCTTTGCTCCAACCCAAATGAATCGAACGAAAATTTTCGCCGCCGCCCCGCGATGGATGGTCCTCAGCGTGGCGGTCTGGATCGGATCGACCGCCCGTGCCATCGACTACAACCGCGACATCCGGCCCATCCTTTCGGAGAACTGTTTTGCGTGCCACGGCTTCGATGAGAAAGCCCGCAAGGCCAAGCTCCGGCTCGATGGCGCCGAGTTCGCGCACGCGGATCGCGACGGCCTCACGCCGTTCAAGCCCGGCGATCTCGCGAACAGCGAGGCCTGGCTCCGCATCATCAGCCCCGACGAAGACGAAGTGATGCCGCCGCCGGATTCCCATTCTAAACTCACCGCTGTGCAGAAGGAAAAAATCAGAGCCTGGATCGAGGCCGGCGCGCAGTATTCCGCGCATTGGGCGTTTGTTGCGCCGCGGAAATCGGCTTTGCCGATTTCTGGAGAAGGAGAGAAGGAGCGAAAGCAATCAGGTGAGCTGGCTGGCTCTCTCCCGCTCGGGGCGCAGGCCATCGACGCCTTCGTCCGCGCGCGACTCGCTCAGGAAAAAATCAGCCCCGCTCCGGAGGCGGATCGCCGCACGCTGATTCGTCGGCTGGCGTTCGATCTCACGGGACTCCCGCCCTCGGTCGCGGAAGTCGAGGCCTTCGCCGCCGATCGCGATCCGCGCGCCTACGACCGGCTCGTCACGCGCCTGCTCGCGAGCCCGCACTTCGGAGAACGCATGGCGCTCGATTGGCTCGACGCCGCGCGCTACGCCGACACCAACGGATTCTCCATCGACGGCGGCCGGCACCTCTGGCTCTGGCGCGATTGGGTGATCCAGGCGTTCAACGACAATCTGCCCTACGATCGCTTTCTCGCGACGCAACTTGCCGGTGATCTGCTTCCGAATCGCACCGAGTCCGATCAGATCGCGACCGGATTTCAGCGCAACAACATGGTCACCCACGAGGGCGGCACGATTGCCGATGAGAATCTGACCAACTACAATGCCGACCGCGTCAAAACCCTCGGCGAGGCCGTGCTCGGGCTCACGCTCGCCTGCGCCCAGTGCCATGACCACAAATTCGACCCGATCACGCAGAAAGATTATTTCCGCACGTTCGCATTTTTCAATTCGCTCGGCGACAAAGGGCTCGACGGCAACGGCGGGGTGAATCCGGGGCCGTTTGTCCGCGCCCGCACCGTGCTGAAAACCAACGATCAGCCCGCGCTCCGCGCGCGTATCGCGGCGCTCGAAGCCAAGCTCGCGCAACCCGATCCCGCGGTGCTCGGCGCCTGGGAATCACGCGAGCGGGCGCGGCTCGCGGAGCGCGGCTGCGATCTCCAAGTGTTGCCGGTGAAGGTGGTGAAAGTTTCGACGCCGAACGCTTCGGTGCTCGAGATCGTGGGTGACGACCGCGTCAGGATCATTCGCGGTGGCGATCTCGCGGCGTTTGATATTTTGGCCGAACTCCCGAAGACCGACCGCCCGATCACCGGCCTGCGCGTCACGATCCATCCGTTGGCGGAGTTTCCGCTCAATGGCTGGGGCAAGGGCACGCGCCTCAAAACCTCCCCGCCACCCGCGCCCGGCCCGGCCGTCCCGGACCCCGCGGAGCCGGTGAAAAAGGGCACCTTCAAACTTACGGCCATCGACGCGTCCATCGGCGCGTTGCCCGGTGATCAGGTTGACCTGAATAGACTCGAGACGTTTGCCCGCGTGACCGCCAGTTCGTGGGAAGCGGAGCATCCCGCCTTCGGCTGCCTCGACCGGCGCAGTGATTCGGGTTGGTCTCCCGATCCTGCGACCGACGGCCCCGTGCATCTCACCGCTACGCTGGCCAAGCCGATCGGCCAAGGGGCGGGGCCTTATTTAAACTTCCAGCTCGGCTTCGGTGCCGGACGCGCGTTGCTGCCGGGCTTGATTCAAGTCGCCGTGGTCACCGGTACCGACGATGGCACGGATCTGCCGGCCGCGGTGGTGGACGCGCTGGCGTTGGCCCCGGCGACGCGTCCGCCCGAGGCGACGGCGACCCTTTGGGCGCAGTGCGCTCAACAGGCGACGGAGTTGTGGCGTGACCGGGTTGAACTCAAGAACGCCCGCGAGCAATTAGCCGCGCTCACCGAGCCGTTTCCGACGATGGTCATGGCCGTCGCCGCGGCTCCGCGCGACACGTTTATATTGAACCGCGGCGACTACGCGCAGCCCGGGGAAAAGGTCGAGGTGGGCACCCCTAGCGCGCTCCCGCCGATGCCAGCCGGTGCGCCGCAAAACCGGCTCGGGCTCGCGCAGTGGATCACGATGAAGGAGAATCCGCTCACCGCCCGGGTCGCGGTGAATCGCATTTGGAAGTTATTTTTTGGCGAGGGCTTGGTCGGCACCTTGGCCGATTTTGGTTTGCAGGGCGATTGGCCCACGCACCCGGAGCTGCTCGATTGGCTCGCGGTTGATTTTGTCGAGAGCGGCTGGGATGTGAAACGCCTCGTGCGGCTGATCGTGACGAGCGGGACCTATCGCCAGAGCTCGGCCGCGACCGCCGGGCAATTGGAGACCGACCCGGCCAATCAGCTGCTGGCGCGCGGGCCGCGTTTTCGGCTGCCGGCTGAGTTTGTGCGCGATCAGGCGCTGGCCGTCAGCGGCCTGCTGGTGCCGCGACTCGGCGGACCGAGCGTGAATCCCTACGCGCCCGGTGACCTGTGGCGCGAGGTCAGCCATTATGGGAGCACCCCGGCGACGGCGCAGACTTTCGTGCAGGATCAAGGCGAGAAACTCTATCGGCGCTCGCTCTACACGTATTTGAAGCGCACGGCGTCGCCGCCGAATATGGCCGCCTTCGACGCGCCCAACCGCGAGGTCTGCACGGTGGCGCGCAGCACGACTAACACCCCGCTTCAGGCTCTGGTGACGTTGAACGACCCCCAATTCGTCGAGGCCTCACGGGTGTTGGCGGAACGGGTGCTCGCCGATTCGGAGACGGAGAGAGTGAGCGACGGAGAGAGGGAGAGCGATGCAGCCCGGCTGCGCTGGGCGTTTGTCTCCTGCCTTTCGCGTCCGCCGCAACCACAAGAATTCGCCGTGCTGGTCGCGGCGTTAAAACGCGAGCGGGCGCATTATGCGAAAGACGAGTCGGCGGCCCGCGCGTTGCTCGCGGTCGGGGAGTCGCCCCGCAACGAACAGCTGCCCGTTGCGGAACTAGCGGCATGGACGCAAGTGGCCTCTTTACTCTTTAATCTCAGCGAGACGATCACCCGGAACTGAGCACGATGAAAGCAGGAGAGAAAGAGGGAGGGGGAGAAGGGGAGAAAAAGCCGCGACGGCGAGTGGTGCGTCGGCATACCGATTTGGACGTCTACGCCCGAGCCTTTGCGGCGGCGATGAAGCTGTTTGAACTGAGTCGGAAGTTTCCGATGGAAGAGCGATACTCGCTCACCGATCAATGTCGTCGGTCCTCCCGTTCGGTCAGCGCCAATGTTTCCGAGGCGTCGCGTAAACGGCGCTACCCGGCGGCGTTCGTCGCCAAGCTTAGCGACGCCGAGGGTGAAGCGGCTGAGACGCAAACTTGGATCCAATTCGCCGTGAGCTGCGGCTACCTTGAAGCCGAAGTTGGCCGGCCGCTCTACTCAGAATACGACGAAATCATCGCGATGCTTGTTCACATGGTCACCCATCCCGACGATTGGACTTTCTGATCGGTTCTCCCCCTTTCTCCTTCCCTCCGTCTCTCCATCTTCCGTCCTCCTCACCATGCAACCGGCTCACGATTACCTCCGTCATCTCACCCGTCGCACCTTCATCGGTCGTAACGCCCGCGGGATCGGCGGCGTCGCGCTCGGCGCCCTGCTTTCATCCGACCTCGCCCTCGCGTTGGGTGCGCCCGGTGCGGCCGGCGGGGCGGTCGGAAAGGGGCTGCCCGGCCTGCCGCATTTCGCGCCCAAGGCGAAGCGCGTGCTCTGTCTGTTTCAAAGTGGCGGCCTCTCGCACGTCGATCTCTTCGACGACAAGCCCATGCTGCACCGGCATGCCGGGCTCGACCTGCCCGCCTCGATCAAAGGCACGCAGCGCATCACCGGCATGACGAGCAACCAGAGTGCGTTTCCGGTCGTGCCGCCGCTGATGACCGGCAAGCGCTGTGGCAAACATGGCACGTGGATCAGCGATCTGTTGCCCAATATTCAAACGATTGCGGACGATATCTGTATTATAAAAAGCCTGCACACCGAGGCGATCAACCACGACCCCGCGATCACCTACATGAACACGGGTAATCAGTTGCCCGGTTATGCCAGCATGGGGGCTTGGGCGAGCTACGGTCTCGGCACGGAGAACCAAAATCTCCCGGCGTTCATCGCGATGGTTTCGCAAGGCACGGGGAAAAACCCCGGCCAGCCGATTTTCTCCCGTCTTTGGAGCAGCGGATTTCTCCCCGCCTCGCACCAAGGCGTCGGCTTGCGGGCCGGAGCCAACCCCGTGCTCTACCTCAACAATCCGCCCGGCGTGGACCGCCCCCAACGCCGGGCGATGCTCGACGATCTGGCGAAACTCAACCACCGCCGCGCGGCCGAGCTCGGTGATTCGGAGACCGTGGCGCGGATCGAGGCCTACGAGATGGCATTTCGGATGCAGACCTCCGTGCCCGAGTTGACTGATATCAGTCAGGAATCGGCCGCGACGTTGGCCGACTACGGTCCCGAGGTGAAAAAACCCGGCAGTTACGCGGCCAATTGTCTGCTCGCCCGCCGGCTGCTCGAGCGGGACGTGCGCTTCGTGCAGCTCTTTCACCGGGGCTGGGATCAACACATCGCGATGGCCCGGCAGTTGCCGAACCAATGCCGCGACATCGACCAGCCGACCGCCGCGCTGATCCGGGATTTAAAACAGCGCGGTCTGTTGGAGGACACGCTCGTGGTGTTTGCGACCGAGTTTGGCCGCACCGTCTTTAGCCAAGGCAAACTGGGCGACCCCAACAGCGGGCGCGACCATCATGGTCGGGCGTTCACCGTTTGGCTCGCCGGCGGGGGGATCAAGGGCGGCATGGAATACGGCGCGACCGATGATTTCTGCTACAACATCACGGAGAACCCGGTGCACCTGCGTGACCTGCACGCGACGATTCTGCACTGCCTCGGGATCGATCACGCACGGTTCACCCATCGCTTCCGCGGCCTCAACGCGCGCCTCACCGGCGTCGAGGAGGCTCACGTGGTGCGCGCGATTTTGGCGTAGGAGCGCGCTTGCGCGCGATGCGTGCGGCGCGGCGGAAAATCGCCCGCAAGCGGGCTCCTGCCGGCGGAGTCGCGCCTTGTTCGGCGGTGCGGCGGAGCGGTGCGGGGGAAATCACCCCATCGCAATTTGGCGCAGGGCGTGCGATAGATCACCCTCATGGACACCGCTAAACTCACCCAGATGTCGCGTCAGGCTGTCACCGACGCGCAAAACATCGCCCGTCGGCTCAACCACAACGAGGTGGACACTTGGCACCTGCTCTCCGCGTTGCTCACGCAGGAGAACGGGCTGGTCTCCGGTATCGTCGACAAACTTGGCCTCACGACCGCCGCACTCGCGCTCGCGGTGGACCGCGAGCTGGAGCGCCTGCCAAAAGTCACGGGCAGCGTCGATACCTCGAAAATTTACGTCACGCAGGCCCTCAACGACGTGCTCACGCGGACCGAAGAGGAAGCAAAGTCGCTCAAAGATGACTTCGTCCCCGTCGAGCATCTCCTGCTCGGCCTGCTCGACGTCGCCAAGCCCGCCCGCGGACTCATTGCCGGCGAAGTGGAAGAGGGCTCCACGGTCGACTTTGTGGTCAAGGACGATGGTCTGACGCGGGCCCAGAGCGCAAAACCCGTTAAGAAGTAAGGAGGAAAGCGAAGCGGGCGCGGTGCTCCTCAACCGTTAGCCGGGAGATTCCACCGTACCTAGGATTCCCCGAAACCCTGTGTAGGCTGGAGTGGCGACGCCCCCGTCGCCGTTCGCGACTGAAACGCGACGGAGGCGTCGTGTCCCCACGAGATTTCCGGGATAAATCGGAGCCGATTGCCGGCGTTTTTCCCGCAACGATCTCCTTGCCCCGCGCGTCTGCCCAGGTTCAGTTGTTTTAGCCCCAAAACGGTCAAGCCCCGTCTCCCGTTCCCGCAAAATCTTCCCCCAAGCATGAACCCCATGAATCGCCGACGTTTCATTCTCCAGTCTCTTGGTGCGACGCTCGCGCTCCCGTCGCTTCCTTCTCTCCTAGCCAGCGCGGTCGGCGGTAACTCGGCGGTGCAGTCGGCGAAGGGCGCCGGAGCGGGAACGCGTCGATTTGTCGCGGTCGGCAATTTGCTGGGTTATCAGGCGAAGCACTTTTTCCCGGAAACGACCGGCTCGGCCTACGAGCAGACGACGTTGCTCAAGCCGCTTTGGGATGTGCGTAAAAACCTGACCGTTTACCGTGGGCTCGATCATGGCATCAAGGGCGGGCACTTCGCGGTTCATTCCTTTCTCTCCGGCGTGCTCAACTCCGAGGCGCAGAGCCGTCCCACCGGGAATGTCTCCATCGATCAGTTCATGGCTGACGAGATCGGACACCAGACCCGGTTTCCGTCGCTGACGGTGGGTTCTGAAGGCGGCATCCACGGGGGCTGCCAGATCGCATGGACGAAGTCCGGCGTCCGCGTGCCGCCCATCACGGGCCCGGCGGATTTGTTCGATAAGCTCTTTGCCAGCGATTCCCAAGAACGCTTGGCCCGTCGAAACCAAGAGAACCGTTTGCAGGCTTCCATTCTCGACGCGGGATTGGCGGACGCGAATCGGCTCTCCAAGCAGGTCAACCTCGAGGACAAAGACAAGCTGGATGAATATTTCACTTCGATTCGTGATGTTGAAAAACGCCTCGAACTGCGTCGGCGCTGGGCCGGCCTGCCCAAGCCGAAGCCACCCTTCGAGCGGCCGGAGAACAAGAGTAAGGTCCAGAATTTGCCGATCCTCTATGAGCTGATCGCTTTGGCGCTTCAGACCGATTCGACGAGGATCGCCACGCTGGAAATCGGCGGCGACTTCCTGCCGCAGGACCTCGGCATCGACAAATCCTATCACGGACTTTCGCATCACGGCAACGATGAGGCCGCGATCAAACACCTCATTACGCTCGAGAACTATCAGATCGAGCAGTTCGGCAAATTCATCGCGCGCCTCTCCAAAATCGAGGACGGAGACCGGACCCTGCTCGACTCGACGGCGGTGCTGTTCGGCAGCGGGATCGGCGATGCCAACTCACACAAAAACTCCGACCTCCCGATCGTGCTCGCCGGCGGTGGCTATCGCCATGGCGAATTCAAGCGGCTGCCCGCGACCGGCTCGAACAAGGTGCCGTTGTGCAATCTTTACGTTGACCTCGCCCAGCGCATGGGGGTCGAAACGGAGTCGTTCGGTAACAGCACCGGCCGCTTCGGAGTGTCGTAACGTGGGGCCCGTAAACTTTCGTTCGCCGATGCGCTTCGGTTGGCTGGCTGGAGACGCGACGCCCCCGTCGCGTTCGCGGGGTAAACGCGACGGAGGCGTCGCGGCTCTAGTCCGGCTCGTGGGCTGGGTGATTCTCGCGCTAGCCGCAGGCTCCCTTCGGGCGGCCGAATCTGCCGAATCTAAGGCGCTGTCGCAGTTCGTCGGCACCTACTGCTTGAAGTGCCATGACGATGAGCACCAGAAAGGCGACCGTACCTTTGCGAACTTCAAGCTGCCGCTCGCGACCGAGGCGGACTTGATCGACGCGAAGGATATGATCGACCAAATCACGTTGGGCGAGATGCCGCCGTCCAAGGCGGAGCGCCAGCCGACCGACGACGAGATGCTCGCCGTGATCCGGCTGCTGCGGGCAGGGATCGCGACGACCCGGGGCAAAATTGAGAGCACGGCGGCGCGCACGGTGATGCGGCGACTTTCAAACCGGGAATATGAGAACACGCTCGTGACCCTCTTCGGCCGCCGGGTGGACACCCTCGGCCTGACGGCTGATTTTCCTAAGGAAAAGGCGAGCGAGCCTATTGATACCATCGGGAAGTCGCTCATCACCTCGGGCTTTCTGCTGGATCAGTATTTCCAATCGGCCAACCGCCTCGTCGAGACCCGGCTCGGGCGGCCGGAGACGCCGCCGCAGTCGTGGCATTTCACGGGCAATTTTGTGCAATACGAGGAGCTGACGAGTTCGCACAAAGCGGCCTTCAACAACAAATTTCTGTGCCTTTACGAGCAGCCGAACACGGATACGCGCCAAGGCGGCTACGGGCACATCGAGGATTTTCTCAAAGGTGTGCCGGTCTCCGGACTCTACGATCTGGAGGTGCTGGTCCAGGCCATGCATCGAGATACGCACTATGATCCGGCGCTCTTCGGGATCGATTTCTCCGAGCCCTTTTTGCTCGGGGTCGTCCCCGGCGACGCGACCAAAAACCACATTCACTACCCGCAGGCGATCGAACCGCTACTGGCGCAAGCCGTGGTGCCCGATGACAAACCGGAGTGGCTCAAATTCCGGGTGTGGCTCGAAGCCGGGCAGACTCCGCGTTTCATTTTCCCCAACGGGCCTTACGAGTCCCGCTCGGCCGTCATCCAGATCAACAAACGTTACGCGGCCGATTTTCAGGGAAGATCAGCCAAGTCGAACGTCGGCCGCACGCTGCTGCTGCAGGAGGGGAAACTCCCGCACATCCGCATCGGTGAGATCAAGGTCTCCGGTCCAGTCGCCGAGCCCGGCGGCAGGGCGGAGGAGATCGCCGTTTTCGGCGAAGGCGGCTTTCAGACGGAGCGCGCGCTCAATCAGCTCGAGGCCTTCGGTGCCCGCGCTTATCGCCGCCCGCTGACGGACGCCGATCGCGCGGTCATCCGGAAAACTTACGCCCTGCAGCTCGAACAACAGGCGACGCCGCGGCAGGCCGCGCTTGATACGGTGAAGATGATGCTGTGCTCGCCTTCGTTTCTCTATTTTAGCGAAGTTACGGACGAGAAGGAAACCGCGCTCGGCCCCTACGATCTCGCGTCGCGGCTTTCTTATACCCTGTGGGGGGCGCCACCCGACGATGAACTGCTGGCCGCCGCTGCGAGCGGAAAACTCACGTCGCCCGATGAGATCAAGCGGCAGTCCCTGCGTCTGCTTGCCGACGGCAGGGTTGGGGGATTTGTAAACGCGTTCGTCGATGCCTGGTTGAATTTGCGCGATCTCGGCAGCCAGCCGCCGGCGCGGGAATCGGCGCGGGTGTATTACGCCGAAAATCTGCCGGAGGCGATGAAGACGGAGGTGCGGCTCTTCTTCCGGCACCTGTTGAAGGAGAACGGACCGGTGCGACAGTTTCTCGACGCCGACTACACCTTTGCCGACAAGCGCCTAGCCAAGCATTACGGCCTGCCGGAGCAGAAAACGCTCCGCATGGCCGACGGTTTCCAGCGGGTGAGCATTGCGGGCAATCGGCAGCGGGGCGGACTGCTCGGCATGGCCGGAGTGCTCACGGTCAGTGCGAACGGGGTAGAAACATCGCCGGTCACACGCGGCGTGTGGGTCTTGGAAAACATCCTTGGAATCGAGCCTCCGCCTCCGCCGGATGTGGTCCCGGCAATTGAGCCGGACGTGACCGGAGCCACCACGATTCGCGAGCGGCTGGCGAAACACCGGGCCGACCAAGCCTGCGCCGAGTGCCATCGGAAGATCGATCCGCTCGGGTTCAGCTTGGAAAACTTCGACCCGATTGGTCGCTGGCGCACAACCTATCCCAAGCCCAAGGGCGACGCGCCCGCGCCAAAGATCGATGCCACCGGCGAGTTCGGCTCCGGTGAGACCTATGCGGGTTTTTATGATTTTAAGAGTATTTTGGGTGCGAGCCGGACCGATATTTTTACCCGCCATCTCATCAGAGAATTTCTCAGCTACGCGGCGGGCCGTCGGATGGAGGGGATCGACGAAGCCTTGATCGACGAGATTTTCCAAGCCGCGAAGAAAGATGGTTACGGCCTGCGCGCTCTCATCCTCGAGTCCCTCACCAGCGAGATCTTCCGGTCGAGGTGAGTTGAGCCGCGCGGCGAGGCCAACGCGCCGAGGGCGTCGCGCCTCCAGAAAGGTGGAGCGGCGACGCCCCCGTTGCCGGATTCCTAAGCAAAGGCGCGAACGCCGGATTCGTGTCGCGCGATGTGGGTTCGGCTAAAGCAAAACAGCGTAACGCGACGTGGGCGTCGCGTCGCCAAGGGTTGGAGCGGCGACGCCCCCGTCGCCGGGATGGATTAGAACATCAAATCCTCCATCTTGCCCTGCCATGGCCAAGCCTCAGCCGTTGAGACCAAGCCCTTGCGCGCGGGATTCGCTGCGACGTAGTTCCATTTCTCTCCATAATTGTCGGCCGAACGTAGAAATCGGTCGAAGTAGTTTTTCTGCCAAATAGGCGGGGTGATTTTTAGGTCCGCCGCCAGCCGGCGACTGCTGAGTGATTTCCAAGTTTGAACCCAGCGTGCCAGTGGTTTGGCGTCCGTGGCGGCCCGAGCGAAGAGGTGAACATGGTCCGGCATCAGAACATATTGGCCGACGGTCCAACCATCGAGGGACGGCGAGTTCGCCCAAATGGAGCGCAGGATTTCGTAAGCAGGTGCGCAGGCTAAAATGGGTCTGCGCTCATGAGTGACGATCGTAAGGAAGACAATCGGTTGACGAATCGAGGGCTGGAGGTGGGGTAAATGCGGGCGCTCCATCATGGGAAACGACAGTGCCGCGGCCGGGCCAAGGCAAACCAACGTAAGGAACGCGACGAGGGCGTCGCGTCTCCAGATCTGGAGCGGCGCCGCCCTCGTCGCCGGATTCGCCTTTTTAAATGCATCGGTTCGCGAGGCGATCCGGCCTCGTTTTTGCATCACTGTTTCCATCGCGCAATTTCTTCTTTGCGCCCGTGCCCTGATGCGTGACCGTTGTGTGATGTCCGCCGCCCCCATCCGCTATCACGACCGCTACGAAAAGGTCCTCAAGACCGAGCAGGTTTATGGCGAGGGCTGGCTGCGGTTCGCCTATGAGAATCCGGCCGGATTGTTCTTCGTGTGGCTGCTCGCGAAGCGCGCCTGGTTTTCGCAGTGGTATGGGCGTAAAATGTCCAAGCGAGTCAGTGCGCTGGAGATCATTCCCTTCATCACCAAATACGGGCTCAACGTGGATGAATTCGCGAAATCGCCGTTCGACTACAAAACCTTCAACGAGTTCTTCTATCGCGCCCTGAGGCCGGAGGCCCGGCCGATCGCGCCCGAGCCCGATGTGGCGATCTTTCCGGCGGACGGCCGGCATCTCGCTTTTCAGGATGTCGACACGGTCGAAGGATTTTACGTCAAGGGGATGAAGTTTACTCTCGCCGAACTTTTTGGCGAAGCGGCCTTGCCCGAGGAACAACGCGTGCTCGCCCAAAAGTTTGCCGGCGGGGCGATGGTGATCTCGCGCCTGTGCCCGGTGGACTACCACCGGTTTCACTTCGCGGTCGGTGGCACACCCAGCGACGCGAAGATCATCAACGGTTGGTTGTTTTCCGTCAGCCCCGTCGCGCTCCGGCGCAACATCGGCTACTTGGTGGAAAACAAGCGCGCGCTGACCGTAATCACGGCGCCGGGATTTGGGGAGGTTGCGATGTTAGAGGTGGGTGCGACCAACGTCGGCAGCATCGTCCAGAGTTTCGTCTTCGGCCGCGATTACGCGAAGGGCGACGAAAAGGGACTGTTCGCTTTCGGCGGCTCGTGCGTGATCACGATTTTCCAAAAAGGCCGGATCGCGTTCGACGCCGACGTGCTCGCCCAGAGTGCCAACTGCATTGAGATCTACGCGAAGATGGGTGACCGCCTCGGGGTCGCGCCACGCTGAAGAGGCGTTTTGGTGCTCGGGACAGGACTCGAACCTGCACGCCTTACGGCACGGGCTTCTAAGACCCGCATGTCTGCCATTCCATCACCCGAGCGACGAACCGCAGAGAAGTTGACGAGGTCCGGTCGAGCGGGCGAGCACGATTCCGAGCCGGTGACGGTCGAGCGTAACCCGAAGTGAAGTCAGTGATTGGGGTGGCATGGGCGTCCCGCCCATGGAATCGGAAACGACGGGACAAGATGCCTGCTCGTTCACGGGTCAGAAGCTCGGCTACCAGCACACTGAGCCCGTGCCGTCGGCCCATGCCACGCACGTGGTGTTTACAACGCGCGCGTCGTAGTTCGCTTTCTTGAGCCCATGTTACGCCTGATCTCGTGCCTTCTGCTTCTGTTCGTTTTGGCCGGCTGCAGTCACCCGGGCTCACGTGCGCCCAACGCGACGCGCGATCTGGTGCTCATCGCCGGTCAGTCGAATGCCGTGGGTTTTGATGCGTATGCGTCCGAGCTGCCGCTGGACGCGGCGGATCGGGACGTGATGTTTTGGTGGCGGGTCGGCGATCCGCCGCCCGACGACTACGATGTCACCAGCGGCGGTAAGTGGACGCAGCTCCAGCCCCAGCCGAAAGGCACGCCGATGGAGACGACCACGGTTGAGGCGAAGGCGAAATCGCCCCGCCAATATGGGAATTTCAAGAAGGCCGAAGGCGGCTTCGGTCCGGAGATGGGCTTGGCGCGCGAGCTTCGTGCGCGGGAAGGCCGGCCGTTGGCCATGGTGAAAGCAGCCTTTAGCGGCACGGCGTTGATGCAGGATTGGAACCCCGACGACGCGGGCCCGACGGGCGCGTGTTACCGGGCGTTGGTGACGGAGACGAAAGCGGCGCTGACCGCCGCGCGGGCGCAAGGCATCACGCTCCGCCTGCGCGCGCTCGTGTGGGTGCAAGGTGAGAGCGATGCGACGAAGACGGCCGCGCCGGAGTATGCGAAGAACTTGGCGCATATGCTCGCACGGTTGCGCCGGGATCTGGCGGCGCCGCAGTTGATCGCGTTGGTCGGCGTGAACCCGCGTTTTGGCAACGACAAGAATCCCCACATGCCGGTGATCGTCGCGCAGCAGCGAGCGTTGGCGGCGATGGATCCGCTAAGCCGCTACGTGGACACGGAAGGCGCGGAGACGCTGCTCCCGTCGCAGACGCACTTCACCGCAAAAGGCACGCTGGAGATCGGCCGCCGCTTCGCGACGGCGCTGCTCGAGATCAGCGAGCGGAGGTGATCCGCCCAAGTTCCGTGCGGTCGACGGCCGCGGTTTATAGACATGGGTTCGGCTGCTCGATGGACCAAAGGGGGCCCGGTGGACGGTATGATCCGGGCGCTACATCCGAGCTAAAACGGGCGCGTGAGCCGTCGTCGGGCGGCGGGCGAGGTTCGGCGAACGCCGGATATTCCCTCGCAGGAGCGTTTTCGGACTTTATCCGGCAACGAAGCGCCGCACGCTAAGTCGTGTTTTGCGATCCGGTGTGTTCTCCACTAAACTTCGTTGCCCCATGAAATTCTCACTCTCGTTTCGCCGTCGGTCATCGGTGGTTTGGCTGCTGCTCGCGGTCGTCGCCCAAGCGGAGGAGGACGCCGCCAAAGATGCCCCGATTTCGCTCCCCACTTTTACGGTGACCGACTCCCGCGAGTTGCCGCCGCCCGAATCGTGGCGGCACGCCCAGATTCCCAATTTCGAAATCCTCTCCAACGCCTCTGACCGCGAGACCCAGCGGCTCCTGCGCGATTTCCAGCAGTTCAATCAGGCCATCGGCGTGGTGTGGCCCGCGCTGATCGGTCGTAGCCCGACGCCCACCACGTTGATTCTATGCGGTCGCGGCGGGAAGTTCGACGCGTTCGTCCCCGTGAAGGCCGATGGCGGTCCGCAGGTTGGCCTCGCCAGTTTGTTTCTGCGCAACGCTGAGCGCTCGACGATCATCGTCGATCTGCAAACCCGCGAACTCGGTTTGGCGGGTCTGGAAGCAGCGGGCGGAGTCGAGAACAACGGCTTCATCGAGGTCGATTCTTACAAGCAACTTTACCGCGAATACGTGCATTCCTTGCTCTCGCGCAATACGCCGCGCATGGCGGCTTGGCTCGAAGAAGGACTCGCGCAGCTCCTCATGAGCATGAAGTTCAGTCCCACGCTGATCGAATTTGCGAAGCTCGAAGACCCCAACACCGTTTCGATTTCGCAGGCCAATGCCGCCATGCTCAATGCGGCCGGCGCGGCCGCGGGCGAGGAAGGCGGGTCGATCGCGGCGGCGGCTGAGGACCGCGACTTCAACGCGGCCTTGGCGCGGTCACGCCTGATGTCGTTCCAAGAATTGTTCGCGGTGACGCACGATTCGCCGACCGCCCGCAACCCCATCGGTAGCCGTTGGGCCAAGCAAGCGACGGCGTTTGTCCACATGTGCCTTTATCAAACCGGCAAGCGGCACCAAAAAGGTTTCGTCACGTATATCACACGCTCGGCGCGGGAGCCGGCGACCGAGGCGCTCTTCAAGGAATGTTTCGGCAGCAGCTACAACGACATGTTGCTCGAGCTGCGCGGTTACCTGGATTTCACGAGTTACACTTCGCTCGGCTGGAGCGCCAAAAAGGGCGAGGGCTTTCCCGATCCGGCGCCGCTCGCGCTGCGCGAGGCCACGGAGTCGGAGGTGGGCCGGATCAAAGGCGAAGCCCTGTTGTTGGCTGAGAAACCCGAGGCCGCGCGGGCCGCGCTCATCGCACCTTACGCCCGCGGTGAACGCGATCCGCGGCTCTTGGCGGCTCTTGGGCTCTACGAGCGGGCAGCGGGACGGGATGACCGGGCGGCAAAATTTCTCGAAGCCGCCACGACGGCAAAAGTTGTGCGCCCGCTGGCCTACGTGGATCTCGCTCGCCTGCGCTTCGATGCCGCCAAGAACCAGCCCGGCGGCGCCGAAGGAAAGTTTTCGCCGGTCCAAACCCAAGGGATTATCGCCCCGTTGCTCGCCGCGCGCACGCAGCCGCCGACGATGAACGAGCTCTACGAACTCATGGCGGAGACTTACGTGCGCAGCGCCGACCCGGCGAAGACGGAGAATTTGGATATTTTGGTGGAAGGAGTGCAGCTCTACCCGCGCCGGCTCGGGCTGGTCTATCAGACGGCGGTGCTGTGCCTCTACGGCGGGGCGGTCGATAACGCGGCGCTCCTGATCGAGCACGGGCTGCGCTACGCTCCGGCGGGTGCGCCGCAGGCGCGGTTTGTGGCGCTCCGGGACAATCTGCCGCCGGGAGCCGCCGAGGCCGCGAAGGCAAAAGCCAAGGCGGCGGCCCCGGCAAAGTCGTGACGAGGAATGCCTCGAGCGGTGGCATAGGCGTCCCGCCCGTGGGTTCGGAACATGGGCGGGACGCCCATGCCACGGCGGACACAGCCCTCGGCTCAGCTCCGGTAGTCCGCGTTCTCGCTCACGTATTCGTGGGTGAGATCGCCGCCGATGACGACGGCCTCGGCGGTGCCGTGGCCAATCACGACCTCGATTTCGACGCAGCGTTCGTGCGGCGGAAAATCGATTGGGGCGGTGAAGACTCCGTCTTTCGGGGGCGCGCTGGCGTAGAGTTCCGCGCTGCGCAAATGAGCGACTAGGGCGGCTTCCTTGGCGGGGTTAAGTTGAAACACGCCGCCCGAAAAAATCTCGATCCCGCCGAGCCGCAGTTTTAACTGCGACAGATCGGTGCTAGGGGCTTCGGCGCCCACGTATTTGCCGATCGCCTGCACGAGTCGGCCGACATTGGGATCGTTGCCGGCGACGGCGCACTTGAAGAGCGGGGCGTTGACGATCGCTTTGCCGACCGCGCGCGCCAGCGGCACGGTGGCCGCGGAGCTGACGGCGACGCGGATCACGTGACGCACCCCTTCGCCGTTGCGCACGACATCCTCGGCGAGATCGCGGCACACCTGCGTGAGCGCGGTCTCAAACGCGGCGAGATCAGGGCAGGGCACGCGACCGGAGGAAACGAGGGCGACGGTATCCGAGGTGCTCGTGTCGCTGTCGACACTGATGGTGTTGAAACTGGTTTCGACCGCACGGGTGAGCGCGGCGCGCAGCTCGGCCCTGGGCACCGCGAGATCGGTCAAGACGTAGACGAGCATCGTCGCGAGGTTGGGCTCGATCATACCGGCGCCCTTGGCAATGCCGACGATACTGCCCGCGCCGACGTGGGCGCGGCGAATCTTGGGGTAGAGATCGGTCGTCACGATGCCTTCGGCGGCGGGCAAAATGGAGGTGCCGGTGAGCGCGGCGGTGGCCTGCGGCAGTGCGCTGACGATGGCGTCCACCGGGAGGCCCCAGCCGATCACGCCGGTTGAACTCGGGAGAATCTGGCCGGCGGAGAGCCCCAGCAATTTTGCGAGTTCGGAGCAGATGCGTTCCGACGCCTCGATGCCGCCGGGCGCGCAGACGTTGGAGACTTTGTTGTTCACGATGATCGCGCCGAGCGTCGGCTCGTGCAGCCGCTGCCGGCCGACGATGATGGGTGCGCCTGGCAGGGCGTTGCGGGTGAACAAAGCGGCAAAATCGGGCGTCGGTTGATCGAGTGAGATCAACGTGAGCGTCATCTTCGCGGGCTTCGGCGCCTCGCGAGGAATGAATTCAAACCGAGTGGTGCCTACGCGAAACCCGGCGGGGAGTTGGGCTTGGCGGGTGAGCCAGGCACGATGAGCGTCGCGGTCGGTGAAGGTGAGGGCAGTGCTGGCCACGAGGGAGAAGTGGGCGCGCGGGGCCTTCGTGTGAAGCTGATTTTTTCCGGAATGTAGTTTGATTAAATTATTCCGCGCTCTGCGAATGTGATGGAAATGCGTCGGCCGACTGCGCTACTTCTCTTCATCCCGTCAAATACCGTGCACGCCAAAAATTGTTTTTTCCCGCTTCGTTCCGCCCGGAGCGGCGCTTGATTTACCCATGAATGTGAATGTTGCCGAAGTAACCGCCAAGGCGAAGGTGCTGCTCGAGGCGCTGCCTTATATCCAAGATTTTCGTGGCTCCACCTTCGTCGTGAAATACGGCGGAAGTTTCATGGACGATCCGGACCCGGTCGCCCGCACGCGGGTGGCCTACGACATCGCGTTTCTCGCGGCGGTCGGAGTCAACGTCGTGGTCGTCCACGGCGGCGGTAAGGCGATTACCAAGGCGATGGAGTCCTCCGGTTTGACGGCGAATTTCATCAACGGCCTGCGCGTCACCGACGAGGCCACCGTTGCCATCGTGAAGCGCACGCTCGACGAGATCGTGAACAAAGATGTGTGCGACGCGATCATCACCGCCAAGGGCAAGCCCAAGGGGCTCGCGGGCGACAGCGTGCTCGTGTGCCAAAAACTCACGACCGACGACGACGGCAACACCGTGGATCTCGGCTTCGTGGGCGAAGTGACCGAAGTGAAAGTGAAGCTCATCAAGAAGGAAATCGCCGACGGGTGTATCCCGGTAATTTCTCCGGTGGCCGAGGGCTATGACGGCAAGCCCTACAACGTGAACGCGGATCTGGTGGCCGGTCGCGTCGCCAGTGCCCTGCGCGCGCGGCGGTTGGTGTATATGAGCGATGTGCCGGGGCTGCTTGCCGCTCCGCCCGATGCCTCGACCCTGATTTCGACGCTCAAGATCAGCCAAGTCGAAGCGTTGAAAGCCCGGGGCGTGATCGACAAAGGCATGAGGCCGAAAGTCGGCAGTGCGGTGCGGGCGTTGGCCGAGGGCGTGCAACGCGTTCACTTCATCGACGGACGTCTCCCGCATTCGTTGCTGCTGGAGATTTTTACCGACAAGGGCATCGGGACGGAAATCGTGCACGGTTGAACGGAAAGTCATTTTTCGAATTCCGGGATTCGCTCCGCTACTAACTTAGCTGCGCCCGGTCGGACGGATTCGCCCCTGCGGCCAGTCGCTTTATCCTTTATCGAAACTCTTCCATGAATAGCCCGATCAGTCCCTCCATGAATAGCCCGAGCACGGCCGAGCTTTATGATGCGCACGTTTTGCAGAACTACGGCCGCGCGGCCATCACGCTCACCCGCGGCCTGGGCGCCAAAGTATGGGACGACCAGGGGAACTGCTATTTGGATTTCACGTCGGGCATTGCGGTGAGCGCGCTCGGGCATTGTCATCCGCATTGGGTGGCGGCGATCCAGCGGCAGGCCGGCGAACTGATCCATACGAGCAACCTCTTCCGCCACCCGAATCAGGGTGAACTCGCCCGGCGACTCGTCGGCTACGCTGGACCGGGCCGGGTGTTTTTCTGCAACAGCGGAGCCGAGGCCAACGAAGCGCTGATCAAACTGGCGCGGTTACACGGAGTGCGGAAGAGTGGCGAGGAAGGCAAATGCTACAAAGTCATCTGCGCCAAACAGGCGTTTCACGGCCGCACGTTTGGCGGGATGAGCGCGACGCCGCAGGAGAAAATTCAAAAAGGATTTCGTCCGCTGTTACCGGGCTTCGCGTTTGGCGACTTGAACGATCTCGCGTCCTTCGAGGCGTTGATCGACGACCAGACGGCGGCGATTTTTGTGGAGACGATCCAGGGTGAAGGCGGCGTCCACTCCTGCACGCCGGAGTTTCTGGTCGGGCTGCGCCGGCTCTGCGACCAACACAATTTGCTGCTCATCCTCGACGAAGTGCAGTGCGGGATCGGGCGCACGGGTAAATTTTTCGCGTTCGATCACGCCGGCGTGCGGGCGGATGCAGTGGGCATGGCCAAGGGGCTTGGCGGCGGATTTCCCATCGGCGCGATTTGGGTGGGCGAGCGCGCGGCGGATCTCTTCCAGCCGGGTTCCCACGGCACGACGTTTGGCGGCACGCCGTTGGCGTGCGCGGCCGGGCTTGCGGTGCTTGATGTCTTGGAGCGCGAGCGGTTGATGCCGCACGTGCTGGAGGCGAGCGCGCCTTGGATCGCGGAGCTGGTAGGGCTGGCGCGGGATTTCCCGACGCAAGTGACGGGCATGCGCGGATTGGGCTTTATGGTGGGCGTGCAACTCAAGGGCGAAGCGCCGCCCTACGTGACCGCCCTGCGCGAGGCCGGACTGCTGGCGCCCATGGCCGGGGGAAACGTGATCCGGCTGCTCCCGCCGCTCAACGCCACGGCGGAAGAGCTGGCGCGCTCGGTTGAGATTTTCCGGGCGGTGCTAAAGGCGAAAGCCTGAACGGAGGCGTTTTTGCTCTCGTGCGGCGTGGGCTGGACGTTTTACGGTTTTCGTTTACGCGATGAAACACTTCCTGAAGGAGACCGATTTCAAGCCCAGCGAATTGGGTGGGGTTTTCGCGCTGGCCCGCGAATTCAAAGCTAAGCGCGGGCACCCCGACTCCCGCGCGCTCGCCGGCCAGACTTGGGCCCTGATTTTTTCCAAGACCTCCACGCGCACCCGGGTCTCGTTTGAAGTCGGGATCCACGAGCTCGGCGGCAATCCGCTTTTTCTTAACAAAAACGACATCCAGCTCGGGCGCGGCGAATCCGTGGAAGATACGGCGCAGGTGCTATCGCGCTTCGTCCACGGTTTGATTGTCCGAACCTACGACCATACGGAAGTCGAGCGGTTGGCCGCCCGGGCCACGGTGCCAGTGATCAACGCGCTGACCGATTTTCTCCACCCCTGCCAGATTTACGCGGATGCGTTCACGATGATCGAGCGGTGGGCGAAGAACGACGATCTCGTGGGCTCGTTGCGCGGGCGGAAAATCGCGTTTCTTGGCGACACCGCGTGCAACATGGCGAATTCTTGGATCCTCGGCGCCAATCTTTTCGGGATGAAGATCGCGCTTTCGGGTCCGGCTGAGTTCGCGCCCGGCGCCGAGATCAAAGCCCAGCTCGAACGCGAGGGGTTTCCGGCCGATTCCTATCAGTTCACGACCGACCCCTATGAAGCGGTGAAAGACGCCGACGTGGTTTATACCGATGTCTGGGTGAGCATGGGCAAGGAGGACGAGAAAGCGGAGCGCATCCGGCAGATGTCGCCCTATGCGGTCACGGCGAAGTTGTTCGCTGCCGCCAAGCCCGATGCGCTGTTCATGCACTGCCTGCCGGCCCATGCGGGCGAGGAAGTGGAGCAGGCGGTGTTGGACAATCCGCGCTCGATCATCTTCGACCAAGCCGAGAACCGCCTGCACACGCAAAAGGCGATCATGGCGGTCCTCGCGCAATCGGTGCGCAAGTGATTTTCTTAACCGCGAATGGACGCGAAGGGACGCGAATTGAAGCTATGAATCCGGACGAACTCTTGTTGAAGGACGAGGTGTTCCGAATCGTTGGAGCGGTGGTGGAGGTGCTGAACTTGGTGGGCCCCGGCCTCCACGAGAAGCCGTATGAGAACGCGCTGGTAGTGGAGTTCAAACTGAGGGGAATTTCCTGTGAACAGCAGCGGCGGTTTCCGGTAATATACAAAGGGGTTCAGGTCTCCGAGTATGTGCCCGACCTGATCGCTTTCGGCTCCGTGATCGTGGACACAAAGGTCATTGATCGGATCACGGACCACGAACGCGGTCTGATGATCAATTATCTCCGGATCACGGGTCTTCAAGTCGGCGTGATCCCGAACTTCAAGCGTGCGAAGCTCGAGTGGGAGCGCAGCGTATGCTCCGATCACGCGCGGTAGTTGCCGACGATTTCGGGGAATTTTTGAACCGCGAATGAACGCGAAGGGACGCGAATAGAAGATGACGACGGATGATTTACTGCCGATAGATGAAGTTTTTCAGGTGGTAAGGCGGGTGCGCGGTGTGCTCACATTGAAAGGGCGCGATGGGAAGATGGGCTTCTCCTTCGATTCGCGTGAATTTGCGTCCATTCGCGGTTAATATCTAATCATCACTTTTTATGAAAATCGTCCTCGCATACTCGGGCGGACTCGACACGTCCGTCATCGTCAAGTGGCTCAAAGAAACTTACGACGCTGAGATCATCACCTTCGCGGCCGATGTCGGCCAAGAGGAGGAGCTCAAGGGGCTCGACAAAAAGGCGCTCAAGACCGGCGCTTCGAAGCACTACACGCTCGATCTCGTCGAGGAGTTCGCGAGCGACTTCATCTACCCGATGATCCGCGCCAACGCGATCTACGAGGGGCAATATTATCTGGGCACCTCGATCGCCCGACCTTTGATCGCCAAAGCTCAGGTGGACATCGCCAAGAAAGAAAAAGCCGACACCGTCGCGCACGGCGCCACCGGCAAAGGCAACGATCAGTGCCGCTTTGAGCTCACCTACATGGCGCTCGCCCCGCAGCTCCAGATCATCGCGCCGTGGAAGATGGAGTCCTACCGCGCCCTCTTCCCGGGCCGGGCCGAAATGATCGCTTACTGCGCGCAGCATAAGATCCCGGTCGAAGCGTCCCTCAAGAAGCCGTATTCGATGGATCGCAATCTCCTCCATATTTCCTACGAGGCCGGCATTCTGGAAGATCCGTGGTTTGATCCGACCACGCCGGAGAACAAGGCGATGTTCAAACTCTCCGTCGCGCCGGAAGACGCGCCGGACAAAGCGGAATACGTGGAACTCGATTTCGTGAAGGGCGACTGCGTCGCGGTGAACGGCAAAAAACTCACCCCGGGCGGCGTGTTGAAAACCCTCAACAAGCTCGGCGGCAAACACGGCATCGGTCGCGTGGATCTCGTGGAGAACCGCTTCGTCGGCATGAAGTCGCGCGGCGTTTATGAAACTCCCGGCGGCACGATCCTCATGCAGGCGCACCGGCAGGTGGAATCGCTCACGCTCGACCGCGAGGTGTTGCACCTGCGCGACGGCTTTATCCCGAAATACGCCGAGCTGGTTTACAACGGTTTCTGGTTCGCGCCCGAGCGCGAGATGCTACAGGCGATGGTCGATGAGAGTCAGCGCTATGTGACCGGCACCGTCCGGTTGAAGCTCTACAAGGGCAACATCATCACCTGCGGGCGGAAGTCCAAATACTCGCTCTATGACGACAAGATCGCGTCGATGGAAGGCGTGAAGAGCTGGTACAATCAGAGCGATGCGACCGGGTTCATCCGTCTCAACGGCCTGCGGCTCCGCGCGCGTAATCTCGCGCAGGGCGGCCCGAAGGTTTGAGTGAAGCTTCCCTTCGAGGCAGGAACGGCGCTCCGAGCCGTTCGCCTCGGCGGGCAACCAACGTGCTGACAAGAAAAGGACGCCTCGGAGAGGCGTCCCTACCTCAAGAATTTTCTCTATGATCCGCAAAGCGTTCGTTATGGCGGTGCATCCCGGACTTGAGGCCGAATACCGGCGTCGGCATTCGCCGATTTGGCCCGAGTTGGTGGAGGTCCTGAAGGCGCACGGTGTCGCGAACTATTCGATTTTTTTGCACCGGGAGACGCGCCAGCTCTTCGGCTACGCCGAGATCGAAGACGAGGCGCAATGGGCGGCGATCGGGCAGACCGAAGGGTGTCGTCGCTGGTGGGCTCACATGCGGGAAATGATGCCGAGCAATCCGGATAATAGCCCGGTCGCGACGGGGCTCGACGAAGTGTTTCATCTGGATTGAGGCGAGGGTGGCGGGTCAGGGAAAGAGGTGGCGCCCGATGTCCCCATCGGGCGTTTGGGCGCGGGCGTGGGACGGACAACCGACCGGCGGTCGGTTCTAGCGCGGCCTGCGCGGCGGGAGAGCGGGTCAGGAACCGGACCGGCTATGGACTGGGACCGATGCCGGAGTTGCTGGCGCGCCGCGCCACAGACGCCGGGTGGCACGGCCGACGCGGTCGAGCCAGAGGTAGACGACGGGCACGGTGTAGAGGGTGAGGAGTTGGCTGACCATCAGCCCGCCGACGATCGCGAGGCCGAGGGGGCGCCGCAGTTCCACGCCTTCGCCGCTGGCGAGCACCAAGGGCAATGCGCCGAGCAGTGCGGCGAAGTTGGTCATCAAAATCGGGCGCAGGCGCATGAGCGCGGCTTCGTAGATCGCTTCGCGCGGGCTGCGGCCCTCGTTGCGCTCGGTGGCGATGGCGAAGTCGATCATCAGAATCGCGTTCTTCATCACGATACCGATAAGCAGAAACAATCCGAGCAGGGCGATGAGGGAAAACTCCGTGCCGGTGAGGCGGAGCGCGAGGAACGCACCGAGACCCGCGGAGGGCAAGGTGGAGAGAATCACGAGCGGGTGAATGAGGCTTTCGTAAAGCACGCCGAGCACGAGGTAGACGGCGATGAGCACGCCGAGGATGAGTAGCGGTTGGGTCTGCACGCTCTTTTGGAAGTTGTTCGCCGCGCCGGACATCTTCGCCTGGATGCTGGTGGGCAACATAATCTTCGCCATGGCGGTATCGATCGCGGCGAGGCCCTGATCGAGCGAGACGCCCTCGGCCAAGGAGAAACCGACGGACTCCGAGGCGAACTGGTTGCGATGGCGCACGCGGTCGTCGACCAGTGAGTAATCGTAACGGGTGAACGCGGAGAGCGGGACGCGGGTGCCGCCGGCGCCGATGACTTGGACTTGGTCGAGCACGGCGGGGTCGGCCGTGAACTGGGGCTCCAACTCCATCACCACGCGGTATTGGTTCAAACGGTCGTAGAGCGTCGCGACCTGGCGTTGGCTGAACGAGCTGTTCAGCACGGAGGAGATTAACTGCATGTCGACGCCGAGACGGCGGGCGGCTTCGCGATCAATCTTGAGACTCACTTGGGTGGTGCCGCCTTCGCTTGGGCCGTCGATGTCGGTCAGCTCCGGCAACTCCTCCAACGCGGCGGTGACCTTGGGGGCCCAGACCCGAATCTGGCGGATGTCGTCGCCCATCAAAGACAGGCTGTGCCCGCCGCCGTCGGACATCCGCGGGGCTTCGAGATCCTGCGTGGGCATGAGCCACAACATGCCGCCCGGGACCTGGGGTGCGTTTAGCCGCATCCGGTTGACGACGTCGTTGGCCGAGATGCCGCGCTCGGCGAGCGGCTTGAGCCGGACCATCATGCGCGAGTTGCTGATGCCGCTGGTGCCGCCGGAGCTGCCGATCACATCTTGGACGGCAGGATCGGAGAGGATAAACTTCCGGTAAATATCGATCTTCGGCTGCATGACACGGTAGGAAAACGCGTCGTCGCCGCGGGCAAATCCGCTGAGCTGGCCGGTGTCTTGGTTGGGGAGAAATCCTTTGGGGATGTTGATGTAGAGCGAAACATTGAGGGCGATCGTGCCCAGCAGGACGATCAACGTGAGCGTCGAGTGACGCAGGACCCAACCGAGGGAGATGGCGTAGGTGCCGCGAACGGCGTCGAAGGCGCGTTCGGTCGTGCGGCGCAGCGGCCCGGGCGGGCGGGCGTCCTTCTTGAGGAGCCAACGCGAGCAGAGGCTCGGCGTGAGGGTGAGCGAGACGGCGAGGGAGAGCAGCATCGCAGCGGCGAGGGTGATGGAGAACTCGCGGAAGAGTTTCTCGACCAGGCCGCCCATGAACAAAATCGAAATGAAGACCGCGACGAGGGAGAGATTCATCGCGAGCAACGTGAAGCCGACTTCGGCAGAGCCGCGCATCGCCGCGCGGAACGGGGAGAGCCCGCGCTCGATGTGGCGGGAGATGTTCTCGAGCACGACGATGGCGTCGTCCACCACGAGCCCGGCCGCGACGATCAGAGCCATGAGCGACAGATTGTTGAGCGAGAAACCGTAGAGATACATGATCGCGAACGTGCCGATGAGGGACACGGGGATCGCGAGACTCGGGATGAGGGCGGCGCGGGCGCTGCCGAGAAATAAAAACACCACAAGCATGACGAGCCCGGCGGAAATCATGAGCGTATGCTCGGATTCGCGCAGGGTGGCGCGGATACCGGGCGAGCGGTCCATGACGACGGAGAGATCGGAGTCGGCGGGCAGGAGGGCGCGAAGGGTGGGCAGTTGGTCGGAGATCGCGTCGATCGTCGCGATGATGTTGGCTCCGGGCTGGCGGCTGATCATCAGAACGACGGCCGGGCGGTCGTTGTGAAAGCCGCTGCTGTAGCGGTCCTCGACCGAGTCGGTGACCTTGGCCACGTCGCCCAAGCGGATGGGCGCGCCGTCGCGGTAGCGGATGATAAGCGGCAGATACTCTTCGGCGCGGCGCAGTTGGTCGCTGATCTGGACTTGCCATTGTCGGTCGGCGCTTTCGATGGCACCGCGCGGTCGGATGGAGTTGGCGGATGAAATCGTGCGACGAACCTCGTCGAGGGCGATGCCGTGGTGGGCGAGAGCGTGCGGGTTTAACTGCACGCGCACGGCGGGCAACGAACTGCCGCCGACGGAGACCTCGCCGACGCCGTTGATCTGGGAAATTTTTTGCGCGAGGACGGTGGCGGCGGTGTCGTAGAGTGTGCCCGGGGAGAGGTTCGGCGAGCTGAGCGCGAGGGCCATGATCGGGGCCTGCGACGGATTGGATTTCCGGTAGGTGGGGTTGCCGGGCATGCCGGCGGGAAGCTGGCCGCGGGCGGCGTTGATCGCGGCTTGGACGTCGCGGGCGGCGGCGTCGATGTCGCGATTGAAACCGAATTCAAGGGTGATGCTGACCGAGCCTTGGCGATTATCGGCGGTGATCGCGGTCACCCCGGAGATCGCGCCGAGCGCGCGTTCGAGCGGGGCGGAAACGCTGGCGGCGATGGTTTCGGGGCTCGCGCCGGGGAGCGAGGCATTGACGCGGATCGTGGGAAAGTCCACCTGCGGCAAGGGCGCGACCGGTAGCAACCGGTAGGCGAGAGCGCCCGCCAAGATGATGGCGACCGCGATCAGACTGCTCGCGATGGGCCGGCGGACGAAGGGACGGGAAAGGTTCATCGCGAAGCGGGGCCGGCGAGCGGGCCGGGCACGAGCGGGGACGGGGTGGACCGGGGTGCACGCACGGGGCGGGGGCTGATCCGCTGGGCGAGCCGGTCAAAGTACAGATAGACGACGGGCGTGGTGAAGATCGTGAGAATCTGGCTCACGATCAGACCGCCGACCATGACGAGACCGAGCGGTTGACGGAGTTCGGCGCCGGAACCGGTCGAGAGCATGAGCGGAAGCGCGCCGAAGAGCGCGGCGAGCGTGGTCATGAGAATCGGGCGGAAGCGGAGTAGGGCGGCCTCGCGGATCGCCTCGACGGCGGAGAGCCCGCGCTGGCGGGTAGCCTCGAGGGCAAAATCGACCATCATGATACCGTTCTTTTTAACGAGGCCGATGAGCAGAATGATTCCGATGATCGCAATCATATCGAGCGGCCGACCGGTGAACCAGAGCGCCAGCAACGCCCCGACAGCGGCCGACGGAAGCGTCGAGAGAATCGTGATCGGATGAATGAGGCTTTCGTAGAGGACGCCCAAGACCAGATACATGGTAAGAACGGCGGCGAGAATGAGCAGCAACGTGCTGGAAAGAGAGGAGCGGAAGGCGTGGGCCGCCCCTTGGAAGTGGAGCTCGATCGCGAGCGGCACGCCGAGTTCGGCGGCGGTTTTCTCGATCGCCGAGACGGCGTCGCCAAGGGAGGCATCGGCCCCGAGGTTGAACGAAACGGTCGCGGCGGGAAATTGGCCGACGTGATTGATGAGGAGCGTGGTCGAGCGCTCCGAGACGCGGGCGATGCTCGACAACGGCACGGGCGCTCCGGCGCGGGTCCGCACGAAAAGTCCGGTGAGCGCGGCGGGACTGGTGGCGAGGCGCGGATCGACCTCGAGCACGACGCGATACTGGCTCGATTGGGTGAACAGCGTGGAAACCTGGCGTTGGCCGTAGGCGCTGTAGAGCGCGTCGTCGATGTCGGCCACGCTGACGCCGAGGCGGCTGGCGGCGTCGCGGTCGATCTCGATGAAGGCCTGCAGTCCCTCGTCTTGCTGGTCGCTCACGACATCGGAGAGAGCGGTCTTTTCGCGCAGACGCTCGACCAACGTCGGCACCCATGACTGGAGCAGTTTTTCGTCGGGGCTGGTCAGGGTGAACTGAAACTGCGTGCGGCTCACCTTGTCCTCGATCGTTAGCTCCTGCACCGGTTGCATGTAGAGCGTGATGCCGGGAACGGCGAGGGCGGCGGTGCGGAGACGTTCGATGATCTCGAGCGCGGAATCGGGTCGGTCCTGATGGCGCTTCAGGTTGATGAGCATCCGGCCGCTGTTGAGCGTCGCGTTGGTGCCGTCGATTCCGATGAACGACGAGAGGCTGAGTACCGCGGGATCGGCCAGCACGATGCGAGCGAGGGCTTGCTGGCGCTCGGCCATCGCGGCGAACGAAACCGATTGGGGGGCTTCGGTGACGGCGAGGATCGCAGCGTTGTCCTGCACGGGGAAAAATCCTTTTGGTACGATCACGTATAGAACGGCGGTGAGGACCAACGTGCCGAGGGTGACAAGCAAGGTGGCGCGTTGGCGAAGGAGCACCCAGTCGAGCCAGACGGCGTAACGCGCGATCACGGTATCGAGGAACGTGGTTTTCACGGAGCCGTGGGCGGGCGGCTCGGGTAACATGCGCGCGCACATCATCGGCGTGAGCGTGAGGGAGACGACGAGGGAGATTAAAATCGCGACGGCGAGAGTGATTGCGAATTCGTGAAACAGCCGGCCGACGACGTCGCCCATGAAGAGCAGCGGAATCAGCACGGCGATGAGCGAGATGGTGAGCGAGACGAGGGTGAAGCCGATCTGCGCGGCGCCCTTGAGCGCGGCCTCCATCGGGGAGGCGCCCTCTTCACGGTAGCGGGCGATGTTTTCGAGCATCACGATGGCGTCGTCCACGACGAAACCGGTGGCGACGGTGAGGGCCATTAGCGTGAGGATGTTGAGCGAATACCCGGCGAGATACATCACGCCGAAAGTGCCGATGAGCGACAACGGCACGGCGATGCTCGGGATGATCGTGGCGGCGAAATTCCGGAGGAACATGAACGTCACGAGGACGACGAGGCCGATGGCGAAGATCAGCTCGAATTCCACGGCGCGCACGGAGGCGCGGATGCTCTGGGTGCGATCGGTGAGGACTTCGACATCGACCGACGCGGGCAGGCTGGCGGAAAGCTGCGGGAGCAATTGGCGCACGCGATCGACGACCTCGATGACGTTGGCCCCAGGTTGCCGCTGGACGTTGATCAGGACGGCGGGGAGTTCGCCGGACCACGCGGCAAGGCGACGATCTTCGGCACCGTTCTCGATGCGGGCGACGTCGCCGAGGCGGAGCGGGGCGTTATCCCTCCAGGCGATGATCAAATTGCGGTATTCCTCGACGGAGCGGAGCTGGTCGTTTGCGTCCATGAGGATCGCGCGGAGGGGGCCGTCGAAGTTGCCCTTGGGACCGTTGACGCTGGCGGCGCCGATGGCGGTGCGCACCTCGGCGAGGCTGAGGCCGCGGGCGGCGAGCTCGCCCGGATTGATTTGCACGCGGACGGCGGGACGTTGGCCGCCGGCGAGACTGACCATGCCGACGCCGGGAATTTGCGCGAGTTTTTGGGCGATGCGGGTGTCCACGAGATCGTGGACCCTCGGTAGCGGCATGCTCGCCGAAGTGACGGCGAGGGTGAGGATGGGCGTGTCGGCGGGGTTGACCTTGCGGTAGATCGGCGGGGTCGGGAGGTCGTTGGGCAGGAGATTGCTGGCGGCGTTGATGGCGGCCTGAACCTCCTGCTCGGCGACGCCCATCGAAATTTCTAGGGAAAATTGGAGCGTGATGACCGAGGAGCCGCCCGAGCTGGACGAGGACATCTGGTTGACGCCGGGGATCTGGCCGAAGCGGCGTTCGAGCGGAGCGGTGATGGCGCTGGCGGTGACGGCGGGGCTCGCGCCGGGATAAAACGTAAAAATCTGGATGGTTGGGAAATCGACCTGCGGCAGTGCGGCGACGGGGAGGAGCCGGTAGGCCATGATGCCGGACAGCAGCAAGGCCACCATCAGCAGGCTGGTCGCGACCGGCCGGAGAATGAACGGACGTGACGGGCTCATGCGCCGGACTTCTTCTTTTTCTTGGTTCCGTCGGGCGCACCTCTGCCCGAACCCGGTGCGGCGGGCGGGGCCGGTGGGAGCGGTGGGGCGGATTCACCGGATATGATCGTGACGGGGCGGCCCTCTCTCAGCCGGTCCACGCCCTCGGTGACGACCAGTTCGCCCGGGGAAACACCCTTGATGACGGCCTGCATGGCGCCGTCGACGGGGCCGAGCACCAGATCGCGCACGGTGACTTTGTTTTCCGCGCCGACCACAAAGGCGTAGGGCCCGCGCGATCCGAACTGCACGCCGACGGCGGGGATGACGATCGTGTCCTTCAACGTGCGAACGCGCAGGCGAACATTGACGAATTGATTGGGGAAGAGGCGTTCGTCGGTGTTGGGGAACTCGGCTTTGAGCCGGAGCGTGCCGGTGGCGAGGTCGATTTGGTTGTCCACGGTTCTCAAGGCGCCGGTGGCGAGGACGATATTTTCACCGCGGTCCCAAGCCTCGACGGTCAGCACTTCGCCGGCGCGAAGAGGCTCGATGACCTTTTGCTGGTCGAGCTCCGGGATCGTGAACATGACGGAGATCGGGCGGGTTTGGGTGATCACGACGAGCCCGCCGGCTTCGCCGGGGCGGACGAGATTACCGGCATCAACCTGGCGGAGGCCGAGGCGACCGGCGATGGGAGCCTCGATGCGGGTATAGGCGAGCTGGCGGCGGGCATCCTCGACCTGGGCTTGCTCGGCGGCGAGCACGCCGAGGCGCTCGGAGACGAGGGCCTGTTGGCCTTCGAGTTGTTGCGATGAAATCAGCGTTTGGGCGTGGAGCTGTTTGAAACGCTCGAGGTCGTTCTGGGCGGTCCGGGCTTGGGATTCGCTTTGGCGAAGCTGGCCTTCCATCTGAGCGAGGCGGAGGCGGTAGGGGGTCGGGTCGATCTCGGCGAGCAACTGACCGGCGACGACCTCCTGACCCTCGGTGAAGGCGACTTGGAGCAACTGGCCCTCGACGCGGCTACGCACGGTGACGGTGTTGACTGGAGCGACTGTGCCGATGGCACGAAGATGCACCGCGAGGTCTTGCTTGGTGGTGGGCACGGCCCGAACGGGTGTCGGCGTCATGGAGTTGCTGCGCCAAGGAGAGCCGGCGGATACGGTGGGGGCGACCTTTCGGATTCCGAAATACCAAACGCCACCGGCGAAAACGCCGGCAACCAGAGTGTAGAGAATCCAGCGACGGCCGAAGGAAGAGGGAGCGTTCGACATGAAGAAAATTTGAAGGAGAATAGCGTGGTTCGAACCAAATCGTGTTGGCGGTGGCCTGACGAGAGCGAGAGTGGAATCGTTGCCCGAAATTTCAGGCACTAGGTTTATGGAGAGGCCTCCTTTGTGACGTTGCCACCTTGCCAGCACCCAAGCGGCGTTCGGGCCAGTCGGATTTATTTTCGCGCGACTAGACAAGCGGGTCCGTTCGTGACGCATGAGAGGCGCATGACCGCAACTCCCGCATGGAGGACTTTTCCAGAGATGAACATTGGCACCATTGGTTTGAGCGCTTCGGCCCGAAACTATTGCGGTGCGCCCGGCAGTGGACACGCTCGCTCGCCGATGCCGAGGATTTGGTGCAGGAGGCGTTTGTGGGGTATTGGCGGCGCCAACGGGAATTACCGGGGGAGCCGATGGCGTTGCTCGTCACCTCCGTGCGCCGGGCGGCGGATGACCTCGCGCGCCGGGAGTCGCGGCGGGCGATGCGCGAAGAATCGGTCGAGACGGATCGGGCGCGCTTGGCGCCGGTGTTTGCCGCCCCAGGCGAAGGGGAGGAGCGGCGGGCGGCGATCGAGGGCGCGTTGGCGCGTTTGTCCGAGGAACAACGGGAAGTTTTGGCGCTCAAGATCTGGGGCGAGCTCACCTCCGATCAGATCGCGGCGCAGTTGGAGATTTCGCCCAACCCGGCAGCGTCGCGCTACCGCTACGCCCTCGGTGCGCTGCGCAGAGAGATGACCGCCACTCACTGCCATGGATGACGAGCTGCTGAAACTTGCAGTCGAACTAAAGGCGCTGCGTCCCGCCGCGCCTCCGCCCGAATTGCAGGTCCGCGTGCCCGTGAGTTCGCTCCGCGCGCGCCGGCGCTGGTGACGCCGTCATTCTGAAGCCGCTCCGACCAACCCGGCGCGCGGCCGTCGCGAATCAGGCGGAGACAACCTCGTCGGTCGCCGCCCGTTTGAGAAACGCGGCGGTGACGAGTGACACCACGGTGCCGAAAAATAAACCCAGGACGAAGCCGATGGCCGATTGGACGGCGGGATGCATCATCTTGCGCACCATCGCGGTCGCGTTCTCGGCGGCGTCGGCGCTCATTCCGGCCGCTTCAAATTTTTCGGTCTGGGCCTCGAGGATGACCTCGGTTAAGCTGGGATTAATCGCGGTGGAGTAGAGCAGATTGAAGCCCACGCCAACCAGCGTGGCGAACAGGGTGATCATGAAACCGGCGCCGAGAGCGGACCCGTAACTGAAAGCTTCGTCGGCTGGAATTTAGGCGCGACGCGCTTTGGTGCCGAGCACGATGCCGCCGACCGTGATGACCAAGCCAACGACAGTTTGAACGGTCTGGGCGGTGCCCAGTTTCTCGGCACTATCGTGGAGCCCGAGGAAGTAGAGCGCGAAGACGAGCAGCGCGCTCGCGAACGCCAAGTAGAACCCGTAGGTCAGATACGTTTTCATCGGTGCGGAAGCTTGCTTTAAAAGAAGCGGGCTGGGCAACCCGCCCTTGACCGGTGGGTGCGGGGACGGATGAACGGCGAGGGGGCCGGCGATCAGGGTTTCTTGGCGTGGTCGCGGGCGTAGTGCTCGCGGAGCAGATCGCGGCCAAAATCACCGTCGAAATTGCGCCAGACCGTGTGGACGTGGTTGGCCTGATTCTGGGTATTGTCGAATTCGACCACAAAGGTTTTCCCCTGAATGCGGTAATAGTGCCCGGCGCTGCGGTCGAGGACGCCGGCCCAGGCGAAGGTGAGGCCCTCGAGATTGGAGGCGGTGGCGGCGGCGAGGGCGGGATCGGCGATTTCGGCTCGGTAGCGGGTGAAATAAAGTTGGAGCAAGGCGCGGAGCTGGTCGCGCTGCGGCGCGGTGAGGGCGGAGGCCGAGATACCGGCGGGGCTGAGCGGCTCAACGCGGATTTTGTTGCTCGTGAGAATATCGTTCGGGGCTTTGGCCGCGATGATGGCGACCGCGCGTTGGGCGTCGTCGAGGGAGTTTACGAGCGCGAGGCCGAGATCTTCCTCCTCGGCGAGGACGCGGGTGCCCTTCATCGGGCCGTCGCGGACCTCGGCGGGATTGGTGCCGAAGAAGGACGGCGTGATGGCCACGCGCTCGGCGTCGAAAACGGTGAAGTTGAGCGACAGATGATGGCCCTCGAAACGCCAACCCCAGGGTGTTTTCGAGGGATCGCCGAAGATCGTGACGTAGTAGAGCGACGGATCGCGCCGGACCGGGTCCTTTTCGATTTCGCGGAGGACGTTTTCGAGGGTGATGATGGTCTCGGCGCGGGCGGCGCCGCGTTGGCTGAGGCCGGACCGAAGGAGCGCGCGGGCGAGTTCCTGCTGCGGGGCGGTCATCGCCTTGAGCGGCACGCCGTCGCGGGCGATGGGAACGAAGAACCATTTTTCGCGCTCGGGCGCGGTCAGAGGCAGGGCGGCTTTTTTGATCTGTGAGGGATCGAGGCCGTCGAGAAATTTATTGGCCGCGGCGGCCATTTCGGCGGTGGAGGCGAAGGCGGAAAACGGCGCGGCGGCGAGCAAGGCGGCGGCGACGGCGAAAGAGAACAGGCGGCGAGGGGTGGGGCGCATGAGTGGATAATTCGGGAATGCCCGCGGCGCGGCAAGGCGCGAAACGGGCGGCGAGCGAAATGGCGGCGCGGTGACCAAGATTCGGGCGACGTGCGGCTACGCATTTCTTTCCCACCGTTTCCCGGGCGCAGACTCCGGTCGCGGTCGACCCCACCTTGCTCCATGCCCGCGTCCAAGCCGGCGATCCCAATGCAATCAATGCCCTCGCCAATGCCCTCGCCAATGCCCTCGCCAATGCCGCCGCTACCGGTGCGGGCTTGGCGGAGAATCTAGCCGAGGCCGTCCGCCTGTACGAACTCGCCGCCGGCCCAGTCAGATGGCAGCGACGAACTCCGACTGCTCCGGCGTGTAATTGGCGGCTGGGGCGCATGGGACTTCGCCAAGGTGAAAAAAGGTGATCTGGCGTTCGAGGTCTTGGCGGGTGAGTCGGCCGTCGAGGACGGGCGACGGCCCATCGACCAAGCGATAGGCCCAAAATCCCGCCGCGCGCAGAACGAGGCCGACGGGCGCCGCCGTCTCGTTCAGGTAAACCCGCGCGATAATCTCGCCGCCGCTCGGGTGGACGTCGGCGATGTCGGTCCGGGCGAAGCGGATGATGCGCACCGTCGGGCTCATGCGGCGGCCTGCTTGGGCGAGGGCGGTGCGAGCTTGGCGGCGTCGCCGGCGAGCTGTTCGAAATAACGGTCGCGCCGGGAACGGGCCGCCAGGACATCTTTGGTGCCGAGGGACCGGCGGATGCGCTCCTTGGTGAATGGGGTGGGATAGGCGGTGTAGTGCAGGAACCAAGTGCCATGGTTGTTCCACAGGTGATGGTTCGGGTTGTCCGCACCGGCGCGGATGCTGGGGATTTTTGCTTCGAGGTTCATGGGCGGATTTTCGTGGAGACGATCGCGCCGCAGGATGAAAACAAAAAACCGATCTGGGCATCAGATCGGTTTCGTCTTCGGGAGCGTGGTGGTTCGTCGCCTTTGCGGGTGACGCACATCCGGGCTTTCGCCCGATCCACCGTGGCCGCTCCCGGCCCGGTTGGCTGAAACCGCTTTTGAGGGCGGCTTCTTTCCTGATGCGTCGGTTAATCTGTTGATCGCTCAGACAGCGTCGAGAGTTTTTTGGGTAGTCCTTGTCATAAAGACCGGCCTGTTTTTCGGAGCTTAGTGGTTGTCGCCGTCGAGTAGGCGGCCGAGGCCACCGAGGGCGGAGCCTTCCTCTCGGCCGCCGCGGGCGGCACCGACGATGCGGCCGGCGAGACGGGAGAAGGGCAGCGATTGGAGCCAGATTTTACCGGGACCGCGCAAGGTCGCGAAAAAGAGGCCTTCGCCGCCGAAGAAGGCGGTTTTGATGCCGCCCACCATTTGAATGTCGTAATCGACCGACGGTTGGAAGGCGACGATGCAGCCCGTATCGACGCGCAGGGTTTCGCCGGGCGCGAGGGTGCGCTCATAGAGCGTGCCGCCGGCGTGGATGAAGGCCCAGCCGTCGCCTTGGAGCCGTTGCATGATGAAGCCCTCGCCGCCGAAGAGGCCGGCACCGAGTTTTTTCTGAAAGGCAATGCTGACGGAAACGCCTTTTGCCGCGCAGAGAAACGAGTCCTTTTGGGCGATAAGTTCCCCGCCGATCGAGGCCAGCGGGATGGGCAGGATCTTTCCGGGATAGGGCGCGCCGAATGCGACCCGACGTTTGCCGGCGCCCTGGTTCTGAAACACCGTCATAAAGAGCGACTCGCCCGTCAGCAGGCGTTTGCCGGCGCCCAGCAACGCTCCCACGAAGCCGCGATTCTGGGTCGAGCCGTCGCCGAAGATCGTCTCCATCGCGATACCGTCGTCCATGAACATCATGCCGCCGGCCTCGGCGACCACGGCCTCGTTGGGATCGAGCTCGATCTCGACGAACTGCATGTCGTCGCCGTGAACTTTATAGTCGATGACGTGCATCGTGTTGCCGGAGAGGACGGGAGGATTGAAGGAATTCATCGGTGGGTGGAGTAAAAGAGTGGAGTGGGACTGAGCGGAGTTTAGGCAGCGTAGGGCAGGCCTGCGCCGCCGGCAGCAGCGGACGGACGACAATCGGTGTAACCCTGACGGAGGATCAAAGCGAAAAACGCCGCGCCGGCGGGATGCAACGCACAATAATCCCAACGGAAGCCGTCGACAGAGATCAGCAGCAGAGGCGGCGTCTCATGGGCGTACGCAGCGCCGAAAAGGGCGAAGAAAACCAGCCGGCGTAGCAGGGATGCAATGTTCATGGCCGAATCATCCCACGGAGCGCCCGACCGATCACGAGCACCTCAAACGTCGGCCGAATGCCGGGGTTTTTCCGGCGGGGGCGGCGGGGGCGGCGGGGCGGGAGGGGCTGGCGGGGGCGTGATTTCGGGCTCGATGGGCGACGCGGCGATGGAGTTTTCGGGCGCGGGCAGCGCGGGGACGGGATCGGAGCTGCTTTGGCTGGCCGGGAGATTCGCGATGTATTTCTTGGCTTCGTCGTCGGCGAGGGCGCGTTTGAATTCCTCTTCGACGCCGCTGGCCGCTTTTTTGAATTCCTTGACGGACTTGCCGAGGCCCCGGGCAAATTCGGGGAGTTTTTTCCCGCCGAACATGACCAAGACCAAGATCAGGATCATGATCATTTCAGGGCCGCCGACGCCTTCGATAAAGGCGGTGGGGAAAAACGAGAGAGTCATCGCAGCAGTGTGATGCGTTGGATGGAAATTTGTAACGGTAAAAATCGTCCGACTACTGCACGGCGACGCTGACCGTGAACTTCGCGGTTTCGCCGGGTTTGACGAAGTGCAGACCGATCTTGTGCTCGGCCGCGTTGGGCGGGCCCATCCACGGTTCGACGCAGTAATAAGGCGAAGTGTCCTCGAGGGTCCAACTCACGAACGTGGCGTCGGGCGGCGGGATTTTGGCGGTACCGATCCGCACGGCGATGTCGCCGGGACGACCGCGTTCGCCGAAGACCACCTCGTTGCTTTTGAGGGCGGTGTGCAAGGTGTCGACCAACGCGGGGTTGGAAAGGGGCTCCTCGGGATTGAGCGCGGGGCCGGGGAGGAGTTGGCCGTTTTTCGGGTCTTGTTTGTAACGGCGAGTGGCAGGGATGCGGATCAAGTAGTCCGCGCGGGTCGTGCCCTCGGTCCACGGCATGGTGAAATAAAAGTGATGGCCGGCGCTCCAGGGCAGCGGATCCTGCCCGTGGTTGGTAAGGGCGAATTCACAGCTGAGGCCGAGCGGGGCGAAGCGATACGTGACGTCGAAATCGTATTCGTAGGGGTAGCAGGCGCGCGTCTCGGCATTTGGGGTGAGGCGGGCGGTAAAGCCGGTCGGATCAAGGCGGGTGACGGCAAAATCGGATTGGCGGGCAAGGCCGTGCATGGGCATGGGCCGCCGGATGCCGTCGGCCGCGCGCCAAAAATAAATGTCACCGCCGTCGAAGGTGCGCGCGTTGAAGGGAAAGAGGATGGGATTGCCGCCGCGAGTTTTGACGAAGTCGTCCAAGCTGGTGAGTTCGGGCCAGTAAACAATGTCGCGCACCGAGCCGTCGCCGAGCGTGAGGTTCCAGTTCATGAGGCGCGCGCCCCGTTCGGGATAAGCCAGAAAGGTGGATTGGCCGACGCGCCACCTGGTAAGCGTGTGGCCGAGGTGGGAAATTTTTTCCATAGGGCGAGGAAGCACGGGCTACGCTCAGGGGAAAAGGATTTTTTCCGCCGGCGGGGTCGTCGTTGTCTTTTGGAAACGGCGTGCGGTCGCTCCATGCGCACGGCGCTTGCCTGACGGGTCGGAGCGCCTTTGGTTAACGGTCCATGTGTTTCCGTCGCCTACTTTTGTTGGTCGCAGGCCTCACTCTCCCGCTCGGGGCGGAGACTGCACCGACTTTTTCCCCGGTGGATGGGCCGGTGGTACCAACCGGATCGGCGACTCAAAAGCGGGTGGTGGTAATTCCGGTCGAGGGCGAGATTGCTTCGCCGGTGCTCTACATCCTCCGGCGCGGGTTGAAGGAAGCGATCGATGAAAAAGCCGATGCGGTCGTGCTGGATATGAAGACGCCTGGCGGTGCGCTGGATGTAACTTTTGAGATCATGGAGGCGCTCGGGAAATTTCCAAGAGAGACCGTCACTTATGTGAACAACGAGGCCATCTCGGCCGGAGCTTTCATTTCGGCGATGACGGGCGAGATCTGGTTCGCGCCCGACGGCATCATCGGCGCGGCTGCGCCGGTGTCGGGCACGGGTCAGGATGTCGATGCAACGATGAAGATGAAGATCGTCAGTTATCTGAAGGCTCGGTTGCGCTCGATCTCCGAGGGCAAGGGTTATCGGGGACAGGTGATTTCCGCGATGGTGGACTCGGACTACGAATTGAAAATCGAAGGCGAAGTTCTGAAGTCCAAAGGCGAGCTGCTTTCGCTCACCGCGACCGAATCGGCCAAGACCTATGGCGATCCGGCAAGGGCTCTGCTTTCGGCAGGCACGGCCAAGACGATAGATGAACTTTTGACCAAGAAATTCGGTGCCGGTGGTTTCACGGTGAAGCGACTCGAGATTACTTGGTCAGAGCGGCTCGCCGTCTACCTGAATAAAATTTCCCCGATCCTGCTCGGACTCGGTCTTTTGGCCCTCTTCATTGAGTTTAAGACGCCCGGTTTCGGACTCATGGGAATCTCTGGCTTCGTGCTGCTAGGGGTGGTGTTTTTGAGTAGTTACGTCGCCGGGCTGTCGGGGCATGAGCCGATTTTGGTTTTTTCCGTTGGGCTTTTGTTGGTCATGGCGGAACTGCTTTTTTTCCCCGGTGTGATTGTGGCGGCCTTAGCCGGACTGATCATGATGCTGGGCTCGCTGGTGTGGGCGATGGCCGACCTCTGGCCGAACGAACCGCTGTCGATCGCGTGGTCGGGTGACGCGTTTTTGGCGCCGGCGCAGAATTTGGGTATCGGATTGGTGGTCGCGGTCGGGCTGGGCTTGGCGTTGATCCGCTTTATCCCGAACGGCTGGTTCTGGGACCAGTTGGCGGTGACCGGGGTCATCGGCGGCACGGCGCAAGATGCGGGAGGGGCGCCCTCTGCGGCGGGCGAACTGGCGGACTTGATCGGGCAACGAGGGGTCACGGCGACGGCGTTGTTTCCGAGTGGTCAGGTGGAAATCGACGGGCGGCGCTACGAGGCGTCGGTTACGGTGGGGTCAATCGAAGCGGGTGCGTCAGTCGTGGTGTGCGGGCGCTCGGCCTTCGGGCTCGTGGTGGAAAGGGACGCAACATGAACGCGATCGCGCTTTTGTTTTTTGTCGGAGTCATCCTGTTGGCTGCCGAGGTCTTTGTGCCGGGCGGCATCCTCGGGATCATCGGCGGTCTAGCCATGGCGGCCGGCTGCGGCGTAGCTTTTGCGAAGCTGGGTGTCACGGGAGGTTCGGTCGCAACGGTGGCGGCGTCTCTTTTGCTCGGACTGACCGTTTACATCGAACTCATTTTGCTGCCGAAAACGCGGCTCGGTAAAAGTATGATTGTGCAGACGTCAGTCGACGGCACCAGTCAGCCGCCGGTGGCTGCCGCCGCGATTATCGGGCAGAGTGCCGAGGCGGAAACTGCGCTGATGCCGACGGGATTTGTGCTCGTGGAAGGCCGCCGCTACGAGGCGTTTTGCCCGGCGGGGCATGTGGCCAAAGGCGCGGCTCTGCGCGTCACGGGGCTCGATAATTTTCGCCTGATTGTAATCAAAACCTAAATCCTAATATGCCTACACTATTCCTCGTTGCTCTGATCGGCGTGCCCGCGCTGATCATCGGCTTTATTGTTATCGCTTTCATCAACACGTGGCTGAAGGCCAAGCTCAACGGCGCGCCCGTAGGTTTCGCCAATCTGCTCGGAATGCGGCTCGGCGGCGTGCCCTATAATCTCGTGGTCGACGCCCGCATCACGGCGGTGAAGGCCGGGATCGAAATATCAACCGACACCATCGCCGCGCATTTCCTCGCCGGCGGCAATGTGGTGCCAACGATTCAGGCGCTGATTGCGGCGCGCAAGGCCGGCATCGAGTTGGATTGGAACCGCGCGTGCGCGATCGATCTCGCGACCAAGGGCTCCGGAAAATCCGTGCTCGAGGCTGTGCGCACGTCCGTCGATCCCAAGGTGATCGACTGTCCCAATCCCGCCAGCGGCCGCACCACGATCGACGGCGTGGCAAAGGACGGTATCCAAGTGAAAGTGAAAGCCCGGGTCACGGTCCGCACGCACCTCGATCGCTTTGTGGGCGGCGCGAAGGAAGAGACGATCATTGCCCGCGTGGGTGAAGGCATCGTGTCCACGATCGGCACGTCGGAAACCTACAAGACGGTGCTTGAGTCTCCGGATAGTATTTCAAAAACCGTACTCGCGCGCGGTCTCGACGTCGGCACGGCGTTCGAGATTCTCTCCATCGACATCGCCGACGTGGACGTGGGCGAGAACGTGGGTGCGAAGCTACAAGAGGCGCAGGCCGAAGCGAACAAGAGTATCGCGCAGGCCCAGGCCGAAATTCGTCGGGCGGCCGCCGTGGCCGTCGAGCAGGAGATGAAGGCGCGCGTGCAGGAAATGCAGGCCGAAGTCGTCCGTGCCCAGGCCGAAGTGCCAAAGGCGATGGCCGAGGCGTTCCGCTCCGGACGGCTGGGCGTCATGGATTATTACAAAATGGAAAACGTACAGGCCGACTCCGCGATGCGGCAGAGCATCGCCAAGCCCGAGGGCGTCAAGTAATCGGACGGGTGACGGTGTCCCGGGAATCGCTTGAGCGAATTTCGGGCTGAGTCACCCGCTCGCTTTCCGTCATGGAATGGATCACTAAAAATATTCAGGTCATACTCGCCGTGGCCGGCGCGCTGGCCTATTGGCTGAATTCGCGGCGGGAAGCGGCGGCTCAGGCCGAGGCCGAAAGAGAAGCCGAACTGCGCAAGAGCCAACAGCCGGCGTCGATGGCCGAAGGTGACGCGGACGATGAGATGCGTGCCGAGCAAGTGAGGGAAGAGATCCGGCGCAAGATCGCGGAGCGCAGGGGCGAATCGGTGCCGACCGAGTGGAGTCCTCCGCCGCTGATGCCGGAGCCCGAGGAGGAGCGTTCCTTCCGTTCGCCGCCGATCGATGAGCCGCCCGAGTTGGATATGCCGCCACCGGTCGCGGCGCCCGTGCGCACTCATCAGCCTGAGCCGGCGTTTCAGGTCGCGTCCGAGACGCTCGAAGCCTCATTGGTGCGGCAGGAGCAACTTGCGCTGGAGTTGCAATCGTTGCACGAGCAGCGGGTGTTGGCTTCGCGTCGCGCGGCGGTGGTGGCCGAGGGCGAGGCGGTCATCGCCCGGCGGGAATTGGCCGGCAACGAACTACGGCATGATTTGCGCGACCCGCGCAGCTTGCGCCGCGCGATGGTGCTACGCGAAGTTTTGGGGCCGCCCGTGGCGATGCGATAAGGTTGAAGCGCCCCAAGGGGTGAGGCGCGCCGTGCCGGAAGCGGGTTTATTGCCCGAGTTTCACGCGGTCGTAGCCCTTAAATCCTTGGTCGCGCAGATTGGTTCGCCGCCCGTTTTCTTCGATGGCGACGTTCTCCAAGGCGCTGGCCGTGATAAAGACAGGGCCGGGTTTTGGCACCACTTGGGTCTGGCCACGCGACAGGTTGGTATCCGGGAAGAGCACGCGCCCGTCTGATACAAGAACCACTTTCAGCCGCACGGTGTCGAGGGCGATGAGGGTGATTGTGGGCTCGGCAGCGGGTGCGGTGACGACCGGTGGGAGGGCGGCCGTTTTCGACGCCATGTCAGTGCCGGTGACGCTCTGATAGACGGCGCGGACGACCCAGACCAGGAGGAGAAAGACGACGATCCCCCCGACAACCTTGAGGGCCTTCAGGGCAAATGCCGGATCCACGAGCGGGGCCGAAGGGAGATTGGTGCGGCTGCGGGACTGCTTGGGTTGCGAGCGTTGATTGTCGGCGGGCGTTTCGGCGGCAGGCGAAGCACCGCGATCACCGCGGGCATCGGCGGAAGCAACGGATACATCCATGCGACCGTAGACTTCGCGGCTGGGTTGGCGGGGACGAAGCTCGCCGTGGCCGAGCGAAGCATAGTCGTTGAGAATCCGATCCGGTGGGAGTTTTAGGAAATTTGAATAGGTGCGCAGAAATCCGCGCACGTAAATCTCGCTCAGGCCGAGATCAAATTGGTTATTCTCAAATTTCTGGAGATACTCGCCGCGAACCTTGGTGGATTCGGCGGCCTCGCGAATAGAGATGCCTTTCTGTTTGCGGGCGTCTTCGAGGCGTTCACCGATGGTCTGCATAATGGGCTGAGTAAGGTTAGGGGAGAGGGGAAGTCAGTACGAAATGCGCCGGGGTTAGAGCGAATCGAGATCGACCAAGATTTCGCGGGGGCTGGAGCCGTTCTCGGGGCCGACGATGCCTTTTTCCTCCATGAGATCCATGATGCGTGCGGCGCGGTTGTAGCCGATGCGGAGCCGGCGCTGGATCATCGAGGTGCTGGCGCGCTTCGTGGATTTAAGCACATCAAGCGCCTGCGTGTAGAGCTCTTGGTCGTCGCCCATGTCGTCCTCGGCATCGTCGCCTTCGCCGTCTTCCTCTTCGTCCTCGCGGGCGGCGCGGTCGATTTGAGCTTGGACGGACTGGGCGTATTGGGGCGGGCCGTTTTTCTTGAGGAATTCAACCATGGCCATGACCTCCTCGTCGGAGACGAAGGCGCCTTGCGAACGGACCAAACGGGAGCTGCCAGGCGGGGAGAACAACATGTCACCCCGACCGATGAGCGTATCGGCGCCCTTGGTATCCAAAATGGTTCGGGAGTCGACTTGGGAGGCGACTTGAAAGGCAATTCGAGAGGGAAGATTCGCTTTGATGACGCCGGTGATGACGTTCACCGAAGGACGTTGAGTGGCGATGATGAGATGGATCCCGGCGGCTCGCGCGAGCTGGGCAAGCCGGGCGATGCTGGTTTCGATCTCGGCGGGGGCGACCATCATAAGGTCGGCGAGCTCGTCGATGATCGCGACAATGTAGGGCAAGCGTTCGGGAATCTCCGCGCCGTCGTCGAGCATGGGATCGACCCCCTCGAGCGAGCCCTGCGTTTCGCTGGGAGGAGGATTCTCGGATTTCGGGGTTCGTTTGCGGGTGTTGAATCCAACGATGTTGCGGGCGTTGACCTTGGCGAAGAGTTGGTAGCGCTGTTCCATCTCTCCGAGAAGCCATTTGAGGGCGGCGGGGACTTTCTTGGGCTCCGTCACCACGGGAATGAGCATGTGCGGCAGCGAATTGAAGATCTTCAATTCGACGACCTTGGGATCGACCATGATGAGGCGAAGATCCTTCGGGCTCTTGGAGTAAAGGATCGAGGCGACGATGGAATTGATGCAGACCGATTTGCCCGAACCGGTGGCGCCGGCGATGAGCAAGTGGGGCATCTTCGCGAGATCGGAGATAAGCGGAGCGCCGGAGACGTCTTTGCCCAAGGCGATGGGAATCTCAGCCTTGGCGCTGGCCCAATCTTCGCTCTCGAGCAGCTCGCGCATACCGACGGCGGTCGGATGCTGATTGGGGACCTCGACGCCGACGGCGGCTTTGCCGGGGATGGGCGCGAGAATACGAACGGACTGTGCCCTCATGCCGAGAGCGATATTCTTGTCCAAGCCGGCGATTTTTTCGACGCGCACGCCGGCGGCGGGCACAACTTCGTAGCGGGTGATGACCGGGCCGACGTGGATTTCGCCGAGGGTGACTTCCACGCCGAACTCGCCCAAGATGCGGAGCAGGTTCTCGGCGTTGGCGCGGTGCTCGAGCTCACTGTTGCCCGAGTCGGGCTTGGCTTGCTCCTTGAGCAGGGAGAGGGGAGGGAACTCGTAAGTTTTGTCGTCGCTTTGCGGCAGATTGATTTTGGCGGCCTTCTTGGGCTCCTCGGACTTGACGATATTGAGCTCGAATTTTCCGGTGGTCGCGACGGCAAGCGGGCGAACATCGGTGGCCGTTTCGGCGAGTTCTCCCACCCTCGGAACTGGCGCAGGCGCGGCCTGAGGGGTGCGCGAAAGGGCTCGGGGCGGAGGCGCAGGCACAGTCAGTGGTTTTGCTGCGGGGGCCTCGACGCTTTCGGGCAGAGGGGACATCCGCACGCGAGGCTTAGCCAAGGGGTCGTCGCCCAACTTGGCGGCAAACGTTTTCTTGCCGCCGCTCGGCCCCACGGGCTCGTTGTCAGCGTCTTTGAGGTTTTGCGGTGTGAGGCGCGCGGGATCACGAGCGCTGACGCCGGCAGCGGCGCCGGCGGCTCTTTGTTTGGCTTGTTCTTCGCGGGCTTTCTGGCTCTCGGCGGCCAAAGCGGCTTTTTCCCGGGCCCGGGCTTCACGCCACGCGGTGAAACTGGCGAAGATTTTGTCGATCTCGGTGCCGATATCCCGGGTGAAGATAAAGAGCATCGAGACCGCGTAGATCGTGCCTAGAAGCATGGCCGAGCCGAAGCTGCCGACGGCTTCGGCTAGGAGTTTCGTGTAGATGGTCGTGCCGATTACTCCACCGGCGCCTTGCTGGAAATAATCGCTGATTTTAAAAAAATCGACCATGGCCCAAAGGCCGGAAAAGGCGGTGATCGCAATGATCATGGCAATGACGCGGGTGCCGCTAAGATGCCGGGCGGCCCGAAGTGCCATGTAAGCCGTCCAGCCGAAAAAGGCCGGCAAGAGCCATGTGCTCGCACCGATGCTGACCAATAACGCCCAAATGATGTCGGCGCCCACCCAGCCCATCGGGTTTTTTGGCCTGGGGCCTGTCCCTATGCCGCTGCTTTGCGACGGATCGTAAGCCAACAAAGCGACCGTGACGAAGACCCCGGCGAGCAAGCAGGTGAGGGCCACGGTCCAGTTTGGCCGGTAGCGCGGAGCTTGGAAAGAGGGTCCGTCGTTTGAGTTTGAAGTCTCGTTCTTGCGCATTTGTGTTGGCCGTCTCTAAGTCGCAGTAACTAGCACGCTATCGGCCGGACCGGTCAAATGTAAACACCCCCCCCGCCCCGGACCGACCTTAATCACTTTCATTGATTCAAAATATGCCCGAAGTCCTAATTTTTCGTCCGATTTATCAAGAGCGCGTGTGGGGCGGCCGAGCGTTGGAAGCTGCGTTGGGCCGCACCTTGCCCGATACGGGGCCGATCGGCGAAAGCTGGGAGATTGTCGACCGACCGGAGGCCCAGTCGGTCGTCGCCAACGGCAAACACGCCGGGCGCACGTTGCGGCAGGTTATAGCCAAGCACGGAGCGGTGATTATGGGTCCAAAATGGCCGGTCGAGAAGCCGTTTCCCATGTTGGTCAAGTGGCTCGATTGTCGCGAGCGGCTCAGCCTGCAAGTGCATCCGCCGGCCTCGGTCGCGGGGGAACTCAAAGGCGAACCCAAAACCGAGAACTGGTATATCGCGGCCACCGGGCCGGGAGCCCAGCTGATTGTGGGCCTCAGGTGCGGCGTGACGCAGGAGCAGTTTGTAAAGGCCGTCTCCTCCGCGACGGTCGAGACGTGTGTGCACCGCTTCCCGGTGGCGGCGGGAGACTCGATTTTGGTTCACAGCGGCCAGGTCCACGCCATCGACGCGGGGAATCTCATCTTGGAGATTCAGCAGAATTCGGACACGACCTACCGGGTTTATGACTGGGGGCGGGTGGGCCTCGACGGCAAACCTCGGCAGATGCATGTCGAGCAGTCGCTGCGTTCGATTGACTGGAAGGACTTTGAGCCGAAACCGGTCCGGGCTGCGCCGACGTCGGGCGTGATTGCTGACTGCCCGGAATTTTCGATCAAACGCACAGTCTTGGGCGCCGGGGAGCGATTGCACATCTCGGGCGGAGAGCAACCGCGCATCCTCAGCGTCGTGAGCGGAACGGTGAAGGGCGGTGGCGAACGGCTGGAACGCGGCACTAACGCCTTGTTGCCGTTTGGTGCCGCTTTCGCGTTTGTCGCTGAAACGACCTCGATTGTGCTGGTGACGGAGAATTTTGCGGGATGATCGGACCGGGCCGCAGGCGACCGGCTCGAAATCGGCAACGGGGTGGTTGCGGTTGGCGGCTGATGGTCCTGTTGGTCGTCATGGGCGCGGTCGGCTCGCTGGCGTGGATGACGTTGCTGCCGTCTCTGTTCACTCGGGCGGTGCTCGACCGCACGGGGTTTGATGCCAAAATCACAAGCCTCGCGGCGAATCCCTTCACGGGCCGGGTTTCGCTGCGGGGCTTGGTAATGACCAACCCGTCGAATTTTCCCTCACTCGATTGCCTGCAGGTGCGTGCGTTCGAAGCGGATGCCGATGTCTGTTCCCTTTTTGGTGAACGCTTCGTGATCAGCACGCTCTCGGTCGATGTGCGCCAAATCACCTTGGTCAGACGCGCCTACGGTCCGACGAATCTTGAATCGTTCCGGGCCAATTTCGCGGGACCTGTGACCCGGCCGCCAAGCGCGAAATCGCCCTTTTTGATCCGTGAATTGCGCCTCCGGCTCGATACGTTGGTGTTAGCCGACTACTCCGAAGCTAAACCGCGCGTGCGCACGTTTGCCTTGGAGCTGGATCAACGATTCGGCTCTATTTCGAGTGCCGGTCAGCTTTTTGGGCCTGAGATTTTGCGTGGCTTGGCTGAGCCCGAGGTCGCGGTGGAGCTCGCGCCCTTTTTGCCGCGGGATTTCAGAAGGGTCCTAAACGAGGCGGCGATAGGGAGAGGCGGCTCACGGAAAGCCGCAGAGGATAAACCGGGTGAAGTCTTCCGGGGGTTTCTCGACAGGCTTGAAGAAACCCGGAAGCCGTAGTTAGGTCTGCCGCTCTTGCCATGAATCCGTTATCCGAATCTGCCTCTGTGCCCACTCCTGATGCCGCCGCCGCGGCTGCAACGCCCGCGCCCGCGCCCGCCGAAGCGCCGCCGGCGGTTGACTCCACCGCGCTCATCGCGGCCGCGAAGAAGGAGGCCGCCGACAACTACGACCGCTTCATGCGCACGGCCGCCGACCTCGAGAATTTGCGCAAACGCACCCTCCGCGAAAAAGAGGAGCTTCGGCTTTTCTCCGCGGCCCGCGTGCTCGAAGATTTACTGCCGGTAGTCGACAACCTCGCTCTCGGCCTAGCTGCCGCCAAACAACCGAACGCTGACCTCAAGACGCTTACCGGCGGGGTCGACATGGTGCTCACCCAGCTGAAGAGCGCCCTCGGCAATCACGGATTGAAAGAGATCAATCCCGCCGGCCAACCCTTTGATCCGCACCAACACGAGGCCATCTCGCACGCCGTGAGCGCCGAAGTGCCGGCGGAACACGTGCTCACGGTCGTCCGCACGGGTTACGCGCTGAATGGACGATTGCTTCGCCCCGCGTCCGTCGTCGTCTCGAGCGGCCCAGCCCAACCGGCGGTCATTTGACCGGCTCCCCCTCACTCTTACGAACGAGCACTAAATTCTTATGGCGAAGGAAGATTACTACGAATTACTCGGCGTCCAAAAAAACGTTAACGAGGAAGATCTGAAAAAGGCCTACCGCAAAAAGGCCGTGCAGTTTCACCCGGACAAAAATCCCGGCAACAAAGAGGCCGAAGAGACGTTCAAGAAAGTTTCCGAAGCCTATGAGGCGCTAAAAGATCCGGAAAAACGCGCGGCCTATGATCGCTATGGTCACGCGGCTTTCCAAGGCCCCGGCGGTGGCGCGCGTGGCCCGGCGGCCGGCGGTGGCGGGTTCCATGATCCCTTCGATATCTTCCGCGAAGTTTTTGGCCAACAAGGTCGCGGTGGCGGCGGCGGTGGTGGCGGAGGAATCTTCGATGAAATGTTTGGCGGCGGCGGAGGTGGCGGGAGCGGCGGTGACCGCGACGGCTCCGACCTGCGCTACGATCTGGAAATCACGCTCGAAGATGCCGCGCGCGGCCTAGAAAAGGAGATTTCCTTCCGTAAGGCGATGACGTGCGAACGGTGTGCTGGTGCGGGCGCCGAGCCCGGTTCGAAGCGCGTGACTTGCCCGACCTGCCGCGGCGCGGGTCAAATCCGCCGCTCCGGCGGTATCATCACGTTTACCCAAGCTTGCCCGACCTGCGGCGGCTCCGGCCAAAAAATCGAAAAACCGTGTTCGGTTTGCCGCGGCGCAGGTCGCACGCCCCAGACGACCAAGATCAATGTCCGTATTCCGGCCGGCGTCGAAACGGGTTCTCGCCTTCGCTCCAGCGGCAACGGCGAAGCCGGAGTGGCGGGCGGTTCGGCCGGCGATCTCTACATCGTTATCACGGTCAAGGATCACGAACTCTTTGAGCGCGACGGCGATTCGTTGTCTTGCGAGATCCCGATCAAGTTCACCCTCGCCGCGCTCGGCGGCAGCATCGAGGTGCCGACGCTCTTCGGCAAAGGCTCGCTCAAGATTCCGGCCGGCACCGCCAGTGGCACGACCTTCCGCCTGCGGGAAAAGGGGATGCCCTCGCTCCGCGGTGGTCGCCAAGGTGATCAACTCGTGCGCGTGCAAGTCGAGGTGCCGACCTCGCTCACAGCGGACCAACGCCGCTTGCTCGAGGAGTTCGCCCGCGTGAGCGGTGATGCGGCCGAACCGACTTCGAAGAGTTTTTTCGAGAAGGCGAAAAAGTTCTTCTGACCACCGCGTACATGGTCTATCGAATCTGACCGTGGCCGCCCCGATGCTCGATAATCCCAAGTTGCTCACGCTCGAGCAAGCAGTCGCGGCGCGGGCGAAACTGCGCGCCGCCGGCAAATCGCTGGTGCTCACCAACGGGGCGTTCGATCTCCTGCATACGGGGCACCTTCACTATCTCAATGGAGCGCGGCGTCTGGGTCAGGAGCTTTACGTCGCGATTAATTCGGATGCGTCGGTCAAAGCGTTGAAGGGGCCGTTGCGTCCCATCCAGAACGAAGAACAGCGTGCGTATGCGCTCGGTGCGTTGTGGTTTGTCTCGGGGGTCATCATTTTCCGCGAGCCGCGGCTCACGGCGGAGATCGAGGCGCTCCGACCCGATGTTTACTGCAAGGCCGGCGACTATACGCTTGAAAAGCTCGATCCCGGCGAACGCGGCGCGCTGCAAGCTTGCGGTGCCAAGATTGAGTTTATGCCGTTTCTCCCGGGGTTCAGCACGACGGCGTTGATCGCGCGGATCAAGGCGGTGGGGGAAATTTGAATTCGATGCGTGTTGTTATTCTCGGTTCCGGCCGCGGCTCCAATGCCGAGGCGATCCTCCTCGCCCAGCAGGCGGGTAAACTTGGGCGCGCGCGCGTCGTGCAGATTCTGGCGGACAACCCGGACGCGGGAATTCTTGCGCTCGGCCCGCGTTTCGGGGTGCCGGCGAGCTACATCGATCCCGCTCCGTTCAAGACGAAGCTCGAGGGCGAAGGCGAGGCGCGGTTCATCGCGGCGGTGCAGGCGACGCAGGCCGATTTGGTCGTGCTCGCGGGTTTCATGCGCGTGATCAAGCCGGGGTTTCTCACCGCGTTTGCGGGGAAAATCATTAATCTGCACCCGAGTTTGCTGCCGAGTTTTCCGGGGCTGGACGGCATCGGGCAGGCCTTTCGGCGGGCGGTAAAAATCACCGGCTGCACGGTGCACGGGGTGACGGCCGAGGTGGACGGCGGGCCGATCCTCGACCAAGCGGCCGTGCGGATCGAGGCGGGCGATACTTTGGAGAGCCTCGCGGCGAAGGTGCACGCGGCCGAGCATGCGCTGTTGCCGGCGGTGATCGCGAAGCTGAGCGCGGGTTGAGTTTTGTCCGGAGACCACCTCGGGTCTTGCCGACCTCCATGGCGCGGGCGATGCTGGCCGTTGCTATGAGAACCAAGGTTTTTGTCGACGGCCACGAGGGCACCACGGGGCTCCAAATCCACGAGCGGCTTGCCGTGCGCGCGGATATTGAGCTGCTCGTCATCGACGCTGCGCACCGCAAAGACCCGGCCGCGCGCGCCGCGCAGCTCAATGCGGCCGACGTCGCGTTCCTCTGCCTGCCCGATGTCGCCGCGAAGGAATCGGCCGCGCTCGTGACCAACCCCCGCACCTGCGTGATCGACGCCTCGACGGCACACCGCATCGATCCGGCCTGGGTCTACGGCGTGCCGGAACTCGCGGCGTCGTATCGCACCGCCATCCGCACGGGCAAACGCATCGCCAACCCCGGTTGCCATGCGACCGCGTTCGCCCTCGCGGTGCGGCCGCTCGTCCAGCGCGGCCTGGTGCCGACGGATTTTCCGCTCTCAGTGTTTTCGCTCACCGGCTACAGCGGAGGCGGGAAAAAAATGATCGCCGACTACGAGCAGTCGCCGTTGCCGGGAAAACTGACCAGTCCGCGGCCTTACGCGCTCGGGCTGATGCACAAACATCTGCCCGAAATGCGGGTTCACACCGGACTCGTGCATCCGCCGATTTTCAGTCCGGTGGTGGCCAATTTCTATCAAGGGCTGGCGGTTACGGTGCCGCTGCCACTGCGGCAGTTGCCGGCCGCACCCTCGCCGGCAGCGTTGCACCACGCACTCACGGAGACGTATGCGGGCGAGCGCTTCATCCGCGTGTTACCCTTCGATGACGAGGCGGTGCTGGATGGCGGTTTCTTCGACGTGCAGGCGGCCAACGGCACGAACCGGTGCGATCTCGCGGTGTTTGGGCACGCCGATCAGGCGGTCGTGGTCGCGCGGCTCGACAATCTGGGCAAGGGCGCATCGGGCGCGGCGATCCAGTGCATGAACCTGCACCTCGGCGTGGATGAGGGGCTGGGATTGACGGTTTAGCTTCCAATGGCCGCGTGGCCGAGCGGCCGCGAATTTTGGTGGTCGAGGACGAACCGGCGATCGCCGACACGCGGCTTTATGCTTTGAACTTAAAAACGGCCGTTGAACCACGGCTAGACCCGAATGGACCCGGATACCAAACAGATGGGAGCAGCGAACGACTCACCCATGAGGTGAAGCCGGTTCCCCGGCTTTATCCGGGTTAATTCGGGTGCATCCGTGGTTAATAAATTTGGAGGGTTGGGCTGCTGCGGATTCAAGGGTTAATGGTCGAGCGCGACGCCGTTGTTCCAGATGCGATACAGCTCCTCGGCCGAGGGGATCGTCGCTTGGCGCACTATGCGGAAACCGATCCACGGGGCGCTGGTGTGATACCACACGCTCTTTGGCAGCTGCGGATCGAGCATCTTCCAATCCGGACTTGATCCGCGGCGGGCAGCGCTGCGCAAGAGTTCGGGACCGTCGCTCCAGTTGCCGCCGCGCACGGCATGCGGGTAAGGCTGCGTGGAGCGCACCCATGAGGCGGCGGCGGGATCACCTTTGAGGCGGGTGTAGGCGTCGGGCTCGTATTGATCCAGAGTCCATTCGGATACGTTGCCGTGCAGATCGTAAAGTCCCCAGGCATTCGGTTTCTTGCTGCCGACTTTGCCGTATTTGTCGGTGCTGAAGACAGCGTAAGCGGCGACGGCGGCGGGATCGTCGCCGGAGGAATAGGCGGTCGTCGTGCCGGCGCGTGCGGCGTATTCCCACTCGGCCTCAGTGGGCAAGCGGTAGAAGCGGCCGGTCTTGGCGCTGAGCCATTGGCAGTATTTTGATGCGGCGTGGTGGGTCATGCTGATCGCGGGATAACCCTCGCGGCCCATGCCGAAGCTCATTTCGACGTAGGGTTTCGTGGGGTGCGAGACGGCGTCGGCCTCGGTCTTCGTGGTGCGACCGACCGCATCGGAGGCGAACATAAAGATTTCGTATTCGCTCCAAGTCACTTCGTGTTGGCCGATCCAGAACGCGGGCAGAGCGACGCGGGTTTGCGGGCCTTCGTCGGGTTGGCGGTTTTTTTCGGTGGGCGGGCTGCCCAACAAGAATGTGCCGGCCGGGATCGGTTGCAGCCTGAAGGTGACGGTGGTGTCGGGAATTTTTTCCTCGTAGGCCGCCGCGGTGGGACTCGCGGCGGCGGCGAGAATTTTTTCCCGAATCTGGCGGACGAGAGCGAGTTCCTGGGGGTCGAATTCCGGTGCGGAGAACGCGGGAAGGACGGAGGCGCAGAGGACGAGCAGGCCGGCGATGAGTTTCATGGTGAAGTGAGCCGGGCGACGGGGTCGCGGCGGTGGACGATGAGACGCACGGGCTCGGGTGAGGCGTCGGTGAGCCGTTGGGCGGCAACCGGGTCGAGCACGCTGCAGGCAGTGGCAAGGGCGTCGGCGACCGTGGCGCGGCGAGCCACCACGGTGACGGCGACGGACCGCGTGAGGCCAAGACCGGTGGCGGGATCGACGATGTGGGAAAAACGCACGCCGCCAATTTCGACGAATTGCTCCGCATCGCCCGAGGTGGAGACAGCGGCGTGAACGAGGACGAGAGTCGTCCGCGTGGCGGTTGCGTCGCCAAAGGGCGCAAGCTCGATGGTCCAGCCGCGTTTGCCGGGTGGAGGATCGCCGAGGGCGAGATCGCCGCTGGCTGAGACCATGGCGGCGGGAAATCCGAGTTGGGTCAGCCGGTTGAGCGCCGCATCGGCCGCGTAGCCTTTGGCGATGCCGCCGAGATCGAGTGCCATGCCGGGGCGGAGCAGGGTCGCGGTCTGCCGCGCCGGATCGAGGTGCAGGTGGGCGAAGCCGGCGGCGCGCCGGGCGGAGGCGAGCGCATCTGCGGTGGGAAGTGCGCGGGCCCGTCGGGATTCCCGCCAGAGGCGGGTCAAAGGGCCCAGGGTCACATCGAAGGCGCCGTGAGTTTTTGCGGCGAGATCTTGGCTGATTTGCAGGATCGCGAAGAGATCGGCGCTGACCGGTAAGGGCGTCCCGGCCGGTTGGCGGCAGAGGCGTGAAAGTTCGCTGGCCTCGTTATAGTCGGAAAACGTGCGGTCGAGTTCGGCGATGCGGTCAAAGGCGGCGCGGGCGGCGGAGTCGGCCGGCGCTTGGGAATAGACTACGAGGCGAAACAGCGTGCCCATGTGGGGCTCGACGAATTCGCGGCGCTCTTGCGCGAGCGAGACCGTTAACGCTGCCAGTGCGACCGCTGCAAATTTCCGCGCGTGGCGCACAGCGTTAAGACGACTTCTTCGGTTTTTTCCCGAATCGGGCCCCGCTACACGTGTCACTTAATAGATGACAAACCAGCCGGGAGCGGGATGGGAGTTGGGACGGGCAAGGCGGCGGGCAACAGGGTGATGCCTTAGCTGGCGATGACGGCGTCGAGCTTGGCGGAAAGTTGGGCCAGCCACGCGGCGTCTTCGAGGCCGGGCGGACGATACTGCTCGGTGATCATCCAGCCGGCGTAGCCAACCTCGTCCAGGGCGGCGAGGACCTTGGGCCAATCGCTGTCTCCTTCGAAAAGATCGACTTTGAAGCCGGCGCCGGGGCCCTTCTCGTCGCGGATTTTCCGACTGTATTCTTTGACGTGAATTTTGACGATCCGCGGGCCAAGGGTGCGAATCCAATGCTCGGGCCAGCCGGTGTTGACGATGTTACCGACGTCGAGGTGCCAGCGGACCATCGGGCTCTTGAAGGAGTCGGTGTAGGCGACGGCCTCGAGCGGGCTGAGGAGAAAACGGTTCCAAACATTCTCGATCGCGATCACGACACCGAGCGATTCGGCGAGCGGCACGGCTTTGGCGATCTCGGCGACGGAGCGGGTGTAGGCGTCGGCGTAGGACGTTTCCTTGGTGACGACGGCGGGGACGAGCAAAACGGAACTGGCGCCGTAGGCCTTGGCGTCGCGCAGGCCTTGTTTGAGACCTTCGAGGCCGATTTCGCGCGTGGCGGGATTGGGGTCGGAGAGCGGCTTCGCCCAATGCGTCGAGATGACCACGCTCGGGATGGCGAGACCGCTTTGGTCGCGGGCGGCGAGGACCTCGGTCTGAGTCATGGCGCTGTTGACTTCGACTCCGTCGAAGCCGGCGGCACGCAGGAGGGTAAAGCGGTCGGCGAGTTTCAGTTTTTCAAGATTTGGGCCGCCGAAGGTGCCATACATGAAACCCTTTTTGAGCGCGCGTTTTTTAACGGAGGCGGGCTGGGCGCGGGCGAAAGGAGCGAGCGCGGCGAGCGCGGCGGAAGAGAGCAGGAAGTCGCGGCGGTTCATGGTGAAAATCAGGCGAGCTTGGTTTGGCCGGGGATGGCGCGGGCGGCCACGGGGCGCGGGGCGTTCCAGTCGAGGGTGGCGGGCACGAGTATCTCTTCGGAGTTGAGCGCGCGATCCCAAGTGACGACTTGGCCGGTGTAAGCGGCCATGCGCGCCATGATGGCCATGAGCGTGCTGTGGGCCATACTGATGCCGTCGTTGACGGGTTTGCCGGCGCGGATGGCGGCGAAGAGTTCATCGTGCTCGACCTGATACATGTCGCGGTTGGGGCCGGTGTATTTCCAGTTGGTCTTGCCGGTTATCCCCTGGGTGGCGAGGCGGCCGTTCGAGAAAATGCCCTCGGTGCCCATCACATAGTCGGTGACCTCGTTGTAGACGCCGTCGTGCTGGCGGCACGAAAGGGTGGCGCGGACTCCGCTGGCGTATTCGTAGGCGACGCTGAAATTATCGTAAGTGTTGCCGTAGGCGGGGACCGTACGACCACCGACGGCGATGGCCTGCGAGGGCATTTCCTGCTTCATTAGCCACGCGATCTTGTCGACGTTGTGGATCGCCTGTTCGACGAGGTGGTCGCCGGAAAGCCAGGTGAAGTTATACCAATTGCGCAATTGCCACTCTAGGTCGGTCTGGCCGGGGGTGCGCGTGCCGGGGAATTTCGTGGTAAGCGTGCCGGTGTGATAGGTCGCGATGATCGCGCGAAGATCGCCGATGGCGCCGGCGTGAATTTGGGCAACGGTGGCGCGCATGCGCGGGTCGTAGCGCCAGCAGAAACCGGACATGACCGAGAGATTTTTGCGCTGGGCCTCGGCGGCGGAGGCGAGGACCGAGCGAATACCGGGGCCGTCGACGGCGACGGGCTTCTCGCAGAAGACGTGTTTTCCGGCGGCCACGGTGGCACGGAAGTGCTCGGGGCGGAAGGCGGGCGTCGAGGCGAGGAGGACGACGTCAACGCCGCTGTCGATGACCTTTTGATAGGCGTCGAGCCCGACGAACGACGTGGCCGGGGTGACGTCGATCCGGTTGGCGACGGCGGTCATTTTTTTCAGCGTCGCCAGACTGGAATCGAGCCGGTCGGAAAACACATCGGCCAGGGCCGTGAGGCGCACGCCGGGATCGGCCTTGAGGGCCTGAAGGGCGGCGCCGGTGCCGCGCCCGCCGCAGCCGATGAGGCCAACCTTAATGACCGAAGGAGCGGGAGTGGATGAATCTGCGGCGCGACTGAGCGTGGCGGAGGCGACGAGGCCGCTGACGGCGACGGTGGACGAATTGCGGAGGAAGTGGCGGCGGGTGAGCATGGCAGTTGGGGGGAGAGAAAAAGCGTTACAGGGACTTGAGGAGAATATCGCGGAACTCGACCGGGTCGTTGTGACCGGCGAAACCGAAAAAGCCGGATGGGCGGTCCTTGCCCGGGTGGGGTTTGCCGGCGAGGACCGAAGGCAGATCGACGGTGGCGAGATCGGCATCAAGGATAACTGTGCCGTTGAGCTCGACGCGGACGCGGGAGCCGAGGACGGAAACTTCCTGAAAATTCCATTCGCCGATGGGGAATTGATAACCGCGGGCGGCGGCCACCATGCCGTAGGCCGAGCCGTGGGCTTGGCGCGGGTCGATGGGACCCTTTATCCGCTCGTAGTGATCGTCGAGCACCTGAAGTTCACACATGCCCACGTAGGCCGGGTCGCCGGTGCCGGGATAGCGTAAAGCGAGACCATTGTTACCGGCAGGCGGCAGTTTGAAATGCAGTCGGGCGTGAAAATCGGTGAGCTCGCGGTTCCAGTAGATTGTGCCGCCCTTGCCCTTTTGCCAGACGAGCGCGCCGTCTCTGGCGGCGACGGCTTCGAGCGGCCCGGCCCAACCGTCGAGATTTTTACCGTTGAAGATCGGCTGAAACCCCTCGTTGCCGCGGGCGGCGAGGATACGGGTGGCCTCGGCGGGACCGATTTCGCGAACGAAGAGATTGCGCCAACGGGTCTCGCCGCCGTGGGTCTGAAGTTGGATCGGGCCGCGCGCGGGAATCGGGCGCCGCTGGGCGGGCGGGAGATTTTTGTCGTAGAAATTCTCGAGGATCACGTGGTCGACGACGGGTTGGTCATTGAGCCAGATGCTGACCCGGCTGCCGACCATAATGACGCGGAAGCGGTTCCACCTCCCGACGGGGCGGTCGGCGCGGACGAGGGGGTCGCGGCCGGGGGAAGTTTTGGCGTTGTTCCAAAGACCGCCCGAGCCTTTCGCGGCGCCGTGGCCTTTGGGGTCAGGCATGGCGGGATCCCAAATTTGAACCTGAGGCACGCCGCGCAAGTAGAGGCCGGAGTCGGTGCCGGTGGTGATCTTCCAATCGACGAGCAACTCGAAGTCACCGTAGTCGCGCACGGTGGTGGCGTAGCCGCCGAGGCCGTCGTTGAGCAATTCGCCGGCATCAACGGACCAATGCGGTTTGCCGTCCTTGAGGGCGGTGAGGCTTGTGGTCCATTTGGTAACCAAGGCGTCGCGCTCGGTGGGCGGAAGGGCCATGAGCTTGCGATGGTCGTAGGTGTCGCCGCCGCGCCAGCCAACGAGATCGGTGCCGCTAAAGAGCGGGGTGAAGCCGGCGGGGGGCGCGGCCCGGCCGCAGGATGCGGCGACGACGAGCAAAACAACCAAGTAAAGACGGTGCATTTTCAAGATGGGGGTGATCGGAAGCACGACGGAAACTGGAAGAGGATTTGAGGCGAAAGGAAACGGGAATTTATCCGAACATTCTTTTTTATTCCGGCTTGGCCTGATGAGGCAGGAGCGCAATTCTTGCCGGTTTAATCATTGTCGGCTAGCCGCCGATTTTCAGTCACCCCGTTTTTATATGACGCACGTTGTTTCTTCCTGCAAAGGCCGGCTCTTCTTCATGATGGTGCTCCAATTTTTCATCTGGGGCGCTTGGCTCCCGTTGATCTTCGGTTACTTGCCCAGCCTCGGCTTCACGCCCGGACAACAGTCGCTGATTCTGAACGCCTTCCCGGTCGCCTCGATCGTCGGCATGTTCTTCAGCAATCAGTGGGCCGACCGGAAATTTAACCCCGAGAAATTCCTCGCCTTCTCCCACCTCATCGGCGGCTTGGCGATTCTCGGCTGCGGTTTCACCAAAGAGTTTCTCCCGTTCTTCCT